>JAAYGO010000285.1 GCA_012727685.1 Bacillota bacterium | reverse complement strand
TATTTGCGCCTCTTCCGGAAGCTGATCCGCAGGGAACCGATTGAACCGGCCTGTCAAAGGCATTAAATCATGATCGTGTCCATTGCTTATTTTTTCAAGCATTGCCGCTTTACTGCTCTATTGATATAATGAAGCCAGAAACTTTTATTAAAGGTTTTCGAAAAATGCTGCTTAAATTATTAATCGAGATTGAGAATCAAAAGCATATCTCGGGCAATGACCTTTTTTGTCTCCTGGAGAATATTATGCTCTACGGATCGATCAGCCGGGCCGCCTCGCGCGCGGGCGTCTCCTATCGCTATGCCTGGGGGCTGCTGATGGAGGCGGAAAAGGCCCTTGGATTGAGCCTGGTGGACAAGCAGGTGGGCGGTTATGCCGGGGGCGGGGCGCTGCTTACCAGCACCGGCAAAAGCTTGTTGCATGAGTATAAAGAGTTCAAAGCGGATGTGGACCGCCGGCTGGATCAGTTCATGAGCAAAATCGGGCCGCAGCCGGAGCCGGCGCGGTTGGAACCGGAAACCACACAGCCGCATGATTTCCTGCTCATGGCCAGCACCCTCGAACCGGTGGAGGCCGGGCTGCTTGATGAGTTGGAAGATGCTTTCTTTAAGGAGAAGAATATTCTGGTGCGCCACCTGGCCGCGGGCAGCGGCAAGGCTTTTGATATTGCCAGGGGAGGGCGGGTGGATATGGTCCTCACCCACGCCCCGGAGCTGGAAGCGCTGTTTATGGCCGAGGGCTGGGGCGCGGAACAAATCCCGGTGATGGCCAGTGATTTCGCCCTGGCCGGCCCTACTGCCGACCCGGCAGCGCTCGGGAAAGCAAACCCGCCGCTGTCTATCACGGAAGCCTTCCGGCAGATAGCGCTTGCCAAGGCCCCTTTTGTCACGCGGGGAGACCATTCCGGCACCCACCTCCGGGAAACGGAGATCTGGGAAAAAAGCGGTATCACCCCCGGGGGAGACTGGTATCTCTTCTATCCCGGAGTGGCGGGAAACCTGGGTGCGCTGAGGTATGCCCGTGAAAAAATAGCTTACATGCTCACAGACAAGGCCTCCTTCTTCCTCTCACACAGTGGAGGCGATATGCAGCTTTTTCTGGACAACACTGAAGCTTTCTCGCCGGAGCTGGCCAATACTTTCATTTTAACCGTGGTTAACCCTGAAAAAGTACCCTCCGCCCGCCCGGACGAGGCCGCCCTCTTTGCCCGCTGGCTACAAAAAGAAGGCGGGCGCCGGATCGTTGCTGAATTCGGCCGCGATGTTTACGGCAAACCGCTGTTTACATTGCCGGGACATAGCGGCGTTAGCTGATCCGGTTGTTTTTGCGCCCATTTAAATGGCTTCCCTAAATTTTTTCAATTGCAAAAAGGAAAAAAACTGATCCTGTCGAATAATTATGGCGGCGCAATGTCCAACCGTGCATAACGGCTTTAAATCATTTGCCGCTGAACAGCGGTTGTAACACCATGCGTTACTCTTAATAATTCCAGGGGGAGTTTAGACATGAAAAAAATATGGCTGTTGCTGCTGGCCATGATGGCCACTTTTAGCCTGGCGGCCTGTTCCAAGGCTCCGGCTGAACCCGGCGCCGATTTTGAAAGGGAGCTGCTCCAGATTTACGGCGACGGCGAGCTGCTTCATGAACCAGGCTACGCTTACGAGGCCATCAAAGGGGTGATGGCCGGCAAAGAGATTGACGGGGTTTATTATTACGGCGCCTCTCCGGCTGCCATCACGGGTAAAGATCTCTCCGCTTACCAGGGTGCCTTTCTTGAGGCTGTCGACGGCTATGTTTCGTATGTTTCCGATGTGGTAGGCCTATTCCTTGCCGCTTACGCCGCTGAAGATGGGGAATATGAATCCATTGTCCTTGACGGAAAGCATGTTTATGGCGGCGTGGCGCCAGGCAGCGCGATGAACAAAGGCGTCACCGCTGTCTACCTGGTTTCCACACCTGCCGATTTTACGGTGGAGATTCAGAAGAACGGCACGAAGATCGGCGAGCTGACCATGGCTGATTTTATGAAAAAGACCCCGGTGGGCGGGGAAAAGATCCCGACTGCCATGTTTGACGGTTCTTTCATGTATAATTTCGGCGATTCCACCTACGAAGGACGCTTCCTGGGGATCGGCTACGAAACCATGCTAGCCAAGCTGGCCGATCTGGGCATGGATCTTTCCGGCAACATTGTCGAGGTCGAATACTACGGCACCAACGGTCTCGGCAACGAGGGTAAAAACGAGGAGTATTCTTTGACGGAAGGAGATTCCAAGTATTTCGGCTCTGTCGACTTTTTCTGCATGTTTGACGGCATGACCACCAACAAGATTACCAATGATCAGCGCCTCGGTCTCACCGCCTTTATCAACAACAGCGGCGGCCGGTGGATGACCTATGATCTTGCGGCGATCAATTTTGTGATCGAATAACCGGTCCACCGTGGTCATTGGACGCAAATTATTTCAGGCAAGGGAGCGATATTATGCTTAAAAAGTTTTCATTGTTAATGCTGCTGTGCCTGGTGCTCTTCTTTTTTTGCGGCTGTGCAGCCGATCGCCCCGCCAGCGGGAGCGACGATGCCAGCGGCAGCGGCGATACCAGGAAGATTATAGATCTCGCCGATAGAGAGATTGTCATACCTGTATACCCCTCCCGCATTGCAGCCATGACCGGGCCGTCTTATGAGATGGTCTTCATGCTGGGGGGCCATGACCGGATTGTGATGACCAAAAGCGGCCATACCACCAATTACCCGCTGGCCCTGCTCACCAATCCCGACCTGGCTAATTACGAGGGGATCGGCGCCAACCCCAGTTCCGCGGTGAATATTGAAGAATACCTGCGCCGGGATATCGACCTGGTGATCTATTACAATAATGACAATGAGCTGAAAAAATTTGAGGCGGTTAACCTTCCGGCCGTGGTCCTGACCTTGAACATTAATCCCCTTGATACGGTTGAAGACGTCATGACTCAAACCCTGGATGAGTATATTGACGCCTCGACCCGCGCGGTGAGGACCCTGGCGGATATTTTAGGCGGCGATGCCGTGGCCGAAGCGGAAACCTGGGTGAAATATTGCCACGACAAGATCACCATGCTCTATGAGCGCACGCACCAGCTTACGGATGAGCAGCGCCCGACCGTTTTCTGGGGGAACACCTGGGGTGAGAATATCCTGGCTTCCTACCCGCTGAATAACCGTTATTACGAAATCTGGCTCTGCGGCGGCAAGCTGGTCGGACCCGGGGCCGGCACCGGCAATTTTCCGGAAGTTACCAGGGAGCAGTTGTTTGAGTGGGATCCCGATATTATCCTGGTGGATAATCACGGCAATTACCCGGAACTGGTGATCGAGCACATGTATAAAGACGACTCCATCTGGTCCTCTTTAAGCGCGGTAAAAAATAAACAGCTGCATCGCATCCCCGCCGGCGTTTTCTTTTTGGATAAAGGGACGACCACTACCTTGATGATGCTCTGGCTGGCGACCATTACCCAGCCCGAGCTCTTCGGCGATATTGACGTGAAGGAGGAAATAAAGTATTACTACCGGGAGTTCTACGAGTTTGAACTGACCGACGAACAGGCGCAAAAAGTGATTGACGGCTGGTACGAGAGAGTTGGAGACGAACCTGATTTATGATCGAACTAGTTAAAAATGGCAAAACACTTGCTGAAGGCAAATATATCATAGAAAAAAAGCCGTCCAGCCTGAAATGGATCTTGATGTTTGCCTTCCCGGTATGCCTCTTTATTCTCTGCCTCTTCCTGGGGCGCTATACGGTATCGCCGGGCGAGGTATTCTCCATCTTGGGTTACAAGTTATTAAATTTGCCGATCGAGCCCTACTGGAGCGAAACGGCCGTGGATGTGGTGATCAGGGTGCGCCTGCCGCGGGCCATAATGGCCGCCCTGATCGGCGCCGGACTCTCCATGTCCGGCGCTTCCTTCCAGGGGATGTTCCAGAACCCGCTGGTCAGCCCTTTTATTCTCGGCGTCTCGGCCGGCGCGAGTTTCGGGGCGGCGCTCGGGCTGGTCTTCGAGCTGCCTGCCATTGTCATCCAGGGCTTGGCTTTCTTATGCGGCCTGATCGCCGTGGCGATCACCTATCTGACGGCGCATATTTACAAGGTCACACCGATCTTGATGCTGGTCCTTTCCGGCATGGTCGTCTCGGCGCTGTTCCAATCGCTGCTGTCGCTGATCAAGTTTGTGGCTGATGATGAAGAAAAACTGCCGGCCATAACCTTCTGGTTGATGGGCAGCCTTGGCAGCGTGGGCCTTAAAGATCTGGCGATCGCCTCCCTTCCGATCATCGTTTCTATGGCCGGGCTCTACCTGCTGCGCTGGAAACTGAATGTTTTATCCATGGGAGATCGCGAAGCGCGTTCCCTGGGCCTTAATACCGAGCTGCTGAAAGCGCTGATCATCATTTTTACCACCGTGATCACCTCTACGGCGGTGGCTTTTTGTGGCATTATCGGATGGGTGGGCCAGGTGATTCCCCATTTTTGCCGGATGATCGTGGGCCCCGACCATAAGGTCTTGATCCCGGCAACCATGTTGATTGGCGCCGGTTACCTGCTGATGATCGACAATCTTTGCCGCCTGCTGACGCCCAACGAGATCCCCCTCGGCATTTTAACGGCGGCCATTGGCGCGCCTGTGTTTGCCTACCTGTTGCGCAAGACCAGAGGGGGGTGGCACTGATGAGCGTAAAACTTTCGATCCGTAATGCCGGTTTCGGCTATCATGCCCGTGAAATGGTTTGGCGCAACATTAACCTTGACGTTAAGGAGGGGGAGTGTTTCTGCCTGCTCGGGCCCAACGGCTGCGGCAAGACCACGCTTTTTAATTGCATCAGTGGCAACTATGCTCTCAATGAAGGCGCTATTTATATTAACGGAAAAAATGTCCGGGATTATTCGATCCTTGAACTGGCCCAGACCATGGGGATTGTTTTTCAGGAGCACCGGGCACCCTTTCCCTACTCCTCACTGGAAGTGGTGCGCATGGGGCGCACACCGCATCTGGGGCTGTTTGGCACTCCATCGAGGCATGATACGGAGCTGGCTTACAGCATCATGGAGGATCTGGGGATCGCCCACCTGGCGGATAAAAGTTACACCCATATCTCGGGCGGCGAGCGACAACTGGTGCTCATTGCCCGGACACTCTGCCAGGAACCGGAGATCATCCTCTTTGACGAGCCGACTTCCCATCTTGATTTTAAGAATCAGGCCATGGTGCTCCATACGATCAAGCAGCTTTCCCAAAAAGGGATGACCATTATCATGACCACCCATTTCCCCAATCATGTCTGGAAAGTGGGCACCAGCGTGGCCATGCTCGGCTATAAGCGCATGGTGGCGCAGGGACCGGTAGACGAGGTGATGACAGAGCAAAACCTAAGCGAAACCTACGGAGTGGAGATTAATATTTACAATGCAGAATCGGATCACAAGCAGATTCGCTTTTGCGACCCTAATTTAGAATGAAATTTAGAATGATCAGTTTGGAGGGATTGATGGTGAAGAAACTGTTGATTGTAATGCTGTTGCTGCTGATGCTGGTCATTCCGGCAGCCTGCAGCAGCGAAGCGCCCGCCGCGCCGGAGGAGAGCGGAGAAGCAGCCGCCGGCGGAGAGGAAAGCGCCGCCGGGGAAGAAGGAGAAGCCCAGCCGACCTATAAAGAGATCATGGTGCCTTATGATGAACTGGTTCCGACGGCGCGGATTGTATTGCTGCAGAATGCCATTAATTTTAGCCGCGAGGGATTCTATACCGCCGACAACAAGCCTGTTCCCGAAGAGATCAGCTATAATGGTGAAACCGTTGCCGCCTACCCCATCAGCTATGCCGCTAATTTTCTCATCAAGGGCATCAGCGGCGACCTCACCATCACCAATAATGACGGCAGCACGCAGGCGATTTCCGCCGCTGATTTTGCGGGCCTCTACGTGATGATCGACTTCACCTCTGATGCGCCGCCGGTGCTCTACAACCCCGAGAACGGCACCACCATTACCGATTTCCTCTTTGCCGTGACCGCGGGAGGTGAGGCCATCTATTCGGTAGTCAGCGGCTCAATTTACAACGCGGCGGAGATAATTGCCAATGTGGGCTGGGATCCAGAGGCATCTTACCGCTATGTGGCCACCGACAAGTTCCATATTCCCGTTGGCCCTGCAGAAAATGCAACCGGTGAAATCCGGGGGACCCTCTCCGGGGCGATCAACGGTTCTTTCCCGGATCTGGCCATCGCCAGCGGCAAGATAAACGACGTCATCTTTATTGAGCCTATGGAAGAATAGTGATCATCTTGACGAGGAGTAAGAGAAAAAGGAGGAGTAAGAGAAAAGGAGGAAGCATTAATCCATGATCATGGAAAAAGTGCTCGCTGCCGCAAAGCCCTACCTGGCAGGCAAAACTGTGCGCGACCTGGTAATCGGGATCACCCTGGTTGGCTGCCAGCTTGACAGCGGCGATGTGGGGGTTTCTTATGTGCTGCGCGATGATCTGCCGAGCGGCTGCGCGGCCTTCCCCAATGCCCCGGCGGTGATCGGCCAAAGTGCGGCGGAGGTTGCCAGTTTAGTTGTCACCGGGGAAAATGATTTGCAGCGGGCCGTGGGCTCGGCTGTTCTGGCCGCCGGCTCCCGGGGGCAGGAGCTGCCCGATGACAACACGGCCGGCACGCCTTTTGGCCTTGAGCTGAGGCCGGATGATACGGTGGGCATGGTGGGCATGATCAAGCCTGTGGCAGATCAGATCGCCCCTCTGGTCAAGGAGCTATTTGTCTTCGATAAAGGCAAATGCAAGGCGCGGCACTGTGCCGCTATGGATCTGCTCTGTCCCATGGAAAAGCAGCCGGAGTTACTGCCAAAATGCGATCTGGTCCTGTTAAGCGGAACCACCACGATCAACGGGACCATCGACGCTTTGCTGGAGATGTGCGAAAAGGCGCGCGAGGTTGTCATGGTCGGCCCATCGACACCGATGTTTCCTGCCGGCTGGAAAGGAAGCCGCATCACCCGCCTGGCCGGATCATGGTGGGACAACGACCGCAAGGAGGAGATTTTTAAATTGATCTCCCTCGCCGGCGGCGTGCAGAGCCTGGCCAGCTATATGCGGAAAAAGTGCGTAGCGGTTCTGTAACTGTATCCGCTCCAGAGGCGCGGCGTTCTTACTAGATCGGTGCGAAACATTGATAACAAACAGCAATTTAAAGATGGGGGTCAGCGAGGAGAGGAGCTGCCAACTGCTGCCGGCAGCTCCTCTAGACCCCGTCCCTGGCAAGCCGGACAGGGGCGACCAATGGTCTTGGTCAGCCTGTGTGCACGCGGGCAATGTTTGACAGAAAACGGTTTCGATGGTACAATTTAAATATTCAATAATTTGGACCGGGCTTTCGACACCCTAAATCACAAAAAAAGCAGTAGTTATTTTATGTAAAATAATCGTTTTGTTCTTTGACATCGAGATAGATATCGGGCGAGAAACCGGTCAAGCTGAGCACCCGGGGCACCTTGAAACGGCTGCTGAAAGCGCGACGGTTGGGATCATCGGTGGTCATGGTCATGATGTATTCTAAGCTTTCAAGAATCTTTCTACCCGTAGGGGTAAATGTTTTT
>JAAYGO010000085.1 GCA_012727685.1 Bacillota bacterium | reverse complement strand
TTCTTCTTCCGGCACGATCGGCGATCCCTTCATCATGTTCTCCCGGTAGAGTACCCCTTCCGGTATGGGAACCCCGATAACCACAACATTTCTGGCCTTTTCCAGGAAATCCCTCGGATGATGCCCGGAAGGGGCACCGGCAAAGCGCTCTACCGGGGCAACGCCAAAAAGCGTTGCCCCTTCTGAAAAAGTAACCTTTTCTAATGCCCAATTAATATCCATCAAATTAATCCTTTATTCCCATCCTGCAAATTCGGCAACATTTTCTTTGCTAACCAGGGCCAGCGGGGAGTAAACCTCATCAGGGATATCGTGTCCCTGCACTGTCTTCAGAGCCAGAATCAACGCTGCTTTTGAATAAATATTAATCGAATAAGCGATGCTGCCGTCAAGTTTTCCTTCCTTGATCGCTTCGTGAGCTTCGGAAATAAAATCAACACCTAAAATGATTACTCCTTCCCGCTTGCCGGCGGCTTCCAAGGCATCTGCTGCCGCAAGGGCCATGACATCGTTGCAGGAAAAGATGGCTCGGATATCCGGATGGGCCTGCAGTATGTTGGAGGCGATGTTATAAGCTGTGTTACGGTCCCAGTTACCGGGTTGGATACTGACAATCTCCACGTTTTCGGCCGCTTCGAAGACCCTTTTAGCGCCGGCGGCCCGTCCCTCGCTCTGACCGGCTCCCGGGATACCCTGGATTATGGCAACTTTGCCTCCTTCCGGACCCAGTTTTTCCACGATATATTCTGCAGCCAGGGAACCCTGCTCCTCGTAATTTACTGTTATCTTGCCGTCAAGGTAGCCGCCGGCCTCTTCCAATGCTTCCTCGCTGATCGGCGGCCCCAGGTTAATGACCTTGATACCTTTCTTATTCGCTTTGACAACTCCCGGTACCAGGTTGAAAGGTTCAATGGGAGAAGCCACTATGGCTGCGTAATCCCTTGCCACCATAGCATCCAGAGTCTCCAGTTGCGACTTTGTATCCCCCTCAGTGGGTGCGGCCATGACTGTGACCTCGATTCCCAATTCCTCACCAGCTTTTTCATACCCTTCTTTCATGGACACCCAAAAAGGATTGGCCAGCGTTATAATGAGCGCCCCAATTTTTTCGCCTGTATTGAATTCTGGCAGCGGTGCCAGCTGCTCCATTAATACCTGTTCTATTTCCTGCGCTTTGGAACTCATCACAGGACCAGCCGGTGTTTCTTCAATCCCTTCTTCATTTATCTCTTCAGTGGTAGCGGGATCGGTGCCGTTTTCTTCTCCACTGATAGGTGCAGAAGAAGGAGAACCACATCCGGCTGCAAAAGCAACGAGGGAAAACAGCAACATAAACACAACCATTTTTTTTATTATTTTTTTCATTGAGATGTACCCCTTCCTTATTTGTTTATAAAGGCAAGATTCTTTCCGGATCTAACCTCGGCAATAATGACCGCCGCAAGAATGATAATACCGATAACCAGCTGCTGGTAATAGGACGGTATGCTGAGAATAACCAGCCCGTTGCGCAACATCCCCAGCAGCAGGCACGCGGTTACCGTCCCGGCGACACTGCCTTTACCTCCTTTCATGCTTGTTCCCCCCAGAACCACTGCGGCGATGGAGTCCATCTCCAACATCCAGCCGGCCAGAGGTTCAGCGGTATTAAGCCTGGCGGTAACAACCAGCCCCCCTAGAGCTGCCGCTACCCCGCTGAGGATATAGACTATTATCTTATATAAATGTATTGACACGCCGCTGCGGCGCAGGGCCTCCTCGTTTCCGCCCAGTGCAAGGGTATAGTAACCGAATCTGCTCATGTTCAAAACCACTGCGGCCAGGACTGTCAGAAAAGCTGCTAAAAGCATGGGAGGGTTAAACGGGCCGATATGGCCGTTTCCCCACCAGGTAAAGTCTCTGGGAAAACCGTAGATTGGGATGCCGCCGGTAATGATCAATGCCAGCCCTCTGGATAGGGACATAACACCCAGGGTGACGATGAAGGGATTGATCTTTAAAAAAGAGATAATGCTGCCGTTTGCTGCACCCATTAACCCGCCGACGATCAAACCTCCGAGGATAGATAAGCCGGCTTCCAGGCCGCCCTGCATGGCTGCTGCCATACAAACGCCGCTCAAAGCAGCAACTGCACCCACGGAGAGATCTATACCGCCGGAGGAGATAACAAATGTCATTCCCAGTGCCAGGATAATGTAAAGAGAGCTGTGATCGAAAATATTCCGGAGGTTATCCCATGTAAGGAAAAAGGGGGATGTGACACTTAGCAGGATAACCATGATCAGCATCACCAGTATCAAAAGCAGTTGAGGGAAAATATGACTTGTCAACAGCTTAATTTTTGTCAAGTCTGTTTGTACGTATTTTTGCATCTCTAAGCTTTTGTGCTTCCTTTCCTGAATTCTTCAGTCCGCTGGTTGGAGCCGGTGATAAAACCGACCACTTGATCGGGGTTGGTGTTTTCTGTGCGAAAGTCCTTGACCAGCCGTCCGTTTCTGAGAACACAAATCCGGTCAGATATGGAAAAAACATGGTGAAGATTATGGCTGATGATGAGCACGGCAAACCCCTCATCCCCAAGGCTTCTGATTAACTTAAGAACTCTGGCCGATTCACCGACTCCCATAGCGGCAGTGGGTTCATCAAAAATAATCATCTTCCCCTGCTGATTGATGCTCCTTGCTACCGCAATTCCCTGCCTCTGGCCACCCGACAAAAATTCCACAGGTGTGGTGACAGAAGGGATGGAGACTTTCAGCTTTCTTAACAGTTCTTCGCTCTCCCTGTTCATTCGCTTCTTGTCCACAAAAAAACGGGCTTTCAAGGGTTCTCTTCCCAGGAAGATGTTGCTGGCTACATCGCGGCAGTCCACCAGGGCCAGATCCTGGTAAACAGTAGAAATACCCAGCTCAATAGCTACTGGTGGCGTCAGGTGCCGATAAGTCTTCCCATTCAGAGAGATTTCACCCTCGTCCGGATACAATACTCCGGAGATGATTTTAATAAGGGTAGATTTGCCGGCTCCGTTATCGCCTACCAGTGCCGTCACTTCCCCGGGATACACATCCAGGTCGACACCGTCCAGCGCAACAACATGGCCGAAGGATTTTTTAATATTCCTCAGCCTGATAAAGGGATTCTTTCCCAACGTGCAGCACTTTGACATCTTTTTTCCCCTAAACAACCAGAAATGTAATATTATCCGCTCTGTATAGTATCAAAAACCATACCCGAATCCCAATAGATTTTTTCTATTAAACGAACACTGACTATTTGCCAAACATAGAAAACTGTTTTAAAGGCAAAAAATGCCGTCCCCTTACAGCGCCTTTCGATGTAACGCTGACGGTATACGGCGAAAAAAATGTTGTTCAACTGTAAGCGTAAAAGATACCGGCACATAGCATAAAAGATTTGAAGGTAGTACAATC
>JAAYGO010000148.1 GCA_012727685.1 Bacillota bacterium | reverse complement strand
GATTAAGGATCCCCCTTACCTGGCGCCCCCGCGCGGCAAGGCCGCAGCCGCCGCTGCTGCCGCCGAAACTGCCGAAACCGGGGAAGCGGTAGAAACTGCTGAAACCGCCGGAGCGGCTGAAACTCCAGGAAAGTCAACCGCCCCCGATGCGGCCCTGGAAAAGCTGCGGCAGTTTATCGAGGCCGAAAAGGCCCGGCCCGCACCTGAGCGCGTGATCGTCTTTAAGGCGGCCGCCGTGGATAAGCGGAAAAAAATCTTTAAGTTCCTAAACAAGCACGGCCTCGTGGTGGAATGCGCCCCCTTGAAAGGCGATGAGCTGGCCGCCTGGATCCGGAAGCGCGCCGCCCGTGCCGGCAAAAAGATTGAACCGGCCGCCGTGGAGCGGCTTGTCCTGGCCGGCGGCGGCATGTGGCACCTGGCCGGCGAGCTGGACAAATTCTGCGCCTACCTCGATGAGGACGAAAAAGTGATCACCGTTGCCCTGGTGGAAAAATTATTTTCCGGCAGCAGCCAGGTCAACGTTTTCGCCCTGGCCGATGCGCTGGCGGAAGACGACCTGCCGCAGGCGCTGGAGCTGCTGCAGCGCCTGCTGGAGCGCCGCGAAGAACCGGTAAAGATTTTCTTCATGCTGGTGCGCCACTACCGCCTCCTGCTGATGGCGCGCTCACTGCTTAATGAAAAGATACCGGCAAGCGAACATGCCGCTGCCATGCAGGTCCATCCCTTTGCCGCCCGGACCCTCGCCCGGCAGGCCGCCGCCTACGACAGCGACACCCTCATCGACGCCCTGCTGGAGCTGCAAAAGATCGACCGGATGATCAAAACCGGCGCCCTCGCTCCGATCCAGGCCCTGGAGATCGCCCTGGGGCGGCTGCACCACATTCAAACGGCGGGGCAGAGGGCATGAGCAGTGGTGGGGGAGATGGTTAGGGTGAGGGGGGCTAAATCCGTGCGGGACCTGCCTTGGAACGGAAGGAGATAGACGGATGAGACGCCTATTCTGGTTGGCGCTGCTGCTGCTTGCGCTGCTCTCGCTGGCCACCTTCTTTTTAAACTACGGCCTGCTACCGCAGGCCTGGAGCGACCTTTTTGCCTCCACCGGGGACGGCGCCCTTTTAACCGTACCGGCGCCGGACGAGCCTGGTGCAAAGGCGGACCCCTCCGGCCCGTCAGCCGCCGCACCGGAAAGCCGGGCTGGAAGCGACATGGAGGCCTTATCCGCCAGCATCACCGCCGGTGCCGCCGGCGAATACGAGCGGATGGCGGCCATCTATGACTGGGTTACCGCCAACTTCGCCTATGACCTGGAAAAGGCCAAAGACATGGAGGCGTACGGCGCCGGAGCCGCCTACCTGCTGGAAAAGGGGCGGGGGGTCTGCCAGGATTTCGCCGAACTGACCAGGCAGCTCCTGGAAGCGGCGGGCATTGAAGCCACCTACGAGAGCGGCGTGGTTTACCCTGCCCCCGGAGAGGAAGAGCGCCATGCCTGGAACCTGGCCCTGGCCGGCGGAACCTGGTACGGCCTCGATACCACCTGGGGCGCCGGCTTTATCGATGAAGAGAGAGGCACCTTTGTGCAGAAGCCGCGCCGCCTCTACCTGACCAGCCCGGCGGAGCTGGAGCGCCTGCACGGCTACCCGCATTATAAAGAGGCTAAGGAGCAGGAATACATGCGCCGGCAGTCGGCGGCGGCGGAACCGGTCTTCCGCCCCGATGTTGAAGAGAGCCTCCTCAATTCGTTCAACCGCTACCGCGCCGCGCAAGGCTTGCCGTCTTTCGCCGCCGAAAAAGGCCTGGTGGAGATGCTGCGGCAGCAGGCGGCCCGGATCGCCGCCAGGGGCTGCAGCGGCGAAGAGGATGCCAGCTCCCTGGCAGAGCTGGAGGCAGAGCTTAGCCCCAGGGCTGCGTACTTGCGCTTTGCCCGTGCCGGCATGGCCGCCTTCATCCAGTGGTCGCTTATGGCGCCCGACCCCGGCGAGCTGTTCGAGCAAATTGCCGCCGACCAGGCGCTCTATCTCAACGAAGCCGGCTTCAACGCCGTCTCCATCGGCGTTGTCAGCCAGGGCGACCTCACCGTGGTGCTTCACGTCTACCTCGAGCGCTACTAATTTCAACATCTCAAGCGGGAAATCCACACAAATAAAAAGGGCACGGCCTATCGGCCGCACCCTCATTCTTCCTCACTTTATGTGCATAATAAGACCTGCTCGCCTCTCCCCGCGGTCTATACAGAAGCCGCCGCACATATAATGCTAGGGATGGCACACAAGAGTATTACGAAAGACGGAATTCCTAACCGGTTACGCTTGTATTGAATAAACGGGTCAGGCGCGATTTTCTCCGGGCGGCGTTGTTCTTATGAATCACGCCCCTGGCCGCAGCCTTGTCAATCTGGCGGATCGCTGCCTTTAGCTTTTCCCGGGCGGATTCGCCGTCGCCGCTTTGCAGCGCTTCCTTGAACCGGCGGATCGAAGTTTTCACGACGCTCTTCACGCGGCGGTTCCGCTCCGTCCGCACGGCTGCCTGGCGGGCCCTTTTTTCAGCAGATTTGATATTCGGCAAAGTATCCTGCAACCTCCCTTCCGCTCAGCAAACACAAAAATATTACCATCAATTATCGGAAAAAGCAAGCCCAAAGGAGCCTGAAAACGAATGCATAGAGCCCAAAAGATTGGGTTAAGCTAAAGCTGCAACCGGCTGATTTTACTCTTAAAACCGGTTGCGCAAGTTTTTCTTAAAGCTTATCAATACATCATCAAAAAGGGAGGATCCTTCATGCTGGGTTTAATTGTCAGGTTCGTGGTTTCCGCCATTGTGCTTATGCTGGTTAGCTGGCTCTTACCCGGTTTCGCCACCTTAAGTTTTGTGCAGGCCCTCATCGCCGCCGTGGTGATCGCCGTTTTAGGCTTCCTGGCCGAAAGCATCTTCGGGCGCAAAATCTCCCCGCAGAACCGGGGTCTGGTCGGCTTTATCACCGCGGCGGTGGTCATCTACGTGGCCCAGTTTCTGGTCCCGGGCATGACCGTCAGCCCGATCGGCGCCGCTCTGGCCGCGGTGATCATCGGGATTGTGGACCTCTTTGTGCCGACCGAACTGCGCTAAAATAACGATTGCCGTTTAATCTTGAAAAACGTCTTTATTAAAGGGGAAGCGATGGAGCAGATGTCGCAGGAACAAACCTACCGGGACGGCTTCGTCCCCCGCTACAACATCCGGACCGACCTGGCCCTGGAAGCACATGAATTCATCAAAAGCAAAACCGCCGCGGAAATCCCCGGAGTCGCCTCCGAGACCGTCCAGGAAGACGGGATTGCGATTAGCCGGATTACCGTGCAGAATGAAGCGGCGGCGCAGCAACTGGGTAAAAAACCGGGCAATTATATCACCCTGGAAGCGCCCAAAATGCGCACCCGCGATACCGAGCTGCACGACCGCCTTTCCGAGGTGCTGGCCCGCGAGCTTTTAAACCTGGCGCCGCTGCCCCAGAACCTGGAAGAAACGGTGCTGGTGGTGGGGCTGGGCAACTGGAACGTTACCCCCGACGCCCTCGGCCCGCAGGTGATCAAAGAGCTGCTGGTAACCCGCCACATGTTCCAGATGCGCAACCGGGCCCTGGGGGAAGGCTATCGCTCCGTCTGCGCCATCTCGCCCGGCGTCCTGGGGCTGACCGGCATCGAAACCAGCGAGATCATCCAATCCCTCGTTG
>JAAYGO010000197.1 GCA_012727685.1 Bacillota bacterium | reverse complement strand
CACCGTTTTGCACCGCTCCCTGGCGCTGTGGACGCCCCGGGAGATCAATGCCGCCGAAGAGGAGCTGCTGCGCCGCGCCTATGCCCACCAGCTCTTGCACGAAGAATACACCGCCGACAGCAGCCCCGTCGGGCGGCAGGTGGCCCGGCAACTGGCTGCCCTGCTGCCGGATGAGAAAAGAAAGGTTAAGGAAATTTTCCGGAGCCTCTACCTGGAGGGCCGGCTGCGCGCCGACGGGCAGACACTGGCGCCGGCTTCGTTCGGCTACCTGCCCTTCTCCGAGGTCATTGCGCACGCCGCCTCCGATATTTTAAAGGAGCGCTTCCCGCGGCACTACGAGATCCGCCCCTTAAGCGAGCAGGTTACGGGCAGCCTGATGCAGCGTACCCTCGATATTCTCATCGCCCCGGAGCTGGAGGGGGAAGGGCTGGAACGGGGCATCAGGATGGTGATCGAAAATTACCTGTCGCCCCTGGGCGTGGTGAAAAAGAAGGGGCAGGGCTACCAGCTCGAGATCAACCCGCAGACAGCGCCGCTTGTGGCGGAGTTTCTCCACCTGGTCCCTGAAACGGGGCGCATCTCGCTGGAGCGGCTTTACCGGAAGCTGCGCAAAGGCCCCTTCGGCCTCAGCGAGGCCGGGTTCCAGGCCCTCGGCATGGCGGCCATCCTGAGCGGGGCTGTCTCCGCCTACCAGGGCGGCAAGCGGCTGGCCCCCTCCCAGGTGAACTTCTACCGCTTTTGGAATATGGATGAGATCGGCCCCGGCACCCTGATCAGGCCGGAGCTGCAAAAGGTTTTAGCCGAGCTGCCTTTCTTGCCGCCGCGGCTGCGCCGGAGCCCGCTCACCTTTGCGGCGCAGCAGCAGGCCTGGGAAGCGGTAATCACTTTCAAGGTGGAGTGGAGCGGCAAGGCGGCGGAGATCAAAAACCGCATCGAGAGGCTGAGAGAGCACCCCCTTTTTACCGCGGTCAACTGGGACAAGCTCGAGAAGACCGCCGGACGCTTTCTCTCTTTTTTGGAGGAAATCAAGACTTCCTATGCCTCCCGCGAAGGGCTGGAGCGTTTTCTCGCAGCCTGCCAGGCAGCACCGCTGATCAGCGCGGACTGGAACCGGCTGGCGGCCTTCTACGATTTTTTGCACGGCGATCTCCTGGAGATAATGCGCCTTGGCCATTATCTTAAAGATGAGGCGCTGGTGATCCCTGAGGGCGAGCGCTACCAGTCGCTGCGCCGGCGCTATCGCCTCCTTACGGAGCTGCTCGCAGAAGAGGCGCTCCTCTGGGAAGAGAAATACCGGGAGCGCTTGAAACGGGAATTTAAGTATTTTCAGGATGAATACATTTCCCTCTACCGCGCCGAGCACGACGGCGCCGTGGGCAGTGGGCGCATGAAGCCGTATCGCGCGCTCATGGAAACGGGTGCTTACCGCCTCCTGGAGCTGCTCGGGCGGATCAACACGGTTGTGGTGCCGGATGACCTGGTGGCGGTCAACCGGCGCCTGGCCTTGCCCCTGGAAAAGGAGTGCCGCGCCGCCGATGAACTGCTGCTGGCGGAGCGGCCCGCCTGCTCCTGCGGTTTCAGGCTCGGTGAAACGGTGGCGCTGCCCGAAATCGCCGAACTGGAAGAGCAGATTTTGCGCGGGATCAAGGCTTACCTGGCCGCCCTGCAGGACCCCGCCTTCAGGCCAAAGATCGCCGCCCATGCCGAACACCTGGAGCTGATCGGCCGGCGCCAGGAGGCGGCCCCGCTGCGGGAACTGCTGCAGCTGGACGCTGCCGCACCTCCCCTGGAGCTGGTGCCCGCCCTCTCCGCCCTGTTTAACCGGAACACGACCGGCCAGATCAACCGCGCCCTGACCGGGGATGCCATGATCGCGGAACGGGCTGTGGAAGACCTGCAGGAGCTGCTGGCGGGGCGGGTTTTTAACGCCGCGCAACTGGAGGGGCTGTTCCGGGAATGGCTCTCCGGCGGTGAGGGGAAGGTGCCCGAATATGTGCGGGTGATCCGGCGCCAGGGGCCTGTTTTGCGGGACCATGCCGGCGGGGCGGAACCGGGCCGGCCGGATCTTGCCGCCGGGCCGGAGGCGGAGCCGCACGCTTACCTGGAGGAAAAATTTCCCCGCCTGCTTCCGCTGGCCGGGGACCTAAAAGCAGAGCGATTGTATGCGCTGGCCCTCTTGTGGGGCTGGCTGAAATATCACCGCCTTGGGGTTGGAGGCAGCGGCGCCGGGGCGGGTGGAGATGCCGGTGCTGCGCTGGAGCAGTTGCTCGCCGGTCTCCCGGAAGCGGGCGCTGCCGGCTGGGGCGAATACCGGGACGCCCTGGTAGCCCTCGGTGAATCCCTGCTGGCGGAGCGGGGGGCGCTGCCGGCAAGTTTTTTGGAGCGTGCCGCCGCGGCTGCCGAGGCGCTGCTGCCCGCCAGCCAGTTGCTGGAGTTTTATTTCCGCTATGCCGACGCACCGCACCGTTTCGACAGCTTGCTGGAGCTGTTGCTCGATGAACCTTATTTCCCGGCGGTAAGCCGGGAGATCGCCGGGAAGCTGGCCATCCAGATTGCCGCGGAAGATTCCGGGCCGCAGCTGAGCGTCATGGCCGGCACCCTGCGTGAAGCCCTGAAAGCGATTTCCCGGGAGGATCTGTCTTTGATTGCAGCTCACCGGGAGGAGAAGAGTGCTTATCTACAGAGTCTGCTGGCCCTGGCCGAGTGCCACCTGATTTTAAACGATACCGGACGCGTGGCCGAAGCACCGCCCGGCGACGACAAGGGATGGGAGCGCTTTTACCGCCTGCTGGCCCCCTTTGAGCTTTTGCTGGAACGCCTTGCCGCGGCTCCCGCGCAGCGCTTAGTCCCCGAGGTTACCGTGCTCAGGTGGCGGCGCCGCTATGCTGCGCTGCTTGAGCCGCTGGGCGAAGCGTTTGCCGGATACCTTGCTCAGGAACCTCCCTCCCGCCGCATGACCCTGGCCCAGCTTTTCAGGCAACTGCCCCTGTGGGCCGGGAGGGAAGGAGCCGGCCGGGGCGTTTACCTGGCCTTGCTCGACGGCGCCCGCCTCGACATCTGGGACGCCTTGCTGGAAAAGGCCCTTGCGGAGCGCGGTTTCCAGGTGCTTCGGGAAGGTTTCTTGTGGGCGGCGCTGCCTACCGTAACTGAAGAACAGCTGCAGCCGTTAAAAGAGGAAGGGCTGCTCGGCCACCTTTTAAATATGGACGAGCACCTGGTGGCCGAGCTCATCTCCGACCCTGCCGCCTTCCTGGAGGCGGTAGACAACAGGCGGCTCCGCCCGGAGCGGGAAGGGCCCCTGCAGGCTTTGAAATTTAATTTTGTCGATGAGAAGATCCATCTTTCCCGCGATCCTCTGCCGGTGCTGCTGGAAGAGCTGCTGCTGCAGAGCCAACAGAAGATCCAGCCTCTGCTGGACTGTCTCCCCACGGGCTCGCTGCTGCTGCTCGCCGCGGATCACGGCTTTAAAACCAACCTCTACCACAACAAGAGCAACAAGGAGGATCCGCTCTACCTGCACGGCGGAGACACCTTCTTCGAGGTTCTCGCCCCCTGGATCTTGCTTAAGAAGTATTAAAGGCAAACCAAGCAGGCAAACCAAGAGGACGGCAAACCAAGGGGACGGTTCTCCTGGTCTACAGACCAGGAGAACCGTCCCCTTGGTTTATTGGTTTATGGGTTAGGATAAGGCCCGGCGCACTTCCTCCAGCTTGCCGGCTGAACCGAGCTTTTCATTTTTCTGGGCGATGAATTTGGCGTATTCGGCCATGAAAACTTTTCCCGGCGCCCGCAGGTCGAAGTTCTCGGGATGTTCCAGGAAGTGTTCCCGGTGCACCCGGGTCCAGACCAGGCGTCCGTCGGTATCGATGTTGATCTTGGTTACGCCGAGCTCCGCCGCCCGCTTAAACTGGTCGGCATCCACGCCCTTGGCTCCCTTGAGGTTGCCGCCGGCCTGGTTGATGCGCTCCACCTCTTCCTGGGGTACGGAGCTGCTGCCGTGCATGACCAGCGGGTAGCCGGGCAGCCGCTTCTGGATCTCCGCGAGCACGTCAAAGCGAAGGACCTGGTCACCGGTGAATTTAAAGGCGCCGTGCGAGGTTCCGATGGCCACGGCCAGGGAATCGCAGCCAGTCTGCTCGACGAACTCCTTGGCCTGGTCGGGGTTGGTCAGCTTGGCCTCCGACTCGCTGACTTTAACGTGTTCTTCGACCCCGCCAAGCTGGCCGAGCTCGGCCTCCACCACAATTCCCCTGGCATGGGCCGCCTCCACGACGCGGCGGGTGATGGCGATATTGGTTTCAAAATCTTCGTGGCTGGCGTCGATCATCACCGAGCTGTAAAAGCCGCTATTGATACAGTCCAAGCAGGTCGCTTCATCGCCATGATCGAGATGCACGGCAAAGATCGCTTCGGGAAAGATCTCATCGGCAGCCCGGATCAGCGATTCCAGCATCTTCTTGTGCGTGTAGGAGCGGGCTCCCTTGCTGATCTGGATAATAAACGGTGCGCTGCTTTCCAGGTTGCCCCTGAATAGGCCCATGGTCTGCTCGAGATTATTGATGTTATAAGCGCCGATTGCATATTTGCCATAGGCCAATTCAAACAATTTCGTGGTCGGCACGATCATCTTGTTTCACCTCTCGTTATTTTTTATCTGCACCGACCGGCCTCAGGTTAAAAACATGGGTACTCCCATGAAATCTTTAATCTTCGGCCGGTAGGTTTCAAGGTTGTAATAAGCGGGCACATCGACCCGCTTGACGCCAGCCAGGACCATCTCGACAGGCAGAGCGGTATACTTGCCGGCATGCAGGGCGACCATCTTGCCGGTTTCGCCGCAGCGGATGAGCTGCATGGCCAGGTGGCCGAAGGACATGGCCACCATCCGGTCCAGCGAATCGGGGGGGCCGGAGCGCATCAAGTAGGCGAGCTGCTGGAACATGGTATCGATGCCGGTGCGCCGCTTGATCTGGTCGGCCACGATGGCCCCGATGCCGCCAAGCTTGCGGTGGCCGTAGGCATCGGCTTCTCCAGTTTCGATCACTTCCCCGCCTTCCATGATCGCCCCCTCGGAAATGGTCATCATCGCATAGTTGGACGGGTTGTTGCGCCGGTCCTCCACGAGAAAGCGGCATAATTTATCAATATCAAAGGGCACTTCGGAGATGATGGCCCGGTCCACATCGGAGAGGTAGGCGGTGAACAGGCTGGTTTCCCCGGAGTTGCGCCCGAAAAGCTCGATCACCCCGATCCGCTCGTGCGAACCGACGGCTGTGCGCATGTTGGTGATGAAATTGACGCTGCGCGTCACCGCGGTCGAAAAGCCGATGCAGTAATCGGTGCCGAAGACGTCATTGTCCATGGTCTTGGGGATCGCCACCACGGGGATTCCTTCCCGGTGCAGCCGCACCGCGTAACTCAGGGTATCGTCGCCGCCGATGGTCACCAGGACGCCGATCCCGAGGTGACCGATTACCTGCTTGATATGATCGGTGTAATCCATGGTGCCCGCATCATCGACTGCCCGGCCAAGGCTGGAGCCCTTTAAAAATGCGGGGATGTCTTTCTCTTTCACCCGCTGGGGGTTGGTCCGGGAGGTATGCAGGAAAGTGCCGCCGGTACGATCAATGGTGCGGACATCGTACGCACTCAGTTCCCGGGCATGCTCCTCATTGCCGGACGGATCGTTTATATTGTAGTTAAGCAACCCGCCCCATCCCCGGCGGATGCCGATGACCCTGCAGCCGCTTTCCAGGGCGGAGAGGACAAAAGCTTTCATGCACGGGTTCAGCCCGGGAACATCGCCGCCGCCGGTCAGCAAGCCAACTGTCTTCTTCATCAGATCTTCTCCTTAGATTTTCTTCCAGGGGTATAGTTGCCTCGTATAGTTTGCTTCAATTGATAACGGCTAATACTGGCTTGCAGATCTATCTTTAGAAAATCTAGAGAAAATCCAGTTCAAGTATACAGAATTTTAATCCCGCCGGTCAAGGTTTCAGGAGATCTCTGGCTGGCAAAGAAAGCTTTTCCTTACTATGCTTTCAATGCATGGGCTGTTTGAGACGGCACGCCTGCAACCGGTTTGCCCCAGGGGGTAAAATACCGTGCACTTATCGGCGGTCAATGACATAGTGTGTAGAAGAATTGAAGCGAAAGGAGGACCAGGGATGAGCGATCAGAGCATGTCCTTTTCCGGTCCGCCGCCATGCCCGAACGGTTTCCTGTATACCATACAGCCGGGTGACACCTATTTCATTCTGGCGCAGCGCTTCGGGACCACGGCGGCGGCGATCCAGGCGGCCAACCCGGGAGTGGATCCCAACAACCTGCAGATTGGGCAGGTCATCTGCATCCCGGTGGCGGCGCCTCCGCCGTCATGTCCGAATGGTTTCCTGTATACCATTCAACCGGGTGACACCTATTTCTTGCTGGCGCAGCGCTTCGGGACCACGGTGGCGGCGATCCAGGCGGCCAACCCGGGAGTGGATCCCAACAACCTGCAGATTGGCCAGGT
>JAAYGO010000266.1 GCA_012727685.1 Bacillota bacterium | reverse complement strand
GAAAAAGGGGCCGCTCCAGGCTCTCTGGAACAGCTCCTGACATGAGTTCCAATACCTGCCTAAGTGGCGGCTTTTAAAGTCACAAATCTGGAACGACTTTTAGGTCAGCCCCGGTCAGGGTGAGGGGCATCAGGGTAATGATAACGACTCTGCCTCTTGTCACTTCAGGAGCCGGAGCGGCTGTGCAGGCTTCAGCGGCAAGGGTAACACTTTAAAGAGCAGCACCGGGACAAGGGGAAGGGTCCCTTGTCCATTGAGATGAAGGGGTTGACGCCTCTCTGATGCAGAACACGGTATACACGGTTTCAGAAGTAAACCGCTACATCAAGGGACTGATCCAGGGCGATCCCTGCCTGCGCGACATCTGGGTGGCAGGCGAGCTGTCCAACTTCAAGCATCACCGTTCCGGCCACATGTATTTCACAATCAAAGACAGCAGCTCCGCCCTGCGCTGTGTTTTTTTCCGGCGCGAGAACAGCCGCCTGCGCTTTCTCCCGGCAGACGGGATGGATTTAATTGTGCATGGCACCATCGCAGTCTATGAACCGGACGGGGTTTACCAGCTCTATGTCAAGGAAATGGAACCTGCCGGCATGGGCTCGCTCTACCTGGCTTTCGAGCAGCTTAAAGCGAGGCTCGCCGGGGAGGGGCTCTTCCGGCCTGAACGGAAGAAAAAGCTGCCTTTTTTACCCCGGAAGATCGGCGTGGTCACTTCACCGACCGGTGCGGCCTTGCAGGATATTTTGACCACGATCCGGAAGCGCTTTCCCCATGTGCAGCTGCTGGTGGTGGAAAGCCTGGTCCAGGGGGCGGGCGCCCCGGCGGATATCGTGCGGGCGCTGGAGCTGCTCAACCGGCGCGATGACATTGACCTGGTCATCCTGGCGCGGGGCGGCGGCTCCCTGGAAGACCTGTGGGCCTTCAATGACGAGGCGGTAGCCCGGGCCATTGCCGCTTCCCGCAAGCCGGTAATCAGCGCGGTGGGTCATGAAACGGATTTCACCATTGCCGACTTCGCGGCCGATTACCGGGCCGCTACCCCCACAGCCGCGGTGGCGGCGGCTTTGCCCTCCCTGGATGAACTGCTGCGCCACCTGGAGCAGCTTAGGGAGCGGGCTGCCCTGGCCATACAGCGGCGCCTGCAGCAGGAAAAGCAGCTTCTGGATTATACGGTCACCGACCGTTTTTTCCGCCGCCCGCTGCAGCGGCTGGAACGCTCGCGGGAAGAGCTGGCGCGGCTGCAAGCGGCGCTGCGCCAGGGGATCGTCCGCGTGCTGCAAATCAAGGGGATGCAGCTTCAGACGCGGATCGAGCAACTGGAAAGCAACAGCCCATTAAAGATCATGGGCCGCGGTTACAGCTTTTGCCGCGATGAACACGGCACCATTATCCGTTCAGTGCGCGAACTGAAGGTGGGACAGCCGCTGCAGCTTAGTTTTAAAGATGGACGGGCCCGCTGTCGCACTGAAGCAGTAGAGGAGGAACCTTTAGTTGGCGAAAGATAATTTGCATGAACTGACTTACGAAGAGGCTTTACGGCGACTCGAAGAGATCGTCAACCGCCTCGAAGACGAAGCGATACCGCTGGAAGAATCGCTCGCCTCCTTCCAGGAAGGGATCGCCCTCTCCCGCTACTGCCGGGAGAAGCTGGCGGAAATTGAATTCCAGGTGGACTTCTTGCTCAAGGAAGAACAGGAATCCCGCGGCGCTGCTCCGGAACCGGAGGACGAAGCGGAGGAAAGCGGGTCCGGCGCATGAACGATTTTACTGCATACCTGGAGGAGCAGCGGGAGCGTGTCAACCGGGCGCTGGAGCGCCTGCTGCCGGAAGCCCGGCAGCCGGAAATCATCTACGAGGCGATGCGCTACAGCGTGGCAGCCGGCGGGAAGAGGCTCCGGCCCATTCTCACCCTGGCCGCGGCGGAGACTTTTGGCACGGACAGCGGCGCGGTGATGGAGATTGCCTGTGCCGTGGAGTTCATTCATACTTATTCCCTGATCCACGACGACCTGCCGGCCATGGATAACAGCGATCTGCGCCGGGGCAAACCCACCTGCCACCGCGTCTTCGGTGAAGCGGTGGCCGTGCTGGCCGGCGACGCCCTGCTCACCTATGCCTTCGAACTGATGGCACGCTACGGTTTGGAACGGGGGTGCGCGCGGGAAGCCCTGCAGATCAGCGCTGAACTGGCTCGCGCCGCCGGGGTGGCGGGGATGATCGGCGGGCAGGTGCTGGACCTGCAGGCCGAGGGGAGGGCTTTGGAGCTGGAAGAGCTGGAACGGCTCGATGGCCTGAAGACCGGCGCCCTGCTGCAGGCCGCCGCCCGCTGCGGCGCCTTGGCGGCCGGCGCTTCGCCGGCGGAGCTGCAGGCGCTCTCCGGCTATGCTTCGCGCCTCGGGCTGGCCTTTCAGATCGTCGATGATCTGCTCGACCGGGAATCGACCGCGGCGGAGCTGGGCAAACCGGCCGGTGCGGATCAGGCCCAGGGGAAAGCCACCTACCCGGCCCTGCTGGGCGAAGCCGCCGCCCGCCGGCGCATCGACGCCCTTTACCGGGAAGCGCTCTCCTTTTTAGACGGCCTTGATCGGCCTGCCGCTCTGCTCCGCGCCCTGGCTGAGCGGCTCGTTTACCGGAGCAATTAGGGAATCGCGGGGAACCGCCATTACAAAAAGGAGGTAGGTTTTCATGGGCATGACGGAAAAGAGCTGTGACTATTTCCTGGAGGTGCTCGCCTCCAAGGCGCCGGTTCCCGGCGGCGGTGGCGCGGCCGCCCTGGGAGGAGCCATCGGGATGGCGCTCTCGAACATGGTGGGCAACCTCACCGTCGGCAAGAAAAAATATGCCGACGTGGAGGAAGAAGTGAAGGAGCTCCTTGCGGAGGGCTACCGCATCATGGAGGAGCTGAAAGCGCTGGTGGATAAGGACGCGGAGGTTTTCGAGCCCCTCTCTAAGGCTTACAGCCTGCCGAAAGATACGCCCGAACAGGCTGCGCACAAGGCCAAAGTGATGGAGGAGTGCTCCATTAATGCCTGCTCGGTACCCCTGGAGATCATGCGCAAGGCCTATGCGGGGATCAAGATCCATGCCCGCATGGGGCAGATCGGCTCCAGACTGGCCATTTCCGATGTGGGCTGCGGGGTGGCTTTCCTAAAGGCGGCCCTGGTTTGCGGCCATCTTAACGTTTTAATCAATTTGGGAGCGATTCGGGATCAGCAGTTTCTGGAGGCGACCACGAAGGAAATGACCCAACTCCTGGAAGATGGCAGCCGTCTCGCCGACGAAACCCTGGCGCTGGTGATCGATAAAATCAAGCCGTAAAGCGTTGAGAAAGGGACGGCACTCGCTGTCCGGAAAGGACGGGAGAGACCGCCTCCCTGGCGGAGAAATGCTTCAGACGCGGCGGATGAGCAGTTCCTGGGCCTGAAAAAGGATAGGCCTTCATGAAAAAAATTGGAACGGAGGTTTACATAAGATGGCTGAACTTTTAAAAGGCAAAGCGGTAGCCGATGCGATCAAGGGCGAAGTGGCCGCCAGGGTCGAGGCCCTTAAAGCCAGGGGCATTACCCCAAAACTGGGGATCGTGCGGGTCGGCGCCCGCCCGGATGATCTGTTCTACGAAGGCGGCGCGAAAAAAACCTGCGATGCGGTTGGCCTGGCATACGAAGTTTTTGAGTTTCCCGCCGATGTTGCCCAGGATACCCTGGAAAAGGCGATGCAGGAGGTGGCGGCGAACAGGGAGATCCACGGCATCCTCATGTTTTCACCTCTGCCGCAGCACCTGAACGAAAAGAAGATCCGCGCCCTGATTCCGGTGGAAAAGGATGTTGATTGCATGACCCTGGCCGGCGCCGGCAAGGTATTTGCCGACGATCAAACCGGCTTTCCTCCGTGCACGCCAACGGCCTGCATGGAGATCCTCAAATATTACAATGTGGCCCTGAAGGGCAAAAGGGTGGTCGTGGTGGGCCGCTCCCTGGTGGTCGGCAAGCCGGTGGCCATGCTGCTGCTGCGCGAACATGCCACCGTGACCATCTGCCACTCGCGCACTGAAAACCTCCCTGCCGTTTGCGCAGAAGCCGATCTTCTCGTGGCGGCCATCGGGCGGGCGAAGATGATCGACAGCAAATACGTGAAACCGGGTCAGATCGTGATTGATGTCGGCATTAACGAGGATCCCGATCAGCCCGGAAAATACTGCGGCGATGTGGACTTTGCCTCGGTGGAGCCCATCGTGGCCCGGATTACCCCGGTCCCCGGTGGGGTCGGCTCGGTGACCACCGCCGTGCTCTGCAAACAGACGGTGGCAGCCTGCGAGCTGCAGCACAGTTAAGCCATGGAACGGTTAAGCCAAGGGGTCGCAAATAAGCAGCCTTCTTCTTTTTAAGCGGAATCAGCAGCGGCAGGCGCAGCGGGAGAATCGCCCGCGCCCTGTGTTGTGCACCGGTAACGGTTATGTTATAATGTTCTTGCAAAACAAACATAAGTGGTGCAGTATTCTAGTTGGCGCCGCCTCCCTGAAAACGGGCCTAAAAATCCGTTAAGGGCACATCGATGAAGTTCCTGGTGCTGGCTGCCGACGCCCAGTTGGGAGCTGGTGCTGGGAGTTAAGAAAGACGGGGCGATCTACAAAGGTATGTAGGCGTTGACCCTGCTTTCGTGGAGACCCAATGTCGGTGGTGGATTGTTTAACAAACAAATGACTACTGCTTGGGAAGAACCTGTATGCGGCTCGAAGCTGTGTACAGTGTAGCCTGCCTTGAGTGGAAGCGGCGGAGGGGATGGACGACATGACCATACCCTTAAACCCCTTCTGCAAAAGAGGCTAGGGGACGGAGAGGCGTCAGTGAGGAAATCTCCTAGACTGCTCTCGCTTAAGAGAGGTATGCCAGGGATTAAAGTGCGAGCTCAGTGGTAATCCAGTTCTGCCGGTGGCGACACGGCAGGAATAATCTTAAAAGGGAACTGCCTTTTCGGTAACGAAAGGTGATTATTCGGGAAAACCTGCTGGACCTAAGCCGCAAAGTCTACCTGGCATACTGCCACTTATGTTTGTTTTTACTGAGCAATTGATGGGAAGCCAATGATAAATGAAGAAGCAAAAGCGAAACCGCCGGGGAAACCACTGGGTTCCGCTGATTACGGTGTGGACTTTTATCCTGGCCATTGTGCTCGGTTTCATTGCCCGGATTATCCTGAGCGCCATCTATTCTCTGGCTGTTTCATTTTTGATCCTGGCCATGGTCATTTTACTGGGGATCGTTTTTGACATGATCGGCACGGCCGCCGCCGCTGCCGATCCGGCGCCCCTCAATGCCAAGGCGGCGCGGAAAGTGGACGGAGCGCGGCGCGGCGTCTACCTGGTTCAGCATGCCGACCAGGTTGCCAATTTTTGCAACGACGTGGTTGGTGATATCAGCGGCATTGTCAGCGGCACTCTTGCCGCCATTATTGTTATGCGCCTCATTACCGCTTGGCCGTACAGACAGGCGGAGCTCTACGCGGGCATAATTTTCACCGCCCTGGTGGCCGCCATTACGGTAGGCGGCAAGGCCTGGGGGAAGACGCTGGCGATCAGTCATTCCACAGAAGTAATTTTGCTTGTCGGCAAGATTTTAAACCGTCTGGAAAAAGCGTTTTTTTGGTTGGCCCCGAAGAAACGCCGTTAGTGCGAGGTGATAGAGCAGTGGATGAAGACTTCATCAGCAGGATGAACCTGCCCGATGCATTGAAGAACATGACTAAAGAGCAGTTGTACGACCTCGCGACCAAAATCCGCCATTACTTAATCCGCACCGTAGCCGATAACGGAGGGCACCTGGCGGCCAACCTGGGGGTGGTGGAGTTAACCATCGCCCTGCACAGCACCTTTAACAGCCCTCGCGACCGCATTATCTGGGATGTGGGCCACCAGAGCTACACCCACAAACTGCTGACCGGACGATGGGACCGCTTCCCGACTTTGCGCCAACACGGCGGTTTAAGCGGCTTCCCTAAACCCTCCGAAAGTGAACACGATCCCTTCGGCACCGGTCACAGCAGCACCTCCATTTCCGCCGCTTTGGGGCTGGCCAAGGCTCGCGACGCCTGCGGCGAAGACTACAAGGTGATCGCCGTCATCGGCGACGGCGCTTTTACCGGCGGGATGGCTTACGAAGCGTTGAACCATGCCGGCGATATCAAGGCTGACCTGATGGTGGTCCTCAATGACAACAAGATGTCGATCGGTTCAAACGTGGGCGGCATGGCTGAATACCTGGGCCGGATCCGCTCCGATCCGAAGTACTCGCGCTTTAAGGCCGGGGTCGAACAGTTGGTCAAGCGGATTCCCGTCTTGGGCGATAAAATGGTTGATTCGGCCGAGCGGATCAAGGGCGGCTTGAAATACCTGGTCGCGCCGGGGATGATTTTTGAGGAGCTGGGCCTCACCTATTTTGGTCCCGTGGACGGCCACAATATCGTGGCGATGCAAAGGATTTTCCGGCAGGCGGCCCGGATGAAGGGGCCGACCCTGGTGCACGTGGTGACGGAAAAAGGAAAAGGCTACCGCTTTGCCGAGGCGGCTCCAGAGCGTTTCCACGGCATCGGGCCGTTTGACTTGACGAACGGCGTGCCTCACAGCCCGGGGAAAAAGCCTACATACACCCAGGTATTCGGCCGCACCATGTTGCGCCTGGGCGGTGAAAACGAGAAGATTGTGGCGATCACTGCGGCGATGGCCAGCGGCACCGGTTTGAAAAAATTTGCCGAGGCTTTTCCGGACCGCTTCTACGATGTGGGGATCGCCGAACAGCACGGGGTGACCATGGCCGCAGCCATGGCCGCCGGCGGCTTAAAGCCGGTTGTGGCCATCTACAGCACATTTTTGCAGCGCGCCTATGACCAAATTGTCCATGACGTCTGCCTGCAGAATCTTCCCGTTGTCTTCGCCGTGGACCGGGCCGGCATTGTCGGTGAAGACGGCGAAACTCACCAGGGCCTCTTTGATATATCCTTCTTGAGCAGCATTCCCAACCTGGGCTTAATGGCGCCCCGGAATGAAGACGAGCTGCAGCATATGCTCTACACGGCCGTGTACGGCGCCCCCGGACCGGCGGCGCTCCGTTACCCGCGGGCTCACGGCGAGGGCGTGGAACTGGCGGAGCCCCATCTCCTTCCGTGGGGGAAAGGGGAGCTCTTGCGCGAAGGAGAAGACCTGCTGATCATTGGCGCGGGCACGGTAGTCAACGCCGCCCTGGCGGCGGCGGAAAGGCTAGGCCGGGACGGCGTGCGGGCCTGCGTGATCAATGCCCGTTTTATCAAGCCCCTTGACCGGGAGCTGATCGTGTACTGGGCCCGGCGCTGCGGGCGGGTGATCACGGTGGAGGAAAATGTTTTAAGCGGCGGTTTTGGCAGTGCCGTGTCGGCTTTGCTCACCCGTAACGGGCTTTATATGCCCATTAAACAGCTCGGTATTGACGATCGTTACGTGGAGCAGGGCCCGCGGGCGGCCTTGCTCTCGCGCTATGGCCTCGATGCGGCGGGCATTTATGATGCAGTCCTCGCATTTACCGGGAAAGCCGGGAAAAAGGAGGCCAGAGGGGCGTTGTGAAAAAAGAGGGCTCATCCCGGCGCCTCGATCTGCTGCTGCTGGAAAGAAACCCTGGCCTGACCCGCAGCCGGGCACAGGCGGAGATCATGGCCGGGCGGGTCCTGGTGGACGGCCGGGTCTGCGACAAACCGGGGACCTTAATTTCCCCGGAGGCGTCCGTGACCCTGCTGGAA
The DNA here is from genome assembly GCA_012727685.1 of Bacillota bacterium. Classification (GTDB taxonomy): domain Bacteria; phylum Bacillota; class Dethiobacteria; order DTU022; family DTU022; genus JAAYGO01. Next base: position 10,012 of record JAAYGO010000266.1, on the reverse strand, counting down.
CCTCAAAACCCCTATGTGAGCCGGGGCGGGCTGAAGCTGGAAGGCGCGCTGGCAGACTTAAAAATTGAGATCGAAGGTCTGGTTGTGCTCGACGTCGGCGCCTCCACCGGCGGTTTCACCGATTGCCTGCTGGCCAGGGGAGCGAAGCGGGTTTACGCCCTCGATGTGGGCTACGGCCAGCTTCACTGGCGCCTGCGCAATGACCCCCGGGTCACGGTGCTGGAGCGCTTCAACGTGCGGCACTTAAAGCGCGAGCATCTCCCGGAAGTCCCCCAGCTCGCCACGGTGGATGTTTCTTTTATTTCGCTGAAGCTGGTCCTGCCGGTGCTGTACGCGGCGGGGGTGCCGGCAGTTTTAGCCCTGGTCAAGCCGCAGTTTGAGGCGGGGCGCGCAGAGGCGGACCGGGGGCGCGGGGTAATCCGCGATCCCGGGCTGCACCGGGCCGTGCTGCTGGAAGCAATTCGCGCGGCCTGCGAAAGCGGTTACTGCTGCGCTGGTTTAACCGATTCGCGCTGGCCGGGGCCCCAGGGCAATCTGGAGTTTTTTCTTTACGGCCGGGCTGGCGGCCGGGCCGGCGACGCCGCCTGCGCCTGCCCGGAAAATCTGGAAGCCCTTGTCGATGCGGTTGTGGCGCGGGCACACCGGCGCAAAGCCCGGGATCCCGGGAATAAATAAAGCGGCTCCCAGGACTTGCGACGGCTTGAGACCCGCTACTGCCTTTCCCCGGAGGGAATGTTGTGCGGCCTCTTGATTACATCCTGCTGTTACTGCTTTGCAGCGCTTTTCTAATCTATTATCTTAAGCAGCGGCGCAAACCGAAGCAGCGCCGGAGCCGGCGGCCGGGCAATCAGCTCACCCGGCGCGAACTCAAGGCCTGGCGGAAACTGCAGCTCCAGGGTTATAAACTGGAGGAAATTCACCCCACCGTGCCGGTTAAAGTCATCTGCGACCAGAAGGAGAAGGGCTTCACCTGGGAAGGGAACTTCACCGTGACCAGGGGCGGAAAGAGCTACCTGGTGCGCGTGATCAAAGGAGATGGTGCTTCATCAGCCGCTAGGGCAGCGGGGCGCGAAGCCCTGCTTCTGGATCAACTGGTTTACCAGCCGCACGGCTTTTTTCTCTACGAAGAGGAAAAGGATGAGCTAATGGAACTTAAGTTTGCCTTTGAAGAGGGCGCGGGAAGCAGCGCCCGCAATTACCTGTTGATGCGGCTCGGGCTGATTTTAATCATCATCGTAGCATTGGTGCTCTTATTCCGTTACCTGTTCGAAGGAGGATTTCTATGATCAAAGGGATCGGCCTGATCCCCAATTGGGAAAAAGAAAATACGGCACTGGTGGTGGAACAGATCCATGCCTTTTTCCGGGGGCGAAATATTGCCCTCTACACGGCGGACCGAAAACAGACCAATTTTCCGGCCGGCACTTCGCTGGCCAGTGAACTGGCCGCCTGGCCGGATTTAATCGATCTGATTATTGTGGTGGGGGGAGACGGCACCATCCTGCGTGCCGCCCGCGACCTGGCCCATTGGGAGATCCCTATCCTGGGCATTAACGTCGGGCATAAAGGTTTTCTGGCGGAAATCGAAGTGGAGCAAATGGACCGCTACCTGCAGTATCTGCTTTCAGGCCAGTACGAGTACCGGGAGCGGATGATGCTGGAGGCGATCGTGTGCCGCGGCGGGAAGGAGCAGGCACGCCATCTGGCGTTGAATGATATCGTGATCTCGCGGGGGCCCTTTTCGCGGATCATTAAGCTCGATACGTATATAAACCATGAATTTTTGGAGAGCTACACCGGCGACGGGATCGTGGTGGCCTCCCCGACCGGTTCAACCGGCTATTCCCTTTCGGCCGGAGGGCCCATCATCAACCCCGTCCTGGAGCTGCTGATTATTATCCCCATCTGCCCGCACAGCCTTTACAACCGGGCGGTGATTATCACCGGATCCGAATCGGTGCAATTAAATGTGCATTCCCGGCAGTCGCAGGCGGTGCTGACGGCCGATGGACAGGTCGGCCTCACCCTGGAGGACAAGGATACCATCACGGTCAGGCGCGCCGCGCAGAGAGTAAAGCTGGTCCAATTTGCCGATACTTCTTTCTACCGGCTGCTGCGCCAAAAGCTGAAAGGCTGATCAAAGCACGGCGAAACCTTCGCCCGGCCTGGATTTGTTATCGTCTATTTTGAAAAATCTGGTGGGGAAGCGGAGGGAAGAAGATGCTGCGAGAGCTGCGTGTTTCCAATTACGCTTTGATCGAGGAGCTTAACCTTTCCCTGACGCAGGGCTTAAACGTGCTCAGCGGGGAAACGGGGGCTGGAAAATCGATCGTGATCGGCGCCATCAATCTGCTGCTCGGTGAGCGGGCTACGGCGGAACAGGTGCGCCGCGGTGCGGATACGGCCCTGGTGGAGGGCATCTTTACACCGCTGCCGGGGAGCGATTCGCCGCTGCACTCTCTCCTCGCGGAGGCCGGTCTCGAGGTGGATGAAGAGCTGATCGTCTCCCGGGAGCTCTCCCGGAGCGGGCGCAGCGTTGGGCGGGTCCAGGGGAGGACGGTGCCTCTCTCTTTCCTGAAAGAACTGGGCCGGGATCTGATCGATTTGCACGGCCAGCACCAGCACCAGTCGCTGCTGCGTCCCGAGGCCCATCTCGATTTGCTCGATTCCTTCGGCGGAACTGCGCTGGCCGGCGCCCTCACCAGGGTGGCCTCCCTCTATCAAAAGCGGCAGCAGCTCAAGGGCGATCTGGAAGCCCTCGGTTCAGACAGCGCAGCCCGCGAGAGGCGCATGGATATTCTCTCCTACCAGCTACAGGAAATTAGCCGGGCACAGCTTAAACCCGGCGAGGAAGAAGAGCTGGACAGCAGGGAAAAAATTCTCGCCCATGCCGAAAAGCTGCGCGCCATTGTGGCCAGAGCGTACAGCGAAATTTACGGCGGTGCGGACAGCAGCGGGGTTAAGGCTGCCTACGATATCTTGTCCGATATCCGCGGCGCTTTAAGCGAAGCCGCAGCCATCGATGCCGCCCTGGCCCCCCTGGTGGCGTTGCTGGAAAGTGCCGCCGCCCAGATCGAGGAGCTGTCGCTGGAACTGCGCGACTACCAGTCGAAGATCGATTTTGATCCCGCGGAGCTGGTTGCCATCCAGGAACGGCTGAACCAGATCCGCGCTTTAAAGCGGAAATACGGCAAGACAGTGGAAGAGGTGCTGCAATTTGCGGCTGAAACAGAGGCGGAGCTGGAAAGGCTAAAAAATAGCGAAACCCTGGCCCGGCAGTTGGAAGAAGAGCTGCGCGGGGTGGAAGATGAGCTCACGGCGGCCTCCCTGGAGCTGAGGAAAATGCGCCGGGAGCTTGCCGCCGGCCTGGAGAAAATGGTTGAATCTGCCTTAAAGGAACTGGCCCTGCCCAGCGCCCGCTTCAGCATCGATATTCGCGAGCGGCAATCTTTCTCGCCCCGCGGCATGGACCAGGTGGAATTCCTCTTCTCCGCCAACCCCGGTGAAGAGGTCAAACCCCTGGCCAAGATCATCTCCGGCGGCGAAATGTCCCGGGTCATGCTGGCGCTAAAAACGATCCTGGCCAGCGAGGACCGGATCCCCACGTTGATCTTCGACGAGGTGGATGCCGGCATTGGCGGGGCTACGATCCAGGCGGTGGCGGAAAAGCTGGCCCTGGTGGCGCGGCATCACCAGGTCATCTGTGTCACGCACAGCCCGCAAATCGCCGCCATGGCCGATAACCATATCCTGCTCTACAAAGAACAAGCGGGAGAGCGGACCCTCACGCGCGGCGTCATGCTGCCGGAAGAAGAACGGCGCGCCGAACTGGCCCGCATGCTTGACGGCGCCGCCATCGACGATATCGGCCTGCAGCACGTGGACAGCCTCCTCGAGCGCGCCCGTAAATTCAAGCAAAAATAACGAGGTGCCGGGCCTTGACATTGTGACATTAAGAAACAAAGAATGTCTTCCATGGTATTTATTTCTATTTAATGTCACAATGTCAAGGCCCGGCACCTCGCAATCTTAGAGTGCGGAGGTTTGGGCTTTGTTGCTCAGGCGCAGCCGGTCGGCCATCATGGCAATAAATTCGGAATTGGTCGGCTTGCCTTTTTCCGTTTTGATGGTATAACCGAAGAATTTCTTGATAATATCGACATTATTGCGCGACCAGGCTACTTCAATGGCGTGGCGCACCGCCCGTTCGACCCTGCTCGGCGTGGTGGAGAAGCGCTCCGCAATACTGGGATAGAGGATCTTGGTTACCGAGCCGAGGAGGTCAATATTTTCGACGACCATGATGATCGCTTCACGCAAATAGAGGTAACCTTTGATATGGGCCGGGATTCCGATCTGGTGCAAAATCTCGGTGACCTCTTCCTCAAGAGGAATTTTGCGGTAGCCTTTTTTCCCGGTTGTTGCGACGGAGCTGACGGCGGGCGGCACCGGCGCGACGCTCCCCTTGAGCTGGCGGATCCGGCCGGCCAGAGTTTCCATGTTGAACGGCTTGAGGATATAATAGGATGCCCCCAGTTCAACGGCCTGGCGGGTAATGTTTTCGTGACCGAAGGCGGTGAGCATAATCACATGCGGCCGCGGGTCCAGATCCATTTCCGCGAGCGCTTCCAGGACCCCGATGCCATCCAGATGAGGCATAATGATGTCCAGTAATAGTACATCGGGAACCTCTTGTTTGATCATTTCGAGCGCTTCTTTGCCATTATAGGCACTGCCAATAATCTCGAAATCCGGCTCCATACTTAAATATGTGGTCAGTAGTTCGTTGAATTCTCTATTGTCATCGGCAATAAGGACTTTTAACAAGGTTAAAACCCCCTAATACTTAAGATTTTTACGCTTTATAAAAAAAATTCGACATATGGTTTATTATTCCTGCTATTAAAAATAAAAATTTAATTATTTATTAAACTTTCCGCTTCCTGGTACATCCATTCCATGAAAATACCGTAGCCGCGTGTCGGATCGTTGACAAAGACATGGGTTACGGCGCCGACCAGGCGCCCGTTTTGAATAATCGGGCTGCCGCTCATTCCCTGGATTATTCCCCCGGTTTTTTTAATCAGCTCTTCGTCGGTGATGCGGATCACCAGGCCTTTATCCGAAGGTTTGTCCTGGTAGATGACCTTTTCGATTTCTACATAAAAGCTTTTGATCGTATCATCTTCAATTACGGTCAGTATTTCCGCAGGGCCGGGCTCTACCAGTGCAGCCAGGGCCAGGGGAATGGGGTTTGGGTAGGGGGAATCGGTATATGGAAAATGATGCAGCCTGCCAAAGATACCGCAGGAGGTATTTTTTTCGATGTTTCCGGAAAAATTGTCGTGTTCCATAAAAATACCGGTTTTTTCTCCCGGTTGGCCGCGCCGGGCGGTTTTAACATCTATGATCCTGGCCTTAACGATGGTCCCATTGCTTAAATTTACCGGCTTGTTCGTGTCGGCATCAAGGACTATGTGTCCCAGGGCGCCGTAACTGCCGGTGCGGGGATTGTAAAAACTTAAAGTGCCCACCCCGGCGGCGGAGTCGCGGATATAGAGGCCGATGCGATAGCCCTCGTCGGCCGCGGAATAAGCGGGCTCCAGGGAAAGCTCCATCTCTTCACCTTCGCGGTTGATCGATAGGATTATCCTTTTTGCGCCCGCTCTTTCCAGGATTTGCGCCGCCCGGTTTACATCTTTAACGGGCTGGCCGTTTATGGCAAGAATGGTATCGCCGATCTTGATTCCGGCCTCCCGGGCCGGAGAAAAGCTTTTCCCTCCGCTTTCGAAAAAATAGTAGCCGACCACGGTAACCCCTTCGGAGTACAGCTTAATGCCGATGGAATGACCGCCGGGGATCAGCGTGATCTCCGGCAGGACGTTTACGGTAATATTTCGCAAGGGAATCCGGCCGAAAAGAGAAAAGTGCAGGTTAACCTGGCCCAGATTTAAAGCTTCGAGATTAAAGGGGGGTGAAACGCGGCTTGCTTCAACCGGGGGCTGCTCTCCGTTAAAAAGGACGATATCATTGCGATCGGCGCGCACATAAACAAAGGGTAGCCTAAAATTAACATAATGCGACTGCCCTTCGAGAATATTAATTCTTTCCACCACGTTGACCTGCACTTGCCAGGCGATGATGAGAATAATTAAGGCCAATCCTGCTCCGGCCCACAGCATTCGCTTGGTGAAAAATGTTGGTTTCATCGGCATCATCAACCTTTTCTGCGATTCGCGGGTTTATGGCGCTAACTGAAAGTCATTTTCTAACGTGTCCCTCTCCCGAATTTTTTATGCCAATCAAGTTGACATAATTTACCCTTAATATTTCCCATCAGGCAGAGTAACCGGAAGAGTTGGACATTATTGTTTAATATCATCTCCGGCTGGTTGGGCAAACTATTGAAGGGTGTTTTGGATTTGAAAGCAGCCGGTTTAAAGAAAGCCGCGATCATCCGCGGGCCGCTAAAAAAGGATAAAAAGACAAAGCTTTTGACGCGCCGCCTGAGAAACGGGGATATTGCCTTAATCGAGCATGAAGATTTGGATTGGGTCGCCGCCGAAGCCCTGCTGCGCTGCGGCGTCAAAGCGGTATTGAATACGCGTGCATTTTGTACCGGCCGCTTTCCGCCCGAAGGAGTGGATCTGCTGCTGGAAAGGGGGGTCCACCTGGTGGAAATGGTCAGTGGAGAGCTTTTTGAGCTGGTTGCGGAAGGCGATCTGGTCACAGTGAGCGGCGGCTCTGTTTTTTACGGCAGGCGCAAGGTGGCCTGTGGAAAAGTTTTTGATGATGTTCTCTGCCGCCAGGCTTACCGTGAAGTGATCCGCTCCACCCCCTTTATCGTGGATGCTTTTATTAAAAACACGCTCGATTATGCTTACCGTGAGCGAGGCCTGGTCACCGGGAAGATTCCCATGCCGGTTTTAAGCACCAGCTTCAAGGATCGGGATGTTGTGGTTGTCATCCGCGGCAAAGGCTATCGCGACGATCTGCGTTCCATTCGGAGCTACCTGCGGGAGAAAAAGCCCCTTTTAATAGGCGTAGACGGGGGCGGCGATGCCCTTTTGGAGTGCGGCTACCGGCCGGACCTGATTGTCGGCGATATGGATAGTGTCAGCGACCGGGCCTTGCTGCAGGCCCGGGAAGTGGTGGTGCATGCTTACAGCGACGGCCGGGGCATCCCCGGCCGGGAGCGGCTGGAGAAGCTGGGAGTGCAATACAGGGTCTTCAGCTCCCCGGGGACCAGTGAAGATATCGCCTTGCTCATGGCCTATGAGTTGGGAGCAGCCTTAATCGTGGCCATTGGCGCCCATTCTTCGGTCTTTGAATTCCTGGAGAAAGGGCGAAAGGGCATGTCCAGCACCTTCCTGGTGAGGCTTAAAGTGGGAGACCGCCTGGTGGATGCCAAGGGAGTGAGCCGGCTATACGCGCCGCGCTCCCCGGCGACGCTGCTGCCGGTTGTGCTGGCGGCTGGCCTGATGCCGCTCCTGACCCTGAGCGCCTTTTCTCCGCTGGTGCGGCATTTATTTCAGTTAATCCTGTTCCGGCTCAAGTTTTTGCCTTGAGGGGTTTTGGGCGTGAACGACTACCGTGAATACTGTATCGCCATTGCGGCCATTTTCCTGGCGCTGGCCCTGGGGATTTTAATCGGGATTTCGTTCGGCGAAGATTTCCTGGTTTCCAATCAACAGGAGATCATCGAGCTGATGGAGCAGGAGCTAAGGCGCTCTCGGGAAGCGATCAGGGAAAAGGAGCTGGAGCTGGAAAGGTGGGAAAGGGTTAAGCCGGTGATCAGGCGGAGCTATCAAGATCGCCTGTCCGGGTTGGAGCTGGCCTTGATTGCCCCCCGGGCAGAAGACGCGGCCGCCCTCCAGGCCATTCTCAGCGACACCGGTGCTGAGATCGCGTTCCGGCAGCCGGCGCAGCTTACAGTTGAGCACAGCGAAGAGGCCGAACAAAGCATGGATTCGGCCTGTTATATTCTGCTCATGCAAAAAAACAGCGCAGGCTCCGGCTGGGATCCGGAAATGATGGCGCTCTGGCGAGCCCTTGCGCAGGAAGGGAAGAGGGTGATCGCCGTCTTTCCCTGGGGTGAGCTAAAGCTGCCCCCGCTGGCTGAAGGGATCGCCTGGAACCTGGTCGATAATATCAATACTTATTGGGGAGAGCTGGCTCTCCTGGAGATGATCGCCTCGGGTGCCGGCGGTCATTACGGTTTTGATGGCGCGGCGAGCGGGTTGATGCCGCCCCTGGAATAACGACATGCCCTGCCATTAAATCGCGGGGAGGGGGAACCTTGTCTTGATCGAGATCACAGCACTGATTCCGGCATACAACGAGGCCGCCATCATCGGCCGGACCGTCACCGCCCTGGCTCGCGTGCCGGAGGTAAAAGAAATAGTAGTTGTTGATGATGGCTCGCAAGATCAAACGGCCCGCGAGGCCGTCCTTGCGGGGGCCAGGGTGTTGCGGCTGGGCCAAAACCGCGGCAAAGCGGAGGCGGTGCTTGCCGGCTCCCGCCTGGCCCGCTTCCCTTACCTGGCCCTGCTGGACGCCGACCTGGGCGAATCTGCCTCTGAAATTGCCCGCCTCATTGCCTCGCTGCCGGCAGGGAAGAAGGCGATGGCCGTAGCCCTCTTTCCGCCCTCCAGGCAAAAAGGCGGATTGGGGCTGGTCAAAAAGATGGCCGCCTGGGCTGTTTACTGCTCCACCGGGATTGCGATGCGCGAACCGCTTTCCGGGCAAAGGGTGCTGCACCGGGATCTGCTGGGGCTGCTTTGCAGCCGGCCCCGCGGCTTTGGCCTGGAAATGGCCTTGAATCTTGATTTGCCGCGCAGAGGAGTGGCGGTGATCGAAGTGGAGACAGAGATGCGCCATCGCGAGCGCGGCAAAGATGCGGCGTCAATTTTGCACCGCGCCCGCCAGGGGCGGGCCGTCTTGCAGGAGTTATGGATTCGCCGCTCTTTATTCATGCGGGGGTGCAGGGCATGAGCGCAGCCCAGTTTCTCCTGCTGCTCCTGTTAGCCCCGTTCGCCTACGGCCTGGCCGCAAGCCTGATCGCTTTTTACAGCGGGCGCAGCCTGGTAAAAACAAACTACCGCGGGCTGCCGGTTCCCCCGGCGCTCGGACCGGCCCTGCTGCTCGGTTTTCTTGCCGCCGCAGCCGGCATTGCCTGGAGCGGGGGCAGCCCGCCGGGCCTGACCGCTTTTGCCATGCTGCTCTCCGGAGCCGCCTTCTTCGGTTTGTGGGATGACCTGGCCGCCGATCAGGTATCCGGCTTTAAGGGTCATTTTAAAGAGCTCTTCAAGGGCCGTTTATCGGCCGGCCTGTTGAAGGTGATCACCGCCACTTTGCTGGCCCTGTTTTTTACCGGCTCCCTGGCGCTGCCGCTGCCGCGGCGCATGGCGGCGCTCTTTTTAATTCTGCTGAGCACCAACGGGATCAATCTGCTGGATCGCCGCCCCGGGCGGGCGCTTAAATTATTTTTCCTGCTGGCACTGCTGATCATTTTCCTGGCCGGCAGCGCCGCGGAGGCGGCCCGCCTGCTCCTGCCCCTTTTGACGGCGGCGCTGGCCGCGGCCCCCTTCGATTTAAACGGCCGCGCCATGCTCGGCGACAGCGGAGCCAATTTGCTCGGCGCCGCCCTGGGGGCGGCGGCGGTGTTGTACTTGAGTTTTCCGGCCCAGATGGCGCTGCTGCTTTTCTGGGGCGGCGTGAATATCCTCTCGGAATACATCTCCATCAGCACTTTGATCGAAAAGAGCGGATGGCTGCGCTACCTCGATTGGCTGGGCCGCCCCGGGGAATCATAAGGACTGCTCAGTAAATACGGCAGCCAGATTCAGCCCCCCAGTTGGGAAGAGGCCTTACCGCTGCGAGGATGGCCTGCAATGGAAACTCTCCTCCCAAAGGGGGGAGAGGGGGTTAGGAAGGGCACTATTTTCCTCCTCCTGATGGTGCCCCCGCCCGGCGGGGGCCTGGGGGGCTAGCCAGGAAAAGATGCCCGGGG
>JAAYGO010000080.1 GCA_012727685.1 Bacillota bacterium | reverse complement strand
TTTCATCGGGATAGACGGCCATGCCTCCGCCAGCGGGGCGCCAGCAGAAGGATGAAAATGGTGCCGCTCTCAATCCCCTCTCCCCCCTTTCAGGGGAAAGGGGCAGGGTGAGGGGGTAAATCCGGCATACCGTGTTTTCAGGATAACAAGTGATCTGAAATGGGATTTCCCTTCCGAAAAAGCAGTTGAAAACAACCGGCCATCCGGAATATAATACTCGAAGGGTACGGCGGGAAGTGAGATTAAAGATCCACCTTGGCCTGCACCAGGTCCTTCCATTCGCTTCTAGAGCCGCACTGGAAGACAAGCAAATATACAGATTAGGGGCCTGTCGATGAAATTAATGGTGTTAATTTTACTCGGTATCGGCCACCTGGTTGTCGATATTCACCAGGGTGCGGTACCGGTCTTGATGCTTTACCTGCGCGATGCCTTCGCTTTAAGCTACGCGGAGGTGGGTTTAATTACCCTGGTATCCAATTTAAGCTCCTCGGTGGTCCAACCCCTGTTTGGACTTTCCAGCGACAGGATAAACATCCCCTGGTTGATGACTCTGGGACTGGCAATGACCACGATCGGGATGGCGCTGACGGGGATTGCGCCGCATTACTACCTGGTTCTGGCGGTGATCTTTATCAGCGGCCTGGGCGTGGCGGCTTACCATCCGGAAGGCTCCAAGATGGCGCACTTTGCCGCCGGCAGCAAGAAAAGCAGCGGCATGTCCATCTTTTCTTTCGGGGGCAACCTGGGCAACGGTTTGGGGCCGGTGCTGGGCGCCGTTTTTTTCGGCACATGGGGTCTAACCGGTTCCCTGGCTTTTCTGGTCCCGGGATTAATCACAGCGGTGGCCTTTTATTTTCTGCAGCCGAAAATCATGTCTGCGACCAGCGAGGCCAGGGAGTTATGGCGCCGGCAGAAAGAATCCAGCCAAAACGGCGGGAGGGGCAAGCACACCTGGTCCTGGGGCTTGCCGGCGCTGGTTGTGCTGGTAATTTTTCGTTCGTGGATTCAATTCGGCATCGTGACCTATCTGCCCTTCTACTATACCGATTACATGGGCGGCGATACCAGGGTTGCGGCGATGCTGATTTCGGTTTTTTTAATCTCCGGGGCAGCGGGCACCTTGCTCGGCGGGCCGTTCGCCGACCGGTTCGGCACCAAGAAACATCTCTGCCTCTCCATGCTCTTGATGCTGCCGCTCTTGTACCTGCTTCTCAATGCTATCGGCATGGAGGTAATTGTGATCGTGGCGCTGGCCGGGATGGTGCTGATCTCCACCTTCAGCCCGACCGTGACGATGGGACAGCAGTACCTGCCGCATAATATCGGTTTAGCTTCCGGGCTATTAATCGGTTTCGGCATCGGCATCGGCGGGCTCGGGGTGCCGCTGCTCGGCACTATCGCCGACAGCTACGGCGTAGAGGTAGTCCTGAAAGTGGTGGCTTTCCTGCCTGTTGCCGGCCTGGCCTTCTCCCTGTTATTGCCCAAGCCGCCGGGAGTTGAAGAAGCCCCCGCGGCAACCCCACAACGATAGGAAGGGGGGCCAAATCACTTTAGGGATAGCCTCCGCTTTTCATCACACCGGCAGGCCCGGGTTATTGGCAAAAAATCTTAATGGCGTCGCGAAAGAATTCAGCGCACCCCTCAGCGATGGCATCATAATACTTTCTGAAGCGGGGATCATCCACATAAGTCTGCACCAGGCCAAGATGCGCTTCCTTCGAATAGTGGTTCCAGAAGTACCCCAGCCACTCCTTGTGCAAAGCACACACCTTTTGGGCCAGTTCACTGGATGGGTCGCCCTGTTCAAAAGCGATTTTCAAGGACTCGTTTATTTCACTGGTCAATCTTTGCAAGTTCTCGTATTGTTCAGCAGTCATGCTCATGATCCTGGCATTGGCGGCATCCACGGTACCATCGCCATATTTCTCACGGACTTCCCTGCCATACTGTATTTCATTTTCATCAATCAGCTTCCGCTTGAAACCTTCAAACTTCTCTTTGTCGTTCATCGCGATCTCCCCTTTCGCTGCGGCGATAGTTTTTTCCACAGTGCTAATCAACAGCTCGATCTGTTCTTTTCTTGCCTTTAGGGCCGCCAGGTGACCTTGCAGCGCCGCCAGGCCATTGTAATCTTTCGACCAGACAATTTTTTTGATTTCATCTAGCGGCACACCGAGTTCCCGGTAAAATAAAATCTGCTGGAGCAGGTCTACTTCTTTTTGGCCATACACACGGTAGCCGTTGCTGCTGATCCGTCTTGGAGACAATAGTCCGATTTCATCGTAATAACGCAGGGTCCGGGGGCTTACTCCAGCCAGTTTCGCCAGCTTGTTAACGCTATATTCCATATTATCCCTTCCCATCACCACACCATTTTTCAATATTGCTGGCCATTAAGCGATTACTTAATCAGTATAAACCTTCACGTTGCGTAAATGTCAAGGGCAAGAATCAATTTTTCAATTTAATTAGGTATTGACCTAGATAAATTCCCATGCCATAATTTAATTAGGCAACTACCTAATTAAACTATGGGAGGGCAATACATGGATAAGACAAAAGTATTAAAAGCCATCGCCGACGAAACCCGTTTGAAAATGCTAACGCTTTTACTGCGGCATAACTATTGTGTCCGGGCACTGGCAAATGAGCTTGAACTGGCAGAGGCCACCATTTCCCAGCATCTAAAAGTGCTGCGTGAAGCAGGCCTGCTCGCCGGTGAAAAGCGCGGCCACTTCATGCATTATGATGTGGAGCGCTCTCTATTGCATGAACTGGCTGGAGAGATCGAGGCCCTTGCAAGCATTGAACGCGAAATTTGCAGGCCGGAGAAACGGGACGATTGTCCTGCCGCTGACTCGAAAGACTGCAAAAAGAAAGGTCAATGCAGTGACACGGTCATAGAATTTTGCCATGGTCCGAAGCTGCACCAGGACAGGCCGCAAGGAGATTGCAACCGCCAGGAACCTTAAAAGACACCTTTGCGCGTAGCGGTTATGCGGCTCAAAATTTTGCGGAACGTAAATTCTCTCAAATTATCTACAAATTTAAATTTGGGTATTGATTTTTAACCTAGAATGGTTTATGATATTATAAAACTGAATACTTTTTCATCGGTCAAAACGATATGGACGAAAGCCATATTTGTGGAGTGAGTTCATCTAAGTCCTTTTGGATATGATGGGTTCATGTGAGATCAGGCTATCAGGGTGGATAGCCATGGTATTTCCATGGCTATCTATTTTTGTATCTGAATTGAAGCTGATCTTATTTAAGAGCTCCAAAAGGAAGGAGGTGACTCACTAGATGAAAAAGGTGATCTTCCCCATCATCTTTGCAGTTGCACTGCCCCTTATTCTTATGAAAACAGTAAACCCAAACATGGAACCGGCCGGTATTGTTATTGCTGTCATCATCGGCTTAGGGATCGGAGCAGGTATCAATGCGCTTGTCTTCAGGAAAAAGAAGGAGGAAACAGAGACTGAAGCCAAGTAAATGTTTGGCTTTTTATCATTTATTTAATCATATGCACCCCTCTTCGGCTACGCCGCAGGAGGGGTTTTTTCAAGCTGCCCGTAGAGTTGAAAACTTCCTGCTCCAGCTTAGCCTGTGCCGGGAAGTGCCAAATACTCAGCGCGGCTTTTGCGTCAAAGTCAAATCTAACAACTTGGGCAATAGAAGAATTAAAGGATTTTACTGAGAAAGTCCCTGGTCCGCGGATGGCGCGGCTCGTTAAACAGCCGCTCCGGGCTGTTTTCCTCCACAATGCGGCCTTCATCGATAAAGATAACCCGGTCGGCTACTTCCCGGGCAAAGCCCATCTCGTGCGTAACAACCACCATGGTCATCCCTTCAAGGGCCAGTTGCCGCATGACATTAAGCACTTCCTTGATCATCTCCGGGTCAAGGGCAGAGGTCGGCTCGTCAAAGAGCATTACCTTCGGCTGCATGGCCAGTGCCCGCGCGATGGCCACGCGCTGCTGCTGCCCTCCGGAAAGCCGGCGCGGGTATTCGTAGATCTTGTCGGCCAGGCCGACCTTGATTAAAAGCTGTTTAGCAAGCTCTTCGGCGGCGGCGCGCTCCTCTTTCTTCACCTTGAGCGGGGCCAGGGTGACATTTTCCAGGGCGTTCATATGGGGAAAGAGATTGAAATGCTGAAAAACCATTCCCACCTGCTGTCGCACCCGGTTGATATCCACCGACGGGTCCGTAATCGCTATGTCGTCAATAAAAACCTGGCCCTTTTGGGGCAGCTCCAGCAGGTTAATACAGCGCAGCAGTGTGCTCTTTCCTGAACCGCTCGCCCCGATGATCACCACCACCTCGCCCTTCTTAACCTCCAGATTGATGCCCTTGAGCACTTCCAGCTTGCCGAAGCTCTTGCAGAGATCAATTACTTTAATCATTGATCTGCCACCTCCGCTCCAAATAGCCCATGAATTTGGACAGCGAAAAAGTCATAATAAAATAGATGACTGCCACAGCAGTAAAGACATGAAAGACATTATAGGTGGCACCGCTGATGCGCTGGCCGGTCCTGGTCAGCTCGATCACGCCGATCACGCTCAGCAGCGAAGAATCTTTTATGAGCATGATAAACTCATTGACCAGCGGTGGAATAATCCGGCGAAAGGCCTGCGGCAGGATGATATAGCGCATGGCCTGCATGTAGGTCATTCCCAGGGAGCGTGCCGACTCCATCTGCCCTTTGTCAATGGATTGTATGCCGGCCCGGACGATTTCGGCCACGTAGGCACCGCTGTTGATGGAAAGAGCGATGGCCGCAGCGGTAAATGGCGGCAGAATGACACCGATTTGCGGGAGTCCAAAATAAATATATAATAGCTGGACCATGAGCGGCGTCCCCCTGATAGCCTCCACGTACACGCCGGCGATCGAGCGCAGGATCACGCTGCCCGAGATGCGCATTAACCCGAATATGGAGCCGATGATCAGACCGAAACAGACGGCCACGGCAGATATTCTTACGGTGACCGATGCCCCCTGCAGAAAAGCACCGAGATTGTTCCATACTATATCCATGATTTATCACCCCTCGATTAGAAATAATGCGGCTAGCAGCTAGCCGCATTATTTCTAATGATCTCACAGATCTCCATTCTCTTAATGCTTAACCGCCAATTTCTTCCTCGAACCATTTTTCAATGAGACGATCATAAGTGCCGTCTTCTTTCAGCTCCCGGAGAGCATCGTTGATCTGCTCCAGAAGCTCTTCATTCTCCTTGGCTACGGCAATCCCATAGTGTTCCTCCTCGAAATTGCCGGATACAATTTTCAGGCTGTCATCGTTGCGAGAATAGCGCTCGGCCACGGGGATGTCGATCACGATGGCGTCTACCCGCCCATTCTGCAACTCCATGAAGACGTGGGTGACCTTCTGGAGGCGGACAATCTGCTCCTCGGGAACGCCCATCTCGGTTACGATAATATCCCCGGTAGTGCTCAACTGCACGGCAACACGCTTGTCCAGCAAATCGGCCTCGCTGCGGATAGCGGTGTTGTCCTTGGGCACAACAATGGCCTGGCCGGCGATATAATAAGGATCGCTGAAATTAACCTCCTCCAGGCGCTCTTCGGTGATCGTCATCGCCGCCACGGCGATATCGATGCGCCCACTGGCCACTGCAGCCACCAGGCCTTCAAACTCCATGTCCTGAATCTCTAGTTTCATGCCGAGCTTATCTGCAATGGTGCTGGCCAGGTCCACATCAAAGCCGACAATCTGGTTGTTTTCGTCGACAAACTCGAAGGGTGCAAACTCGGCGTTCGTGCCCATGGTCAGCACTCCCCCCGCCTTGCCCCCGCCGCAGCCGGCCGCCAGCAGCCCGGCGATGAGCAAGAGGCAGATCAAAATCGGTCTTTTCATTGTCACAACTCCCCCTAGAATGAAAACTTAGGCAATTAATTCTCGAGAGATTATATCACAATTGATAAACAGCGACAAATATTAATATCGATAAACCCTCAAGAAGATGCATGCCGCGTCAAATAATAGGCGCAGAAAGGCACAAAACGGCCGTCATCAAATACATGGAGGCTGCATCTTCTGAGCCGTTCCAGGTCAAGATTGCCGGCGTCCTGGAAAGCCATGGCCGTTACCGTGAAGCTATGGGAGCGGATGCGCTGGAGGAAGCTGTTGAAGGAATCGAAACCGCTCTCTACTGCATCATCATTTCCGGCCTCCCCGGTTTGCGGCCTTTGCCATTTCAGGGCGACAAACGCACGATTCTGCTCTGCCGTCGTCGTCTTACTGCGGCAACTGTTGTCCATTCTATGCAGGGGGCTGAGTGTCTTGTCGGGCATGACAATGTAGCTGCCGTGGAAGCCGCAGAGCGGGTGGTCGCAGCGCGACGGCAGGAGTGAATCCCAGGGCACAAGGGTCCCGGCTTGCTCTTCAATGGCGGCAAGCAGCTCATCCAGTGTAAAGCGTCGTTCATCCGCTGGCAGCGCCGGATACCGCCCGAAATAGCTGACGGGTTGGAAATGGACGCCGCGTACAACCGGTGACTGCGAGACCGCAAAGCGGAGGATATTGCCGATATCCTGCGTGTTGATGCCCGGCACGATGGTGGGGACGAGGGTCACCCCAAGGTTATGGCGAGCGCAGTTGTCAATGGCCTGCTTCTTGATCTGCAGCAGCTCCCTCCCGCGCAGCGCGCGGTAAATGCCGTCGTGCGTGCCGTCAAACTGCATGAACACAAAGGAAAGGCCGGCCTCCGCAAGATCCCGGACGTATTGGCTATCCTCGCCGAGCCGTATGCCGTTCGTATTCAGTTGCACATACTGGCAGCCCGCCTCTTTCGCAGCGGCAATGATCTGCGGCAGATCGCCGCGGACAGTAGGCTCCCCGCCGCTGAGCTGCACCAGCGTCTCGCCCGGCACCGCCAGGGCCTGCAGGCGCTTGCGAATCACATCAAAAGGGATATCCTCTCCGCCGCCGCCTTCGGCGAAGCAAAAAGAGCAGCGCAAGTTGCACCGCTTCGTCACCTCCAGCAGGACGCAGCAGGTACCCTGCCGGTGCTCGGCACATAAGCCGCAGCCATGGGGGCAGTTTTCATTTTCACCGGCCGCAACGGGGGGGAGCCCCCCTCGCCATGCTTCCATATCGCGCCGCCCGCGCCAGATGACTGCGGAAAAGTCGCCGTGCTCCGGGCACGTTTTTTCAAGGTAAACCGCTTTGCCATAGGCTTTATGCACCGCCGGAATCCTTTTCAGGCAGACGGGGCAAACGCTGTAGGTATGTCTGATTATTTCTCCCATGATCATCCTCCGGCAGCTGCTCCAGGCCCTTGCAAGCCGCCCGGAGCATTATTTGCAATTCCTACATGCTACATGCGTCCCTCGTCCATCATGCCGAAGCATTCGGTAAAGAAGACAACGCCGTCAAGATTGTATTTCTTTAAGGTTTCATCCAATGCTTCATCCATGATGGCCGCGAGAAGCTGCGACTCGCAGGCGGCCCTGGCATTGATAATGACGGGCAGATCGGCGCAGGGCTGGCCGAGCCGGCTGTCGAACTGCAGGTCATAATCGACGCCCAAGAGCGAGATCTTGCAGGCTGTGCCGTCTGTTCCTTCGCCATAGATTTTCAGGTGCGGCACGTTTCGCCGCTTCTCTTTCAGCTTTGCCCGGATCGATGCGGTCAAATCACCAAGAAAAGCGTTGCCGTCAAAAGTGCCGCAGCAAATTCTCACGTAAAGCTGGCGGTTGTACCAGCTCAGTTTCTGCTCGGCGGCGACAAAATCGGGTCCGCCGTACCCGATATCTACGGTTTTCAGCCGCGTGCCTTTGACCATGATATAGTCCGCGAGCGGACCGATATTCGTCCTGTTTTTTGCGGAGATGGCAAAGACCGCCGCGTCGGGACAAAAATCATTCAGGAATTTTATATAAGTCTCGATTTCGGCATCGGCCAGGAGATCAATTTTATTCAACACCACAACATCCGCTTCCTGAAGCTGCGCCCTAAACAGATAGTTCATTTCCCCGGGGAGATTAATGTCGGCCTGCTCCGGCATGATGGTGCGCAGCCGCTCCGGGTCGGCGATCACGGTAAACGGTGCGAGCTCAAACTCGCCGGGATATTCCCTGTCCAGCTTGTGGTAAACATGTTCGAGGGCGCCGACGCCGCAGCCCGGAATGTCAGACATAACCAGATCATTGTGCTCATAGTCCAGGAGGCGTCTCAGCCTGTCCACCAGGTTTTCCGTCTGGTAACAGATGCACTGGCCGGTCAATTCCGTGACCTGGCAGCCGCAAAATTGCGAATATTTGGCGTCAACCAGGTTTTTCGCCCCCAGATCATTGACAATCACGCTTGCTTTGCCGCGGTTGGTGTTGATGTGGTCCGCCAGGGCAAGCATGGTGGTCGTTTTGCCCGCTCCCAAAAATCCGCTGACAACCATAAATTTTTTCAATTGCACCATGCTCCTTTGTAAAATCGCTAACTGCATTGCATGCAGCAACAGGCAGCAGTGTTATCCTTTCCAATCATTACCTTTGGCCTGATCGCTGTTCTGACTCGGCGGAGGAATCGTTGAATATAAAGTGCAATCCGAAGCACATTGTCCATATTGTGCTTTATAATTGCCCCCAATAAACGGCTGGCATACGTACAGCCGCTAGTGTTGATGGAATAGTAGTTCCACTTGCCGACACGGCGGCTCTTAACAATGCCGGAATTGCATAGGATTTTCATATGATGGGAGAGTGTGGGCTGACTGATTTTAAGCTCCTTCAACAAGATACATGCACATTGCTCGCCGTCACAGAGCAACTGAAGGATACGGACTCGATTTTCGTCGGTAAAGGCACGGAACACGCGGATGTATTCGTTTA
>JAAYGO010000171.1 GCA_012727685.1 Bacillota bacterium | reverse complement strand
GGTATCATTGAGTGGACTGATGTATTGGACTTTCATGGAATTGTCCTATAACTGAACCATTAATATCTGAAAGAGATGATAGAGTTGTCAGAGGCATGGAAAAACTTATGCAAGTCTTTTACAGGAGAGTATCTGGCCAGCCTTTTGCGGCGCGTAGCCCCAAATTTTAGACCGGGGCAGGCTTCCCTTGACCATCTCCTCAGAGATGGCGAAGAATTTGATCGGGCTGAGCAGCTCGGTGCCATTGAACTCCCGGATGCGCAAACTGTCATCGCAGCCACCATTGGCGTTAGCGGCGAACTGACCGCCCGTTCAAGCAAACGCAAGCAGTTCGACCTGGCTAAACGCATTCTTAAGTGTGGCAATCACGATGGCGGCATCTTCGCCTTTTATGATCACACCGGGCGCTTCCGGCTCTCACTGGTTGCGATCACCTACCACGGCATGCAGCGGCAGTTCAGCACTTTCAGGCGCTATACTTTTTTTGTTGATCCGGAGCTCCCCAACAAGACCTTTTTGCAGCAGATGGAGCGTGCCGATTTTTCAACGCTTGACGGAATCCTGGAGACCTTCTCGCTGGAAGCCGTATCAGACGAATTTTACAAGGAGTTCAAACCGAAGTTCGATGCCCTTACTGACGCCGTGCAGGGCATAGATGATCGAGAACTCAAGCAAGATTTCGCCTTGCTTTTTATCATCCGCATCATTTTTCTGGGTTTTGTGCAAAAGAAGGACTGGCTGGGCAATAGCCCCAAATTCTTGCAACACTTTTTAGGGGAGTACCGCCAGTCAGGCGCCAAGGATGCTTTTTATCAGGAATGGCTGAAGCCTCTTTTCTTTGAAGCGCTCAGTTCGCCGCCCGGGCGCATGGTTGCATATGGGCACGCCCCGTTCAGCAAAGAAACCCAAACCGCCCTTCAGATGGCACCCTACCTGAACGGCGAGCTGTTCAAGCGCAAGCAGGGCATAGACGATCAGGGGTGCTGGATTCCTGATGATCTGATCGTCGATTTCTTTGATTTTATTTTTCAATATAACTTCACCGTGGAAGAAAACGAGCTCTACGACGAGGAGCTGGAGCTTAATCCCGAATTTCTAGGCATCATCTTTGAACGGATCACAAACATGGACCAAGGGGCGGTCTACACGCCGCGGGTTGAGGTAGACTTGATGTGCCGCCTGGCTCTGGTTAAATGGCTCGAGCGGAAAACCCAAATATCTAGAGAAGCCCTATACCGCTTGTTTTTCCGGGAAGCCGGCATCGGTGAAGCCGATGAAGAGCACCATAAACAGGTCGATTTCACGCCCGACGAAATACGGCTGTTGATCGAGCATCTGGAAAAGGTTGCAGTTTGTGATCCGGCGACCGGCTCGGGAGCTTTTGAAGTAGGCATGCTGCAAGTCCTGGAACAGGTGCTTGAGAATTTATACAACCACAGCAATACGCCCGAGGAATTGACGACCAACGCCCCTGATTCATTCGAGCGGAAAAAAGCAATCATTGCCCACTCTCTTTACGGCGTTGAAGTTAAGCGCTGGGCCGTCTGGATCAATCATTTGCGCCTATGGCTGACCCTTTTTGTAGATATGCCGGACGAGTACCGGACTGAGCTAAAACCGCTGCTGCCAAATTTGACCTTCAAAATAAGAACCGGCGATTCCCTGGTGCAGCGCATCGGTGGGAAAACCTTTCCCGTGCAGGGTCACATCAACCTGCCGTCTGAAATAAAACGCAAGATTACTCTACTTAAGCAGAAAAAGGTTGACTTTTTCTATAACAAAAGCAATGATTACCACCCTATCGAGCAGGAGGAGCTGGCAGTTTTCCGGGCGATTCTGGATTCTGAAATTACAGAACGCCAGCAGCAAATTCGCAGTTTAACCGCCTCTAGGCCCAAGCAAGCTGTCTTATTCCAGGCCGGTCCGGAGCAGGCTGAACTGGATTTTTCCGCGGCGGTGGAAGCGCAGCGCGCTGCACTGGAAAGCGAAATCGCGGAACTGCAGGCGCAAAAGCGGATTTTAAAAGATGAACGGCCTTTCATCTGGAGTATCGAATTTGCCGAGATATTCTTTGACCGGGGTGGTTTCGATATAATCATCGGCAATCCACCATATGTGCGGCAGGAGGAGATCAGCGATCCCAACGGCGTGCTGGACCCCGGTGAGTATAAGAACGCCCTGGTGGAAATGGTGGGGCTTGATTTCCCTGATTATTTTGAATACGGGTCTCGCAAGCCCAGCGGCCGCTCCGATCTCTATACTTATTTTTATATCCGCTCGCTGCGCCTGTTAAACCGGGAAGGCATCCATGTCTTTATCTGTTCCAACTCATGGCTCGATGTGGGATATGGCGCATGGCTGCAGGAATTCTTTTTACACAGGGCGCCGCTTTACTTTGTCATCGACAACCATGCGCGCCGCTCTTTTTCCCGCGCTGATATAAATACGGTAATTACCGTGGCTGGTGCACCGGGGATGGTGGAAGACAGCCACATCATGCGATTCGTGGCCTTTAAGCAGCCGTTTGAAGAGGTGGTGCTCTCTGAAAACCTGCTGGAAATTGAGCAGGCTGCGGCTACTCTCCGGGATGGCCGTTTCCGGGTATGCCTGGTTGCAGCAGGAGAGCTGCTGCGGGAAGGCTCAGAGTTTGCGCAAGGCACATCCCGGGAAAACAATCAAGGAGCGGTGGAGAATAGGATTGACAAAACTGGCAGGTATTTAGGTGGCAAGTGGGGCGGCAAATACCTGCGCGCACCGGATATCTTCTTTACCATCCTGGAGAAGGGCAAGGGCAAGTTGGTGCCGCTTGGCGAAATAGCTGAAGTGCGGCGTGGCTTTACCACCGGCGCCAACGACTTTTTCTACCTGGAGCCGCTGGATCCGGGTTCGCAGCCAGGCCTGCTGCGCGTACGCAACGGCGCTGGCTGGGAGGGGGAAATAGAGGAGGAGTTTCTCAAACCGGTAATAAAAAGCCCTCGTGAAAGCCATAGCATCGTGATCAACCCGGAAGACTTGAGATTCAGGCTCTTCATGTGCCCTAAGAGCAAAGTTGAATTAAAGTATACCCGGGCGTTAGAATATATCCAGTGGGGGGAAAAGCAAGGTTACCATACTCGTTCCACTTTGCGCTCGCGCAGACAATGGTGGAATGTTGGTACTTCTCATACGAAATTTGTTGCATGGGCTATGATTCATTCAGAAAGACATAACGTAAACATTAATCCTTATCGTGTAGAGCTTGATCATAATTTTTTTGGGATTGACTTTTTTAATAACCATGAATATAAAGGTGCATTAATAATGATTTCGACTTTTTCGATGTTGACTAAAGAATTGTATGGTCGATCTTATGGAGGTGGCAGCGGGCCAATAAAGACTGATGGCGTAGACTTAGAAAAAATGATATCTTTAGATCCTATTTATATGCCAGAAATTACAATTCATAGTTTGGAAAAGCTTATTCTCAATGCCCCGAGTGTTACTATCTTTACCGAATGCGGCATCGACCCCGAATCCGAAATCCCCATCGCTGATCAGGAACCGAACCCGCTGACCGACCGCAAAGCGCTGGACGATATTGTCTTTGATGCCCTGGAACTGACCGAAGAGGAGCGCAAAGAGGTCTATCGCGCCGTTTGCCAGCTAGTCTGGGAGCGCATTAGCAAAGCGAGGAGCGTGGGGCGAAATGGCTAGAAATTTCATTACTAATGCCCCGCAGCGCAGCTTGAAGGGCCGTATCCAAACGCTCATCCGTTACAGCCGGGAACTTAAATTCCTTGTGGGCTTCTTCTATTTTTCCGGCTGGCAGGAAATCTATGAAGCGCTGAAAGCGCGCGAAGACCTGGAGCTTAAAATCCTGGTGGGGCTGGATACCGATCTCTACCTGGGACGGGTGCTGGAGGTTGTTGATCCCAAGGCGTGCACCAGCACCCAGCAGGAGCTTGTGGGTCGTTTCTTTGCCTCCCTCCGCACTGCTTTGCAGGACGAAGCCCTGGATACGCAGGAATTCTACGAACAAGTCTCATATTTTTTACACCTTTTGGGAACCGGCCGGCTGCAGCTCCGCAAGACCTTAGACCCAAACCATGCCAAGCTCTATCTCTTCCGGCTGGATGAGGCGGGGCAGGCGCTCATTAACGCGCCCGGGCGGTTTATAACCGGTTCCAGCAATCTGACCCGGGCAGGCCTGTCTGGGCAGCAGGAGTTCAACGTGGAGTTTGGCGACTACGGCTGGGAAGATGCGGAAGCATACTTCGACGAGTTGTGGGCTACGGCCATCCCGCTCAGCGAACTGGAGGAGCGTAAAAATCAGATCATTCGCACCATCCGCCGCCAGACCCAGGCAGCGTTGATTGCGCCTTTCGAGGCCTATGCTCTAATACTGAAAACCTATCTGGATTTGATGGAGCAAAGGGCGCTGCGCCCTCAGGTCAAGCAGTTGATGGTAGACCGTGGCTACAGGGTCTACCGCTACCAGGAAGAGGCCGTACAGCAGGCACTGACCGTATTGGAAGAATACGGCGGCGTGATCTTGGCCGATGTGGTTGGGCTGGGAAAGTCGATCATCGCCAGTTGGCTCGCGCGGGAGCGTAACGGACGCGGACTGATCATCTGCCCCCCAGCCCTGATCGGTGATCCGCAAACCAAATCCACCGGCTGGTATAAGTACTTGAGCGATTTTGGGCTTAATGACTGGGACATTCGTTCCGTGGGTGAACTGGATAAGGTGCAGGAATATCTCGCACAATACGGCGATGACGTTACCACCATCGTGGTAGATGAGGCCCATCGCTTCCGCAACGAAGACACGGAATCTTATGAACGCCTGAGCCAGATCTGCGCCAATCGGAGTGTAATCCTGTTAACTGCGACCCCGTTCAATAACGCACCGGCAGACATCTTTGCCCTTCTCAAACTTTTCATCCCGCCGGGTAAATCAACTTTGACGTTGGATGAAAAGTTAGCTGCCCGCTTTGCCCACTACAACAGTGAATTCCGTAGGCTCTCTTACATCCTCCGCTACCACAGCGCCGGCGGTCAAAAACAGACCCGGGCTGAAAAATACTACACCGATATTTTTGAACTCCCGCCGCCAATCGATGTGGTTCGCACACAGCGGCGAGTCAGGCGCCTGGCAGATGAAATCCGCGCTGTTCTGGAACCCGTTGTCATTCGCCGCAACCGGCTAGACCTAAAACGCGACCCGGTGTATGCCCAGGAAATAACCGAACTCTCCGAAGTAGCCGACCCTATTGAACTTTATTATGGATTGACCCCCCAACAATCGGCTTTCTACGATAAGGTGATCAACGAATATTTCGGCGAAAATGGGCAATTTCGAGGCGCAATTTATCAGCCCTTCGCATACGAACACCGCTGTGAAGTAGATCAACTGGATGAAGAGGGCAACTTCACCTACCAACAGCAGCGCAACCTGTATGATTTCATGCGCCGGTTGCTGGTCAAACGTTTCGAGAGCTCCTTCGGCGCCTTTGCTAAAAGCGTGGATAATTTTATTCGCACCCACTCGGTTGTTTTGGAGTTCATCAAAAGGACCGGCAAGTACATCCTTGATC
>JAAYGO010000075.1 GCA_012727685.1 Bacillota bacterium | reverse complement strand
TCACCGTCCCCTTGACTCACCGTCCCCTTGACTCACCGTCCCCTTGACTCATTGACTCAATTAGTAGTTCTGCGATTTGGATTGAGTTGGTGGCCGCGCCCTTGCGGATATTGTCGGCCACAACCCACAGGTTCAGCCCGTGCGGCACGGTGTGATCGGGCCGGATGCGCCCGATAAAGATCTCATCCCGGCCGGAGACCTGCAACGGCGTCGGATAGAGGTAGGGATCGGCGGGATCATCCATGACGATCACCCCGGGAGTAGCCGCCAGCACCTGGCGCGCCTCTTCGGGGGCCAGGGCCCTATCCAGTTCCACGTTCAACGCGATGGCATGGCCGTTGGCTACCGGTATGCGCACCGTGGTGGCGGTGAGGGCCAGGTCGGGCAGGCCCATGATCTTCCGAGACTCGTGCACCATTTTCGTCTCTTCCTTGCAGTAGCCGTCTTCGACAAAAACGTCGATCTGGGGCACCGCGTTAAAGGCGAGCTGGTAGCAGCGTGGTGCGCCATAATGGGGGATACGCTCTGCCGGTCCCTCTTGCCCGGCCAGGTAAGCCCGGCACTGCTCCTCCAGCTCATCCACCGCTTCTTTGCCGGCCCCGGAAACGGCCTGGTAGGTGGCGGCAACCACCCGCTTTAAACCGGCGGCGTCATGCAGGGGCTTGAGCGCCAGCACCATCTGGATCGTGGAGCAATTGGGATTGGCGATAATGCCGCGGTGATCAAAAACAGCATCCGGGTTTACCTCCGGCACCACCAGGGGAACCCCTTCGTCCATGCGGAAAGCATTGCTGTTATCGATTACGACTGCGCCGCGGCGCGCCGCATCCGGCGCCAGCTCCTTGCTGATCGCTTCGCCGACGCTGAAGAAGGCAAAATCAACCCCCTCAAACGAGCGCGCCGTTGCCTCCTCGACCTTGTATTCCACCCCGCCGGCCTTGATCTTTTGCGCGGCGGAGCGGGCGGAGGCCAGAAGCTTCAGCCCCGCAAAGGGAAAGTTCCTTTCCAAAAGAACTTCGATCATTTTCTGGCCGACCATGCCGGTGGCTCCCACCACAGCAACCTGATATTTCCTGGTCATCCTTTCTGCCACCCTCTCCCTTTATTTTTCTTCTATTCATATCATAAATGCTTCAAATAATATTCCTTTAATCAAATCCTTACATTTATATATCGTCACGCCTATATATCGTCACGCCCCTTCCGCCCTGGTTGCCGCAGGTGCTTCCAGGCTGGGCGGGATCTGCTCCAGGCGGGTCAGATCGGCAAGGGATTCGCGCCGCACGACCAGTTCGGCCCGGCCCTGGCTTAAAAAGACCACCGCCGGCCGCAGGTGCCGGTTATAATGGCTGAACATGGAAAAATGATAGGCCCCGGTGCTGAACACCGCCAGGAGATCGCCGCTCCGGGGCGCCGGCAGCTCTATATCCTTGATCAGAATATCGCCCGATTCGCACGCTTTACCGGCGATGGAGACGGTTTGCCGCTCGCCCGCAGCGGGGCGGTTTGCCAACGCCGCTTCGTAACGGGCGCCGTAAAGGGCCGGGCGCAGGTTGTCGCTCATGCCGCCGTCCACCGCCACATAGCGCCGCCCCCCCGGGATCTCTTTCACCGTGCCGATGGTGTAAAGGGTCAACCCCGCCTCGCCGACGATGGAGCGGCCCGGCTCGAGGATCAGCTTCGGCAGCGGGAAATCATATTCCCCGGCCCGGTCGATGACCGCCCGGGTGAGGAACTGCAGGAAATCGCCGATGCTGCAGCGCCGGTCCGCACTGGTATAGCGGATCCCCAGGCCGCCGCCCAGGTTTAGCTCGGGCAAAACCACCCCGGTCTTGCGCCTGATCTCCTGCAGCAAGGCCACCATGATTCCGGCGGCAAGAACAAAAGGCTGCGGATCGAGAATCTGCGAACCGATATGGCAGTGCAAGCCGCGCAAGTTTAGCCGCGGCGACTGCAGCGCCTTTTTTACGGCGGCCATGGCCTGGCCGTCGGTGATGCCCAGCCCGAACTTGGAGTCTAGCTGGCCGGTCTGGATATGGCGGTGCGTATGGGGAGAGATGCCCGGCTTGATCCGGAGCAAAATCGAAACGGTGCGGCGCTGCCTCTCGGCCTCGCGGGCGAGCTCTTCAAGCTCCGCCAGGTTGTCGACCACCACCCGCCCGACGCCCCATTCCACGGCCGTCTTTAGCTCCGCGGCGCTCTTGTTATTGCCGTGGAAATATATCCGTTCCGGAGGGAAACCGGCTGAACGGGCCAGGAACAGTTCCCCTTCCGAGACCACATCCAGGGAAAGACCTTCCTGCTGCAGCAGCCGGCACATGGCCATGGTTAGAAAGGCCTTGCCGGCATAGGCGATCTCCCCCTCCGGGTAATATTTCAAAAGCAGATCCCGGTAGCTGCGGCAGTTGCGCCTGATTAAATCGGCATCGTAAACATAAAGGGGGGTGCCAAACCGGCGTGCCAGCTCCACCAGGTTAACGCCCGCCACCGCAAGCTGACCGTTTTCGTCTATGGTTGCCATCTCCGGATACTGCAATGCCGTTTTTCCTCCTTATTCTATTCCCGATAAAGAAAAAAGCTAACTCCCAAGGTTAGCTGCTATCCATTAATGCCTAAGATCAGGCATTAATCTCGTTCCGCCCGTCAGATAGCGCTCCACCAGGGTAACGGGTATAACCCGGCGACAGTCCGGCGGTTTTTCACCGCCGGCCCAGCCTCTCGCCCGGGGAAAAAAGCGGAAGGCTTCGGCGGCCGCTCCTTTCACCGCCGTTCATGAGGGATTCCCCGCCCTTCCCGGCGCTTACTGATCGCAAGCCGCGCCTCTAGCTCGCCTGCGCGGCGAGAATTTTCAGGCTAAATTTTTGCGTATTTTATCACGAATTAAGCGGTAAAGCAATAGCACCGGCCCTGGCGGGATTAATTTATTTAAAGCAAACAGCGGCAGAAAACGTAAATTAAGCACTTGCCGGAGCTGCAGGGAACTGCAGGAAAGCACAAATAAACATAAATAAGCACAAATAAATATAAAAAACACTTCCGCTCCGCCGCGATGCGGCTTCGGCCGGGCAAGGGTGCTTTTTAAACTCACTCTTCCCCGGCTGCATCTTCAGCCAACCCGGTAATCACGGGACGGTAGCGGCCGCTCTCTTTTACCCGCCGGTCCCATTTTTTGATGCCCGCGAACACCAGGGCCATCAGGAGAAAACCGGCGCCCACAG
Organism: Bacillota bacterium; assembly: GCA_012727685.1. Taxonomy (GTDB): domain Bacteria; phylum Bacillota; class Dethiobacteria; order DTU022; family DTU022; genus JAAYGO01. Next base: position 7,933 of record JAAYGO010000075.1, on the reverse strand, counting down.
CGAATAAATCCTGGTTGCCGCCGAGGCTTAAAGAGCGTGCCAGCAGGGGCCAGAGCAGAATCCCGGCCACCAGCGCCGCCAGGGGAACCATGTAGAGCATAAAGGAGATGAAGATGACCTGGCGATCGTCGCTCTCCACCACCACGCGCTGGCCGACCGCCGCCCCGATCGTATTATCCACCTCCACGATCAGGTCGCGGCGTTCTGCGCTGCCGAGCAAACCGCCGCAGCGCCCGCAGCCGGCGCAGGAAACGTGGCGCTGCAGCCGCACCATTGCCGTCTTTCCTTTTGTAGCCACGATCAATCCGGCCCGTTCCATATCCGGCTCATCTCCTCGCAGCTTAAGCTCATCAGTTCGATCCTATCATACCCTCCCGGACAAGTAAACAACCCTGCTGCCGCCGGCGGGCCGGCAAGGATTCCGCGCCATGAAGCGGGTTGGGGAAGCGAGAAAAATTATTGAATAAAGGGGTATGGCAGGTGGAGCCGGCTTGAGTTAGTTTTTTACCGGCCGCACCAGAAAGATGCGCAGTCGCAAAGCAGGCTTTGTGCAAGCGGCTCTTCCGGCTTCAGGATTTTATTTAAAATTTCGTTTAAGGCATCGATGGAAACCGATGTGTTGTAACAGGGACCGTGAGGCCGATGATTGAGCAGCCCCCAAACCGGGATGGGGAAGCTGTCGATAATGCCGCTGGAAAGATCCCGCTCGCAGGCTACCGCCAGAATGAGCTTTGGCTTAAACATTTTTACCGCTTTGCGGGCAATGGTGCCGCCGGTGACTATGCGCACGTTAACCTGCCTTTTCACCAGAAGATTGAGGACCGGGTCGAGGACACAACGGCCGCAATGGTGGCAGTTGTAAGGATCGCCGGTGACCCTGTAGAGGCAGTTGTTGTTTTGCAGGCAATGGGGCAGCAGCACTAAAAGCTCATTAGGCGCCACCTGCATCTTCCGGCTTTCCACCAGTTTATTGTTAACCTCGATAAAAGAGCGCTGAATTTTATCCTGGGTAATATGCAGCAGCCTTCCCAGTTGCAGGATATAGGGGTATAAAAAAGTGACGGACTTTTCGGCCAGGCGATTTAAAAACGGCAAGGAAATGCCTTTCAGGATGGACAAAAACATGTAGCCGAAAGCCAGCAAGGAGAAAAAAGAAACCGAGGAGAGCAATACCACGATCGCGATGAAGGAGTAGCGGATGATGGCCAGGTTAGGACTGTAGATCGAGTAGCCGAAATATAAAAGCAACGAAAGAATGAGAATTGACACGAACAGAAAAAGGCCTAAAAATAGACGCTTTGGCGGTTTCATATTTTAATCCTCTCCAATCCCTTCCGCACGAAATGCGCTGCTACCCGCTGCTACCTTGGGCGCGGCCTGGTTCAATTCGGGAGCCGGGAACCTTGAGCTGCAGGCGGCTGCCGCTTTGCGTTCCATCTAAGAGCATTAACTTTTATTACTTCAATACCGGTAGCGGATTTTCCTTTATCCAAACGCTTTTCTGCCTATCAACAGTTCCTTCAGCTTCGCTTTCAGGATGACAGCAATGAACCCGGGTTGCAACCGAGGGGCTGCCCTTTTGAGGCAACCCCTCAACTATACGCTTCGCATATTGCCGTAACTGCAACCCGCCGCCGGCAGCGGTTCACCGGCCGGCTTATTTTTATAATTCTTCCGGATCGCCTTGGAGATCGCTTTCCAGCGGGCCTGCTCTTCCATCTGGGCGCGCCGGTTCCGGGTGCGCTCCAGGTAGGCCATTTCCCGCTGCAGCTTCAGGTAGCTTTCATAGCGCCCGCGGTCCAGTGCACCCGACCGCAGCGCTTCCTGCACCGCGCAGCCCGGTTCGTCCCGGTGGCGGCAGTCGTTGAAACGGCAGCGGGCTGCGTAAGCTTCCAGATCCTCGAAGGTCTCGCTCAGGCCGGAGCCGCCGCCCCAGAGCTGCAGCTCACGGAGGCCCGGGGTATCAATCACCAGAGCCCCGCCCGGCAGGCGGAAGAGATCACTGCGCGTGGTCGTATGCCTCCCCCGGTCATCCCCGGAGCGGATTGCGCCAATCCGCTGCAATTCACAGCCGGCCAGCCGGTTCAGCAGAGTCGACTTTCCGGCACCGGACGATCCTAACAGCGTTACTGTCAGGCCCGCTTTTAAATACTGTTCCAGCCCGGACAAGCCGGTCCCGGTAACGCTGCTGACGAGGTAGACCGGCGCCCCGGCGGCGACAGCGGCAGTTTCCGCCATCTTCTGGGCCGCGTCTGCACACAGGTCGGCCTTGGTGAGCAGGACCACGGGTCGGGCGCCGCTTTCCCAGGCCAAAACCAGGTAGCGTTCCAGGCGGCGCAGGTTGTAATCCTGGTTTAGAGCATTAAGCAAGAAAACATAATCAATATTGGCGGCGATGACCTGCTCCTCCACCACGGCGCCGGCCGCTTTACGCGAAAACTTGCTCCGGCGCGGCAAGATCCCGGCAATGGCAGCCCGGCCGGACGGCGGGATGCTCAGAGCAACCCAATCGCCCACCGCCGGCAGCTCGCTGCGGCTTCCCGCCCGGAAGCGGAGCTTGCCGGAAAGGGCGGCGCTGCACTCGCCCTGCGCGGTGATCACGCGGTATATTTCCCGGGAAACCGAAACAACGCGCCCGGCGCAGCAGCCGCCCGCCGCATAATCAGCGAAGTCCATCGCCAACCGGTCATTCCAACCCCAGTGACTTAAATTCAACAGGATTCCCTCCTCACTTAATGACAAACCCCCAGGGCAGGAGGAATCCTGCAAGGCAGGCGCTCCTTCTACCCGGTCGATAAACCCCTGCCAGTCATGATTGCGGCAATCATCAATCATCTCTCCTTCCGGGCAATCGGCATGCCCATGGGTCACTGGTTACAGGCATGCGCGAGATTTGAAAACATTTTCCTTGCGACAAAAAGAATCATAACATAAATTAAGGCAAAAAAATAGGTGGGACAAGAATTTTACATACTCATAAAACAAAGGAAACCGGCAGGAAGCCTTACAGTCCGGTCGACATGTTTTAAACTGGATTTAACTGGTTACTTTAATGGGATACGCTCATCTTGAAAGTTAGAACGTGAATGCTACCGGATATTAAGGTTATCTGGTTAATTCCGCGATTACACACTGAAAAATGCGGCGGTTTTTATTCCTCCTCTACAAACATCAAAGGGATCCTATGCATGTCGTAAATAATCTCAACATCGGCAGGAATATGCAGATAGAGCATCCGGTTGGACCAGAATTGCTGAATCAGAACGGAGTGCTCTCCCGGGGGGGACCCGGCAAACTGGGTGACGGTCATATCTTTGTTGAAGGCCAAAAAAACGATTTGACTCTGTTCCGGGTTTGCTAGCTTTAGTTGGTTTCCCGTCAAAGTAACGCGGTACGGGGTTAACCTGTGCGCAATGGGCGATTCTGTCCGGTATTCATGGGCAACGATTTCTCCGCTTCCGGCCGCCGTCCTTTCTACGGCAATCATGGAGTCGAACCATTCGTTGTCAGCGGTTATTTCTAGACGTCTGCCTGTAAAATCGAAACGCCACCGCTCAGACTCGTAGATGTCGTCAAGCTGCTCCAGTTTGCCTTCGAGCAGCGCTTGATGGATCGATTGACTGATGATGTGTTCTTCAACGGTGCCACCCGGGTCGATATCATCGCTATCCATGGACACGCACCGGGGAAAGAGGTAGAACACAGCCAGAGACACCAGTAAGATTGCGCTATAACCAATTAAGATATATTTGTAATGTTTAAGCTGCATGAGAATACCTCCAGTCGTGCCAGGCTGCTAAGCCCGGGCCTCTGTTTTGTTTGTCAGCAATATGGCGCCGGTCCATAAGAGTAGAACAGTAGCCGTTACTTTCAGGGCAAACAGGGCCAGGGAACTTTCTTGGATAAAGAAGTCGACCGCTCTCCAGATAATGCGTCTATTATAATTTCCGGCCTCGAAGATCAGCGTCCCTACCACCAGGGCGGGCAGGAGAAGCACCAGGATCCTGTTCCACTGAACTAGCGTGCCGGAAAAGTAACCCACAGCACTGAGCAGAAGCAGGTAAAGAGCCGCTGCGGCCATAGCGGTAAGCAGTTCACCGGGCCCCATGAAGAAGTTGGTCCCAAGGATGTTCTCACTTCCGCCGCTGAAGTAGACGATGTTTCTAATCATAAGGCTGCCCAGCGTGGCCGAAATTCCCCCGGTGATGCTTGCGGTAAGTAAAAAGCCGAAATTGGCCAGGTTGCTGCTGAGACGGTTTCCCACAAAAGTGAAGTCAATGTTCCTGTACCCCGGCATAGTAAGGATAAAAGCGGTAGCCAGAGCCCAGATCAAGGAGAAAGTGAATACGCCGTCCCCGGAATAAAACCTTATTGTAACACTCATATAGGATGAACCGATGCTCATGCTGTCCACCATGCCGCCCATGGTAAACAATATGGCGATCAGCTGTAGCGCTATCAGGGATATTAACAAATTTGAACATGATTTGAGTTTAAAAACGTACTGCTTTTTTACCACAGCCGCCAGATTAGTCCTGGTTAAAGACATCATCGATACCCCCTTTGTTCCTGGCTGTTAGATACACGCAGAGGTCCGCCGTGGACACGGGCAGCACTTCCAGGCCTGCTTCCCTGGCTTTCTGTAATGTTGTTTTGTTGAAGTTGTATCGGGTCACCACATAGATGCTGTCCCTGCCGAAGCGCTCGCGGCGAAGTATTTCTGCGGAGCGGGTAAACCGGTTTACTTTTTCTTCTTTACCTCTCAGGCCGACCGCATATTCCTTGAGCTCTGATACCGGCAGGTGCAAGCGCTTTCTGCCCTCCGCCAGAAGCAGCACTTCTTCGAGAATATCCTCGATTTCATTCAGCAGGTGGCTGGAAAAAATCACTGTGCGCGGGTGCTGCAGGTAATCCTGGAGCAAGGCCCGGTAAAAATCCTTTCTCACCGAGGCGTCCATCCCGGTGGTGGGCTCATCAAATATGGTTAAAGCACACCGGGCGGACAGGCCGATTATCATGTTGAAAGTGCTTTTTTGACCCTTGGAAAGGTCCTTGTAAAGCTGGCGGGGATTGAGGGAAAAGTAATCAAACAACCGGTTGGCCAGCTCACGATTCCAGTAAGCATAAAAGCTTCCCGCGGCGTTCAGGATTTCTTCAATATTCATGGTAGCCGGCATGGCCATGTTGTCGTCGATGAAGACCAGGTTTGCCGATGTCTCCAAGTTATTGAAAGGATGCCCGGAAAAGACCTTCACCACTCCCGCCGTCTCCTTCAAGTATCCGGCAATGATCTTCAGCAGCGTAGTTTTACCGGCGCCATTCGGGCCAACCAGCCCGGTGATAGTGTTTTCCCTAATCGAAAAAGATAAGTCTTTCAAGGCGTCTATGCGTCCGTATTGTTTGGTCAACCCTTTGCACTCAATTACATTCATCGCTGCTCCTCCTTGCTCCGGTTTCGGGCGGCCTTAATCATGTCGTTCAGCTCAGAATCAGAGATATTCAACCGGTTAGCCTCCTTGACCAGCTCCTCCACCCAGCGTTTCAGGTTCCGCTCCCTACGCTTTGTGCGAATGATTTCCGCGGCATCAGGAGTGACAAACATACCCAAGCCTCTTTTTTTATAGAGCATCTTTTCATCAGCCAGGATATTCAGCCCCTTCGCCGCTGTAGCCGGGTTGATGTTAAACATAGCGGCAAGCTGGTATTGCGAATAGATTTTTTCATCGGCGGCGATGTTTCCCGACAGGATTTCCGTCTCCAGCCACTCGGCTATCTGGAGATAAATCGGTTTAAGTTCGTCGTTTGTGAAGATCACATTGAAACACCCCGGTTAAACTGGCATAGTGCATTAGTCCTGTAATGTAGTATATACCAGAAAAGGTCTACATGGCAACACTTTTTTGAGGAGAATGTCGCCTTACCAGTCTGCAGGTGGCGTGCGGTGCCGGGACCCTCAAAGGTTAATCCGCAGGGCCCCGGCATCTTCTTTCTCTGCAGTAAACACTCCAAGCAGACTTTACAGCATCATGGTTGATCTACCGAGTTAAAGGCGGATCTTTCAGAATCGGGATTATCTGTTAACTGCGAAGTTTATACAAAAAAACATAATCAGGGATGCAAGAGATAACTCACTTGAGGATAGGTGGGACAAGGGACTTGGTTAATTCCCCTTTCCACCAACTTATTGATATTATTCCTGTCCGGGATCCGCCACCGAGCCCATGAAGAGGAGCGCGCCCGTTTGATCGTCCACAATGGAGAAGAAGAAGGGCCGGTCGACGATCAGGGTGAAATTGTCTTCGTCCGAAGGCAGCAGGGAAGTGACCTTTACCTCTGTCGATGTGGCTGCCGCAGCCTCGGTCCCCGCTTCATTTACCTCGATAAAGGTCTTATGCTTGACCGCGCTGATATAGAGGCGGGGCGGGATCGGACGCATGCCCGAAAAGTCGGCCTCCTCTGCGCTAAAGGCAATGGCCATGCCCAGGGCCTTTAAGCCTTCATTTAGCGTCGCTTCATATTCGTATTTAAAGCGGGGCAGGCCGATCTCCCCTTCCCGCAGCTGGAAAGAGCTCATCCAGCGGGCCCAGTTGGCCGCGTCTAGCTGCCCGTAAAAATCGGCCAGGGAGCTCTCCCGATCCGGCAGGAAGATATACATGCCGATGCGCTCGTTTTCACCGTAGGGCAGGCGCGCTGCCGCAAAACCGTCCCCCTCCAGGTAGCTGAATTCCCCCTCCCGGAACATCACCGGGTGCTCCTTGCTTCCGCCGCCGGGCAGGGTGAAGGGAATCTCCCGGGTGGCGTCAGGATCAAATTCCTTTGTCCAGGCGCCGTTGAAATAAATGGCATTGATCAAAAACATTACCGTGTCCGGATCGATGGGCGCTTCAACAATTTCGTCGATCTTGCCCCTGGTCTGCTTTCTGACCCAGCCGTTGATCGTTTTTGCCGCTTCGGGCGCATTGAAATCAAGCTCTTTCAACTCGGCTTGGAAATAGTCGCGGTTGCGCTGCTGAAAATCTTCATGAAAATCTACGCCGGAGCGCATCCAGAGCGAATTGGCCAGCACCAGTTCCACCCGCGGGTCGGGGTTGCGCAGGATCGAGAGCAGGTCGGCAAAAGCGCCGTTAATCTCTTCCCGGGTCATCCCCTGCAGCTGCAGGGTCTCGATCATGGCCGTCTCTGTCTCCCCGGCGGCCCCGTTGTAAGTCATGGCCAGGGCGGCGGAGACGCTGGCCGGTGAAATCAAAATATTCTGATCGGGCTCTCCCCCGAGCAAAGCCTGGAACAGGTTGATGCCGAAAGCGTTGTTTCCCCCCACCAGGCGCCCATCCACGTGAGCGGCCGGCTCGGCGTAAGCACGCTCGCTCCCGCCAGCGCCGCAGCCCGCCGCGGCAGCCGGCAGCAGCACCGCCACAAGCAGCAGCCCCCACAAGTAAATTTTTCGCTTCTTCGACATCTACAGCAAACCTCCCTCGCGCTGATTTCCTTTCTTAGCCGTATGACCGCGCAAACCTGGAAAAAGTTCCATTAAAAAAAGGTCAGGAGGGACGGTTCTCGCTGTCCTTTTTATGCTTGTTTTTTTACATTTATAAAATGGAAAAAGGGTATCCTTTTGTGATAGTCCCTTTAAGCGTACCCGGCTTGCCCGGTGCTCTCCCGGGAAGTAGGCGTAAATTGGAAACTTTCCAATCGAATTCTTATAGCAAAAATAGTTAAAAATTTTTAAAATAATCCACTCAAGGAAGGATATCCCGGTTATAAAAAGAATACACATCTGATTCGACCCCAAAAACTTAACGTTTTTGGTTGTCAGTAACACGCCAGCGCCTGACAAAAACCGAAACGGCGGCTGTCCGGGCGGAAAAAATGTTGAAAAGAAAGGGGGCTTGCTCCAGTTCTCTTGCAGTAGCTGTAATATGATTTGAAATTGTAG
>JAAYGO010000152.1 GCA_012727685.1 Bacillota bacterium | reverse complement strand
TTTCCGATTTCCACACGGCACAGCACGCCAAACTCCTATTTTTAAGTCTCTGCTTGGGGTAAAATATTTTTCCCATTCCTTAAAAAACCTTATATATCAGGCGTTGTCAAAGAGCGCAAATGGCTCTGCTTTTTCAACTCTATTCAGGTTTTCCGCGTTTGCTTATATCCATCTAGCAGGGCTCCAGGTTTTTGGCCGTCCTGGCTGGGAATCAGTTCCGGCAGGTCCTGGTCGGACATCGGCGCTTTTACAGGCTTCCAGTTTTTTCTCGAGAAGCTCCGTCATGTTCCTTAAGTTGTAGAATCAGCCTTAATCCTTTTCACCCCTGAGCTTTGCTTGCGGGCTTCAATCAATTCCTCGTATGCCTCCAGCATCTTCGAAGCGCAATGGGAGGAGGAGAGGAGGGCGGCATTTTCAAATGCCTTTTGGCGCATGGCCTGGTAAAGCCGGTCATCTTGCAGCAATTGCAATATGCTCTCGGTAAAGGAGGTTAGAGAAGGCTCGGTTAAAATCCCGTCTTCGCCGTGGCGGACCATCTCTGCGGGACCAAAGGCGCGAATGGCCACGACCGGCAAACCACTCGCTTTGGCCTCGCCGATGACCAGACCCTGAGTTTCGGTGACCGAGGGAAAAACGAACAAGTACGCACTCGCATAGCAATGAACAATTTTATGGCGAGGCAGTACTCCGGTAAAAGTGACCTTTTGCGCTATCCCCAAATCACTGCAGAGTTGGCGTAGCTGTGGTTCAAGGGGGCCTTTGCCCACAAGAGCCAGATGCAGGTTCGGGATAATCTCCTGTAAGATCTGAAATGATTTCAATAAAAAGGTGACATTTTTTTCTTTCCCCAGACGGCCGACAAAAAGAAGAATGCGAGCGTTAGGATCGATATTGTAGTTTTCGTAAAGCCAGCGGGGATTTAAATTTTTAAATTCATCCAGTTCAATTCCGGTGGGAATTGTTTTGAGCGCTGTTTTAACCCCGATCCGGCGCAGGTAATTCATCACCAAGTTCGACGGAGTGATCACCAGGTCGCAGCGGTTGCAAAAATCACGCCCAATCATCTGGACCAGGCGGCGGGAAGCATCTCGGGCCAGTGGCAGGTAATGCACGTATTGGTCATATAACGTATGAAAAGTAAAAACCAGAGGCAATTTATGGCGCCGCGCCGCCCTGGCCCCAAGCCGGCCCAGAAGAAAAGGCGAGTGCACGTGGATGATATCCAAGCCGATCCGGCGAATCGTCGGCCCCAATTGAACAGAAATGGGGATGGGCAGGGCATAATCCGGAAAAGTAGGGGCAGGGATCGATAAGAAACGAAAAACCTTCTCTTCCTTGGGACAATGCAGCAGCGGGTAATCGGGTCCGAAGATATAAACCTCGTGCCCCTTGCTGTTGAACTCACGGGAAAACAGCTCAATGGAGCGGACGACCCCGCTGGTATATGGGCGATAGCTATCGGTAAAAAAACCAACCTTCAACTGTTTACCCCCCAAAATGGTGATAAAGGAATTATCTTTTTCTAGAAATTATCGCGCGCCGCTTGCGGTCGTTAATCAGTGAAGAACCATTGCAGCACAGCATATAACCACGGCCATTGGGCACCGGCCCCGCCCCGGGTATCGATCAGCCCGGTAGCAGGCTCGTAGCCCAATTCGGGGTGAGGTCCCATTAACAGAACCTTGCCGTTACCATAGTCAAAGCTCAAAATGGCCGGTGCCTCATGGGATTCGTATTCGGCAAGCACGGCAACCTCCTGCTCGTCCGAGGGAATGAAGTAGGGACCGTCGAAATAATGCGCCATGATCGTCTGGTCAAATGCTTCATTAACCGGTAAATCAGGATTAAGAGTCAGCACGGCATGCTCGCCCCAGCGCATGTGCGGTCCCACAGCGCGCCCGGCAAACAATTTCAGTGGATAATCTAAGAGTTTTTCGCCTTCATCCAGCCATAACATGATGTCCGAGGCATAATAGGCGCCGGCGCAAGTACCGATAAATAGCCCCCCTTCATCAACGAAAGCGCGCAAATTATCATGGTTTGAAATATAGTGTCTATAAGACTCACTGAAACCGCCAGGAAACCAGATGGCGTCAAACGAGGCGCCCAAATCCCCGAAGGAGGCGTCCTGTTCGTCAAAGGTCCCGTAGTTAATACCGTAGTGTTCAAAAAAGTTGATAATCGCCACCACGTTTTCTTCCCAGGAACCGGATCCGCTATAGATACCGATACGCGGGGAAAACTCTTCCGGCGCCGCCGGTTCTTCCGGTTCACCGTTTAGTTCTGGTTCAGCTTCGCTGTCCGGATATTCTTCCACTTTGCTGTCCGGGTTTTCTTCTTCACCGTTTTCAGAACCGGGGGCGCTGGCCGGGAAGATATGCCAATAACTATTCGCCAAAATGACGCAAGCCAGCAGCAAGGCAATTACTAAAAAAAACGCGAGCAGTTTTTTCATTTAATCATTTCTCCTGAGGTGCCCTTACAGTTTTAATAGCAATCAGAGGCACTAACTATATTTTATACTATTAAGCGCTTTTTTTTAAGCATTATTCCCCATTCTGGGCGCTGATTAGTTTTTATCATGGAAACATTGCCAGATTCATTCGTTTTTCTTGACAAGACAGAACAGGTACGTTAAATTAAGTGTAACAAAATATGCCATATTCACTCATATAAACTCGCAAATTTGGTGCGAGTGTCTCTACGTGGCAACCTTAATTGCCTACGCTATGAGTGTTCATAAACTCTTTTAAAATGAATCTTGCTGACTTAAACGGGTTGAGATTCGTCTTATAAGCAGTTGATTGAGCACTTCATTCAGCTGTTTTTTTCTTGTCAGGGGAGAAAGCTCCCTGCCAATACACCAAAAAAAGAAGGAGGAATTAGTAATGGAAAAGCTTTTTAAACTCAAAGAAAATGGCACCAATATCCGCATCGAATTATTGGCGGGCTTGACCACTTTTTTTGCCATGGCCTATATTATCATGGTCAACCCGGCCATCCTCAGCCAATCCGGCATGCCCTGGGGTGCGGTATTCCTGGCCACAATCATCGCTTCAGTGATTGGAACACTGGTTATGGGCCTGGTAGCCAATGTTCCCTATGCCCTGGCGCCAGGCATGGGGCTGAATGCCTTTTTCGTATTCACTGTCGTTTTCGCGCTTGGCTTTACCTGGCAGGAAGCTTTAGCCATGGTTTTCATCTGCGGTCTCATTAACATCATTATTACTGTCACCAAGATTCGCAAAATGATTATTCAGTCTATTCCCAGAAGCTTGCAAAGCGCCATCGGCGGCGGTATCGGCATTTTTATCGCTTATATCGGCATTAAAAATGCGGGATTGCTTTCATTTACCGCCGATCCCGGCAGCTATGTCCAGTTGGGCGAAGGGGGGACGGTGATCGCCGATTCCTCCGCGGTTCCTGCCCTGGTTGCCTTAAATAACCCTGCCGTGCTGCTGGCCCTTTTTGGACTTGCCCTGACGGTTATTCTGCTTATCGCCAGGGTTAACGGAGCCATCCTGTTGAGCATCATTGCTACCACGCTTATCGGCATCCCCCTGGGTATTACCCAACTGGGAGCCACCATCAGCTTTAAAGAAGCCCTGGCCGAGCTGCCCCAGACCTTTTTGGCGGCTTTCGGCAGCCCCGGTTTGCAGACGCTGTTCAGCGATGCCAGCAAGCTGCCCCTGGTACTGGTGACCATCTTCGCCTTTAGCCTGGCCGACACCTTCGACACCATCGGCACCTTTATCGGCACCGGCCGCAATACAGGCATCTTTTCCGACAAGGATATGAAAGCCCTGGAAACCGGCAAAGGTTTCAGCTCTAAAATGGACAAAGCCCTCTTTGCCGATTCCATCGCCACTTCCGTCGGTGCAGCGGTTGGCACCTCCAATACCACAACCTATATTGAAAGCGCCGCAGGCATCGGAGCCGGCGGGCGGACAGGACTGACCAGCGTGGCAGTGGCCATTTTATTTGTGATCAGCGCCTTCTTGGCTCCGGTAGTAAGCGCGGTCCCCGCCGCGGCTACCGCCCCGGCCTTGATAATCGTGGGGATCATGATGCTATCCGCATTTAAAGATATAAAATGGGAAGATCTAAGCGAGGCGATCCCGGCATTCTTTACCGGCATTTTTATGGCTTTCTGTTATAATATCTCCTACGGCATCGCCGCCGGTTTTATCTTTTACTGCATCGTCAAGATCATTAAAAAACAGGCTAAGGATATCAACCTGGTTTTATGGATCGCTACCGTTTTGTTTATCCTGAATTTTATCCTGCTGGCGATCATTTGAGCGAAGAACCAGGCGGTGAGGTAACTGGGCTGACCGAACGTTAAATCGTCAGCCCAGTTAAAAGAATTTCAAGGGCTTGCCTTTTCAGCCGGACCTTTCCGCGGCTTGTGAACTGGAGCATAGCGGAAATGGAAATGGCCGCTTTACTGGCACTCCGGAGCTGTATTCCTGTCCGAGAAACCCGAAAAAATAGTGGTTCTAAAAATGATCCCGGTTACATATTTAATACTCGATATTGTAAACCGGGGGAGATGGTATCGTGGATCAGTTGACGATTTACGGAGTAGCCCTGGTCCCCGTCTTGGTTGCCCTGACGGAGTTGCTGAAACGAACCGGCTTGCCGACCAGGCTGGTTCCCGCCAGCGCCATGCTGATGGCTTATTTTTTCGCTTTTTACTACCTGGCACCCGGTGAGCCCAAAAAAGCGCTGCTCTATGGGACTGTCCTGGGGCTGTCGGCAATCGGATTGTTTTCGGGAGCCAAGAATACCCTGGCCATACGTAAAAAGTGATTGTTGCCTCGGAATATAGTTTTTATTTAATTTAATCAATCTTCGAAAATTTTTGTGGCTTTATTTATTTTGCGTCATTGTCGCAAAACTTTGAGACGGTCAAACAAAATAAGTATACTCCCTTTCGAGCAGAAAGGCGAGGATAGCGATAAAGGGTGATAAGGGATATCGAAAAATGTAAATTAATTTGTGTATTTTTGCTCTTAATTAGGTTTTTATGTCGTTTTTTAGTGTTTTATCTTACAGTTTTACGAAGGTTGCTTGCTAGTTTTGAACATAATTAGCGGAAAGGGGCCTATTGATGGGGCGCAGGAAAATACCGGTGGATAAACAGCAGATCGCCAGGCTCTACCGCCAGGGCTATTCGACGCGGGAGATTGCCGATAAAATCGGCGTCTCGCATGATACCGTGCTCAGGCGCCTTAAAGAAATTGGACAACCTCTGCGGTCCTGGCGCCTGCCGGGGGAGAGGTAAAAGCCGGCCGGAGCAGCGGTTAATTATTTGTCTTTTTTTAAAACAGTATTTTTGTAATATTCCATAGTTTACATAAGATAGATTATCGGAAGTTGTTTTTCACACCTGGAGGGGTTAAATTACTGTTTTTCTGAGCTCATTTGCCTGCTTTTGGTCACCTCCAGGTCTGGACACCCCACCTCCTCCGCCAGACTCTATTTGCTTCCATGAGGCCAATGAGGCACTTCCGCTTAAAGGTTAAGGCTTCGACAGGCCTTTTTAAGTATTTCTGTCCGTATGTCGGCCATAAAACATTAGAACCTTGGAACCTGTCCTTCCAGACTTCAGCCTATTTTCGCTGTCGTGACCCATTTTCGTGACCAATTTAAGGTTGGACTGAAAATACAGTCGCCAACCGCGCTCCACTAATTATAAAGGGCTAATTCCTTTATTTAGCGCCATTGACGCAAAAGAATTTATGAAATCGAGTTTTTGAACTGCTTTTTTCACGTGTTAAATTTATCAGTCCGCAAGGTTGTAATAGAAAATAGCAAATCAACTGCACGTCATGCTATTCCGCCCCCTCCCCCACTCCAAGGATTTGCCAGTAACAGTAAATTTTCTTCAATCCGGCAGAAACATTTAAAGGCATGGCTTAGCTGCATCTGTTGTTTCCTTTCTGTTTTCTGCCGTGTTTTTCACCGGTATGCGGAACAATTTAAAAGTGATGCCCCCCCCAATCGAAAATCAATGGACGCGCAAAAAAAACTAAAAAATCGTTGACACTACTGATTGTCCTGGTATAAGATATAACCTAAGTTAATATTTTAAAGGCAATGACCGGAACCAGTAACTAGCGGGGAGCCCTTTCCAGAGAGCCGCCGGCAGGTGCAAAGGCGGCAGGGCAGATCTCTAGTGAACTCCTCCGGGAGCCGCCGGCTGAAAGCATTCACGGATGCAACTAGGCCGGGCCGGAGACTTCCGTTATCATAAAGAGAGGCGGTAGTAGTTTTGCCGCCAAGAAGAGTGGTACCGCGGAATTGACCTTTCGCCTCTTTGGTGAAAGGTTTTTTATGTGCGCCCAGCATGGGCGCAGTCTAACGGGTGGAAGTCCCGAGTGCGGGTTGATAGTGCCAAGCACATAGCCGATGGCAAGGGTGTCCATCGCGAGGTGGAATCTGAAGGAAGCCTTAAGGCAA
>JAAYGO010000053.1 GCA_012727685.1 Bacillota bacterium | reverse complement strand
GATCAGGCTTTCCTGGTGCTGGAGCAGCGGCAAAGCGGCAAGCCGCGCTATCTCTTCTTTCCCGGCTGCCAGCTGGGGGCTTCGGATCCGCGCTACGTGACCGAAAGCTTTTCCTATTTGACGGCGCAGCTTGACGGCGGGGTCGCCCTGATCGCCGGCTGCTGCGGCGCTCCGGCGGAGTGGGCCGGCAGGGAAGAAGAGCGCCGCGCCGTGATGGAGCGCCTGGCGCAATGCTGGAGCGAGCTGGGCCGGCCGGAGTTTATCCTGGCCTGTCCAAGCTGCAAGAAGATGTTCGGGCAGTATCTGCCCGACGTACCGCTACGCTCGTTATGGCAGATCCTGGCGGAGAAAGGTCTGCCGTTAAGCGGCGGCATGGGCAAGGGAGAGCTGGTCTCCGTCTTTGACCCCTGTGCCAGCCGCCATGACCCCGCCAGCCGGGAGAGCGTGCGCGCCATTTTGCAAAAGGCCGGCTTTCAGCTTGTGGAACTGCCGTATGGCGGCGAGCAGGCCCGCTGCTGCGGATTCGGAGGGCATATACAGGCGGTAAACAGGCCCCTGCTGGAGGAGATCGTGGCCAACCGGGTCAAGGCGGGACCGCATACTTATGTCACCTATTGCACCAATTGCCGGGATACCTTTGCCCATGCCCGGAAACCGGCCTTCCACCTGCTCGATCTGCTGCTGGCCGGCGAAGATCTCAAGTTGCGCGCCCTGCGACCCTCGCCCCATCTGTCACAGCGGCGGGAAAACCGGATCGCCTTGAAAAAAATGCTGCTGCAGCAGTGGAAGGGGATCGAGATGCAAACGCCACCTGAAGAATACGCGGAGATCAAAGTCTATATTTCTCCGGAGCTGCAGGACGAAATGGATCGCAACCTGATCCTGGAGGAAGACGCCCGGCGCACCATCCATTACTGTGAACAGAGCGGCAATAAAATCCTGGACCAGAAAAGCGGCGATTTTATCGGGCACCTGCGCCACGGCGTCATCACCTACTGGGTTGTCTACAGGCCCGAGGGTGACGGATTCAGGTTGAAAAGCATCTACAGCCACCGGCTCGTCATCGAGGAGGAATCTGATGAAACCAGTTGAAAAGGATTCGGGTCTGCTCTGCTTGAAGTGCAACCTGCCCCTGGAGATGCGCAAGATCAGATTCGTCTACCTCGGGTATAGTTTTGATACAGAACTGCCGCGGTGCCCCGGATGCGGCCAGCTCTTTCTTCCGGAAGATCTGGTAAAAGACAAGGTGGCCGAGGTGGAGAGTTCCCTGGAAGATAAGTGATGCGCCCGCTTGAGGTGAGCTTTTTCCCTGCGTGAACTTTAAAGGCAGGCCCCAACGGCAAGAGCGGCAAGCGATCAGGCCTAATTGCACAGAGTATGCGGCCATGCTCCCTATGCGGGGGCGCCATCGGGAGGATGAAAACTTTTGTCACTGAGGCTTTCGCTCCGGTTCACTCGTTAGATGTGCGACGGCTCACCGGCGGCCTTACGCCTGGGCTGCCCTCGACAGTCGACATCCTTGTCTCCTGTCTCGGCGGCCTGCAAAGTGGGATGTGAGAGGTGAGAGGTTGGAAGTGAGACTACATCAGATGCCTTTGATGTATTACCCTCAGCAAGAAAAACATGGTGTATTTTTCTCACTTCTAACATCCCACTTCTCACTTCTCATTGTCCCGGCTTCAGGCCTTGGTTCGCCTGCACATCTAGCCACTCGTTCACAGTCGCTCCAGCTCTCAGTGACAAGAACAGGAAATGAATAGCCCGTTCTTTTGGATAGACGGCCATGCTTCTATCAAATGGAATTATCATCAGAAGTATAAAAATATTACCTTACCTAATTCCCTCTCCCCCCTTGGGGGAAGGATCAGGGTGAGGATGGCTGAATTTGGCATACCTCATTTTCAGAGCAGATCACTAGCACTATTTTTATAAAACTGTAGGAGTCAAAGGTGCAGAACAGTGCAAAAAATTGCGGCGTTAATTCCGGCAGCGGGCTACTCATCCCGGATGGG
>JAAYGO010000058.1 GCA_012727685.1 Bacillota bacterium | reverse complement strand
TTTCTCGCGGTTACGCGAGGCTGATGCCGGCGCAAATCCCCCGGGGCAGGCAATGATTAATTCAGTTTCCGGGTCAATAACAAACAGGTCGGCGCCTAATTTTCCTTCCGGCGCACGACGCCCGTTGGTTTCTCCTTTATAGTGAGATTCGAGCAAGGACTACCCTATATCTCTATTATAAAGGAGATTTTTCTTTATGTCTAGCCCTTATTGGATGTTTTCTCTTTTTTACTAGCGAATACTCTCTTTTTCGCCGCTTGACATTTTTGAGTTATGTTTTTGCAACGCTACTGACATTGTATCAATTTTTTCAGAGTCAAAAATAAGGCTATCAGAATATATATTGAAATAAGAACACCCTGATATAAAAATAATCATGAAAATTACGAGTGAAAAAATAAATTTTTTCATGATTACCCCTTTCGCAAACTAAGCTCAATGATTTAAGCAATCACAAGATGAGATTTGGAACAGACATTGCAGTATTTGCATTTGTAGCTAGTAGTGTTGCCAATGGGTCGAATCTTGAAGATCGGACTTATCCAAATTGCTTCGCCTGCGACAGACCAGAAGAACCGTCCCCCTGGATCGCTAGCGCCACCGCCTGGGCGGCGATCGCTTCGCCGCGGCCGATGGGCCCAGTACCTTCGGTGGTAGTTGCTTTGACGGAGATACAGCTTGCAGGGACATCAAGAATGGCGGCTAGATTTTTGCCCATGGCCTCCGTATAAGGGGCCAGCCGTGGTGCTTCGGCAATGATGATCGTGTCTGCGTTGATGAGCTTCCAGCCGTCCCGATCAAGAAAGCTTTTCACCTCGCGCAGCAGCGCCAGGCTGGAAATGTTGCGATAGCGGCTCTCCCCGGGTGGAAAATGGCGCCCGATGTCACCCAGGCCTGCCGCGCCGAGCAGGGCATCCATGAGGGCGTGCACCAGGACATCGGCATCGGAATGGCCTTCCAGGCCGTGCGAAAAGGGTATTATTTCCCCACCCAAGATAAGGGGACGATTTTCAACCAGGCGATGCAGGTCGTAACCGATGCCGATCCGAAGCATCACGCTCCCCCCTTCAAAAGGGCGGTGGCAGTTAACAAGTCTTCGGGAGAGGTTATTTTAATATTGCCGTATTCACCGGGGACAGTCATGATGTCATAACCCAGCAGCTCGACCAGGTAGGCGTCATCGGTGGCCTCGATCCCGAGAGAGGCGGCCTTGGTGTAGGCTTCCCGAATCAACTCCTGCCGGAAAACTTGCGGTGTTTGCACGCGGCGCAAAGGCTCCCGGGAGACAGTCCGCTTAATCAACCCCTCCGGGGTCACTTCCTTCAAGGTATCGGTTACCGGAATCACCGGCACAGCGGCACCCCAGCGCGCAGCCGCGTCCAGGACCTTATTCAGCAGGGATAATGACAGCAAAGGGCGGGCGCCGTCATGAATACAGATCAGCTCACCGGCTGCGTGCTCTATGGCCCGGAGGCCGTTATAAACAGAATCCTGGCGGCGCCGCCCCCCCTCGACCAGAATCAATTTATCCAGAGATAGATGGGGCTTTAAAATTTTGCTGGCTTGCCCTGTTTCACCCGTGGGGACCACCACGACGATCCGTGCAAAGCCGCCGTGTTCAAGAAATACCCTGATTGTCCGCGCCAGGACCGGGATGCCGTTGAGAACCAGGTATTGTTTTTTTACCGGGCTAGCCATCCGCCGGCCTTGCCCCGAAGCGGCGATGATCGCGGTTGCCAGCATCACTTAACTCCGGAAAACTTTTCCGCCATGGTTTTCGGCTTCGCAAAAATCATGCGCCCGGCCGTGGTCTGCAAAACGCTGGTCACCAGAACTTCAATGGTTTCGCCGATAAAGCGCTTGCCGCCTTCGACCACGACCATGGTGCCGTCATCCAGGTATGCTACTCCCTGGCCAGCCTCTTTGCCGTCTTTAATGATCTGGGCGGTCATCTCTTCTCCCGGCAGCACTACCGGTTTGACGGCATTGGCCAGTTCATTGATATTTAAAACGAAGATCCCCTGCAGTTCACAGACCTTGTTCAAATTGAAGTCGTTGGTGACGATTTTACCGTTGATTACCTTGGCCAGGCGTACCAGCTTGCTGTCCACTTCGGTCAGATCTTCGAAGTCGCCCTCGTAAATCTGGACCGGGATGTCCATCTCTTTTTGGATCTTGTTTAAAATGTCGAGACCGCGCCGGCCGCGGTTCCGCTTAAGCAGATCAGGGGAATCGGCGATGTGGCGCAGTTCTTCCAAGACGAAACTGGGGACGACGATAATTCCTTCCAAGAAACCGGTTTTACAGATATCCACGATCCGCCCGTCAATGATGGCACTGGTATCTAAAATCTTATAGACTTCATTGTCCGCGGCAACCGCATGGCGCCGGCTGCGGTTGAACAATGCGGTCAGAAACGAAAATTCCTCTTTACGGCCGAGGATAAAGCGTACCCCGACAATCACGATGACCAGGGTAATGATAAATGAAAGGTAAATGCCGAAGATCGGAATCCTGTTGATAAAAAAACTGAGCAGTAAGCTCATGGAAAGAGTGACAATTAAGCCGAATACAATCAGCACGATATCCTGAGTCGGTACCGACTTTAACCGGCTGTCACACCAGGAGACGATTTTCTCAAAAAAATTGATTATGACCGGGGTAATTAAGTAAAAGATTAAGCCGAACAAAACCCCGCCAAGCGCTCCCCCGGCGGCGGTATAACCAATGGGGGGCGGGATGGACACTGGATTACCGATGGCAGTAATAATGATAGAGACAAGGCCGATATAGTTAAAAAAATAAGCGCCCAAACATACTCCCAGGAGCGTTCCCAGGATTCGCAATACCTTGTGCAGCATAGATTCACCCCCTTTAAGAAAAAAACTGAGTAATAAAGCCGGATAATGAGCTTAAAAGGGCTCAAAATCATTATAACTTATATTTTGAGCCACAATCAAGTTAGAATATACATCGTTTAGCGGGAAAAAAATGAAAGGAATTTATTCCGGATAATCCTCAAAAATACTTTCAAGGGTTTTTAAAATTTCTGATTGTTCTACACCCTGCACCATCATTAATTCGCTAATCAGGATTTGCTTCGCACTGTCCAGCATTTTTCTCTCGCCAGTGGAAAGCCCTTTTCCCCGGTCCCTTAAGGTTAGATTGCGCACCACTCCGGCCACATCTAAAATATTGCCGCTTTTCATCTTATCGAGGTTATCCCTGTAACGGCGGTTCCAGTTGGATGACATCTCTTCACTGTGATCTTTTAAAACCGAAAACACCTGCTCCAGCATCGTCTTGTCTATAACTTCTCTTAGACCGACACGCAAGATGTTATCCGTAGGCACCATGACTTTCATATCGCCGATCGGCATCTTCATGACATAATACTTTTTACGGTCGCCGAGGATCTCTTTCTCCTCGATCGACTCGATCACGCCGGCGCCGAGCATGGGGTAAACCACTTTATCGCCTACATTAAACAAGCTCCATCCCCCCCCTCTTGCTCTGAAAACATCATAGCACAGCTTGCCGGCGATGTCAATTAAACGCTCATTTTAACACAATTAACCCGGTTTGACAACCATTTTTTTAAATGAGCCATTTGCGTTGTAACAAAAATCATTTAAACGAAACAAGATATTTCTTAACTCTGCTGAAGCAGCAGCAAATAAGAACGG
>JAAYGO010000193.1 GCA_012727685.1 Bacillota bacterium | reverse complement strand
CAGACAAATCTTTTTTGTTAAGTTGTTAAAATAAATTGGATATGTTAAAATATATTATTATTACAAAAGAAACAGGCAATTTAAGCGCTTTTTCGGCTGGCAGGAAAAAAATGGGCTGAATATTTATTAAAGCCCATAATCAATGCCAAAGGCGTTGGTAAAAAAATCACAAGCAGGCATAAGGCAGGTGGGTTAAAGGTGGGTTAAAGGTGTGGATCGCGTCTCGCTGTCTTGCTTAGCATTTCAAGGACGAAGGTCCGGATATTCGGGAGGAGGTAAAAATGTTAAAAAGCAATTTAAAAAAACTGGTACCGATTTTGGCAGTGCTTTTGATTGTGATCTTGGCCGCCGCCGGCTGCGCCGGCGAGAAGGCGCCGGCCGGTGATTCAACTGCGCCGGACGGCTCCGGCGAAGCCAAAGACTCCTATCTCATCGGTGTAAACACCTGGGGGTCCGGCGTTCCCATTCTGGATGCCTTTGGCGATTACGGCGAATACGCCCTGAAAGCCCTTGGCAACGACACCATGCGGGCCAGTGACGATTTCACGCCCGACAAGGAGACGGCCAACGTCCAAAACTTCTGCTCTGCCGGTGTGGATGGCATCTCCCTGCAGGCGGCCGGCGTGACGAACCTTTTACAGATGGGCGACATTTGCAAGAGCGCGAAAGTTCCCTTTGTCATGAACACCTTCATCGGCGAGGAGCCTGACCGCGAGAAGCTCCGGGAAAACAATCCCTACTATGTGGGATGTATCGATCTCGACATGGTGGCCGACGGCAAGGAAGTTGCCCAGATGGCGCTGGCCGACGGTTGCAAAACCGCTGTGATTATCGGCGGGAACATTGGTGACAACAACATGGACCAGCGGTCCCAAGGGTTCAGGGAAGCGTTTACAGCGGGGGGTGGAACGGTTCTGGATGAAGCCCGCTGCACCGACGCTTCCGAGTGCCCGACAAAAGCCGAGGATATGCTCTCGGCCCATCGGGATGCCGACTGCCTCTACGCCATGGTCGGCGACTATATCCCCGGCTCCCTTTCAGCCATTGACAAGCTGGGACTGTCTGGCAACATTAAAGTCTATATGTCCTGCGTCGACAAGACCTCGGCTGAATATATCAAGCAGGGGGTCATCAGGGCGGGCAACGACGGTATCATGCTGCCCTCGCTGATTGCACCGACGCTGCTTCAGAACTACCTGGATGGCCATCCGATCCTGGATGAAAACGGCAAAGCGCCGCACCTGCGAACACGGGCGTTCAAGGTCGACGAGTCGAACGTTGACGATTATATGTCCATCTTTACTACCGATGGTGTCTTTCCTCTCACCGAGGAGATGCTCAAGAATCTCTGCTACAGGTTTAACCCGGATGTCAGCTATCAAACTTATGTAGACCTGATCAACAGCGGGCTGACGCTCGAAGCGATCATCAAGGCCCACGGCAAGTAATCGCCACCTGTGCAGGACGAGCAAAGATGAACAATCTGGCAACCACCCGCACTCGCGTGCGGGTGGTTGCCGAAAAAACTGTTCCGGATGCACGGGACAACAAGGCAGTTGCGCAGACACTTTTCACTACACTGGCTGTCACCAAAAATCCGCTGACAAAGAGGTGTCGCCATAATGCAGCCATTACAATCCACGCAGGATTCGATCAAGAAAATAAATCAGAACCCGCTAATATTTTTTCTGATGCTCATCGCCATCATTGCCGCCTTTGCGGTTTTCTTTAATTTTGTTACGGGCGGAGATTTCCTGGAAAGGACAAACGTTACGGTCATCATTTCACATATTGTCTGGCCCACATTTGTCGCCTGGGGAATCTGCTTCCTGTTTGCCTGCGGCTATACCGACTTGTCCATCGGCGCCATTATCGTGCTCGGCTCCTTTGCCACCTGTATCTTTGGGAACTGGTACGGGTATCCGGGAGTCATGCTCGGCGGCTTAATCGTCGGGACGCTGCTTACATTTTTGAACTTCAATGTTTTTGCTTTCACCGAAATTCCATCGTGGATCGCCGGTATCAGCCTGGCGATGATTTACGAGGCTGTGGCAGTCTTTCTGAAGGTCGGTAAATCCACAGCGGATCTCATTTACGCGGAAATAGATAAAAGCCTCAGGATCCTGGGCCGGCTACCGTGGAGCATCATCCTGCTCGCCGCCGGTTTTGTTGCCGCTTATATCATCTATAACCGGACGACCGTGGGCTTGAACATCCGGGCCATCGGCGGCAACAAGGAGGTCGCCAAGGCCCTTGGGATCAATATTGTCAAAACCCTGCTCTGGGTGGGGCTGATCAGCGGTATTTTTATCGGGATCGCCTCCATTGTCCAGGAGAGCGTCGCCGGCCGGACCACGGTCAGGACGGGCCTGACCAGTATTTACGTGGTCTTTCAACCGCTGGCGATCGTTCTGCTGGCCCAAATCTTGCAAAAAAGGATCAATATTATTATTGCCGTACCGATCTGTGCGGTGCTCATCTACGCGGTCTTCAATCTGCTGACCATCCTGGGCGTGCCTTCCGGCACGCTGCAGGAGGCCTTCCTGGGCGCTTTCCTGATCTTATTCGGCATCATCGGCCAGCGAGGCTACAAGGGGGTCGTAAAATGAGCGAAAACATTCTTGAAATTAAAGGACTAAACAAATATTTCGGCACGACACACGCCAATAAAAATATTGACTTCAGCGTGAAAAAGGGCGAGATTAAAGGGCTCATCGGTGAAAACGGCTCGGGCAAGTCCACGCTGCTCTCGCAGATCGCGGGGCTCTACCCCAGGGATAGCGGCAGGATGCTGCTGAACGGCAGGGAATATGACCCCCAAAGCCCCATCGATGCCAATAATTGCGGGATTTCCATGGTCATGCAAGAACTGGGTGTGGTCGGCACTCTGCCGGCCGGCGTGAATGTCTTCCTGGGCCGCACAAGCCAGTTTACGAGAAACGGGATCGTCAATCTCAAGGCCTTGAACAAGGCGGCGGCGGAACAGTTTGCCAAGTGGGATTTGCCGAAAGTCCCCCTTAATGAACTGACGGACGGCATGATGATTGAGACCCGGAAAATAATCGAGCTGGCACGGGCGCTGTCCGTTGACCCGCAGCTCCTGCTCCTTGACGAGATCACCCAGTCCCTGTCCATGAACAACAGGAACAGGCTCTATGACCTCTTGAAAAGGCTCAAGGCCATGGGCCGCTCCGTCATTGTGATCACCCATGATGTCGAAGAACTGATTCAGATTACCGATTCGATCACCGTCCTGCGCGACGGCGCCGTCGTCGGCGAGGTGCTTTCGGCTAAAACGTCGCCCGATGAAATCAAGCGGATGATGGTTGGGCGGGAGATTAGCGGTGAGTATTACCGGGCTGACATGAAGCCGGACTACCGAAACAAGGTCGTGCTCAGCGTTAAGAATTTGCTGGTTGAAAACGAGATCGAGGACGTTTCCTTTGACGTGCATGAAGGTGAGATCCTCGGCCTTTGCGGCCTGAGCGACTCCGGCATCCATGCGGTGGGCAAGGCTATTTATGGCCTCACCAGGAGATCGGGCGGCACCGTGCACCTGGTGGCCAAGGGTCTTGATATCAAGAATTCGACCATGGCCCTCAAAAACAATATGGCCTATGTCCCCAAGGACAGGGATAATGAGGCGCTGATGATCAATGCGAGCATTCTGGATAATTTGAGCATGCCTTCGCTGAGCGAGCTGCAGGGCAAGTTTGGCTATATTGCCCCAAGGAAGACTAAAAGGCTGGCCTCCGACATGACGAAGAAGCTCTCCATCAAGTGCACCGATATCAATCAGACG
This sequence comes from Bacillota bacterium, assembly GCA_012727685.1. GTDB lineage: Bacteria > Bacillota > Dethiobacteria > DTU022 > DTU022 > JAAYGO01. Next base: position 2,360 of record JAAYGO010000193.1, on the reverse strand, counting down.
GTAAATACCCTTTCCGGCGGCAATAAGCAAAAAGTAAATCTCGGGCGCTGGCTGGCCAAGGATCTGAAGCTTCTCATCCTCGACTGCCCGACAAGGGGTGTCGATGTCGGTGTAAAAGCGTATATCTATTCCCTGATGAAAGAGTTGAAAAAGGAGGGCATCGCCATCATCCTGATCTCCGACGAACTCCCGGAGGTGCTCGGGATGGCCGACCGGTTGATCGTGATGAAGGGCGGCCGGGTTGCCGGCATTATCCGCCGGGATGAGGATTTTACGGAGCATTCCGTCATAGGAGTGATGATATGAACAAGACCAGGATCAGCTTTGCGGATATCATTCCTTTTGCAGTGTTCATCGTGATTTTTCTCTTCTTTGAGATCGCCAGTGGCGGAAAAATGCTGTCGCCCTTCAACCTGAGCACCATCCTAGAGCAATCCCTGATCACGATTGTCGTCGGATGCGGTGTTCTCTTCGTCGTGGCGCAGGGCAGCATCGATCTCTCCGTGGGCGCTAATCTTGCCCTCTCGGGTGTCGTGGCCACGTGGGCTGCAAACGCGGCAGGCGGCGTGCTCCTGGTTCCCGTGGCGCTGCTTGTCGCCCTGATCGTTGGGATCGTAAACGGCGTTATCGTCAGCAAGTTTAAGGTTCCCTCCTTCATGGTGACCATCGCCATGCTCATTGGCATCCGCGGTATCGTCAACTATATTCAGACCATAATTGGGACGCAGTATATCCCCGAATCCATGACCGTCCTCCGCGAGCCGTATATTCGCTATCCCGCTTTCGTATTGCTCGTTATTGTCATGTTCTACCTGTTCGAGTTTACCAAGATTGGCCAATACAGCAAGGCCATCGGCGAGAATGAATCGACGGCTGAATTCATTGGCATCCCCGTGCCGCGCATGAAAATAATTGCCTTTGCCCTTTCGGGGCTCATGGTCGGGTTCGGCACCCTCTTTTCGCTCACTTCGGTGGGCGGCACCAGCCAGATGATGGGTGTCTTTTTCGAGATTAAGGTCGCCATGGCCATTTTCCTCGGCGGTGTCCTCGTTACCGGCGGCACCTCGACCAAACTCTACAAAGTCCTGCTCGGTTCCTTTTCGATCACGATCATTGTCAACGGCCTGGCGCTGATCGGTTTATCGGAGACCCAGTATTCACAGTCCGTCGAGGGCATACTCCTGCTTCTCATCCTTTACGTGACCATCATAGCCAACAAGAGAAAGAACCGGGTCAGGGCTCTGCCAGACGAATTGGAAAAAACGGATCTCAAGCCCGATCAGATCATCACTTCCGGTTCTTAAGTTTTTACCCTCTTTATAATTGGCATCTGTTGAAACTATAAGGGGGCTGCCTCAAAAGGACAGCCCCTTGATTTTTCCTGAGTTCTAGAAAATTTTGCAAGCATATTTGCTGGTAGCGTTAGGCACAATGAAAATGAATTCGACCATGAAAGGGAGGAGCAGCCTCATGTTTAACCCGTTTGAACAAAAACCAATGCCTCTAGAGGAAGCGATCAGCGATTGGGAATCGCTCTACCCCAGGCCCTATGACAAGCAGGAGGTGGACCCTTACACCAAGGTCCGGATAATTCTCATGAACGGGATTAAGGTGGAATCAATTATTGCCTCACACCAGTTTCACCGCCACTGCACGGACAACGATTTGCGCCGCGAGCTGGCATTTGGCCGGCGCATCGATCAGCAGCAGCAGAAGCGGATCAACTGGCTCAAGCCCATCAACGAGACCCCCCTTGAAACCACGATCGGCTACGAGCACGTGGCCGTGGATCTGACGGCCTGGCTGGCTCAGAATGAGCCGGACACTTATGTGAAGGAAACACTGGACTTCGCCCTTTTGGAGGATTTCGACCATCTCTATCGCTATGCGAACTTGATGGACCTGGATCAGAATGTTCCCGCGCAAAAACTGGTGAAAGAATACGTGGAGATCATGCCGGCCCGCCCGACCATCGCGCACCACCGCCATCCCAGCGATACGGTCAGGGGTTATATCAATTTTAAAAACGCCGCGATTCAAACCAGGTTAAATGTTTTGACCATCACGGCAGCCGAGCAGCAAACCATGAATTTCTATATGAATGTGGGGCCGGCCTATTACAGCGACCTGGGACGCCAGCTTTACCAGGAAATTGCCATGGTGGAGGAAGTGCATGTGACGCAGTACGGGTCCCTGATCGATCCGACCTGTACCTGGTTTGAGATGCACCTGTTGCACAAATTTAACGAGTGCTATCTCTATTACTCATTCTACCAGGATGAACAAGATCCCCATGTCAAGTCCATCTGGGAGATGCACCTGCAACAGGAGATTGCGCAGCTCCACCGGGCGGCGCAGCT
>JAAYGO010000226.1 GCA_012727685.1 Bacillota bacterium | reverse complement strand
CCTCCAGCCGGCCATGCTGGCCTTAAGCGTGAGGGGGCTGCCGCCGGAAAAGAGAGGAGCGGCAAATGCCACCTACTGGAACGCTTTTGATGCGGGGACATTTATTGGCTCGATCTGCTGGGGCCCGGTAGCGGCGCTGCTCGGTTATGGCCCCATGTTCCACCTGACTATGATCTTCCCGGCTGCCGGCCTGTTGATCTATTTTTTAACCAGGGGGCAGGGAAGGAAAGAAAAATTATCGGGAGGGCAAAGCGATGGCTCAATCACCACTGGAGAGCTTCATTGAAAGGGAACTGAGGCTTGAGCATGCCTTGACGGCGGCGGTTAAGAATCCGGTTCTGCTCTATAAGAATGAAGCGCAGAATTTTACGATTAGCTGGTGGGCGATTACCGAACCTTTTGTGATGGAAGCACAAACCTTCTACCATGACTTTGACCAGTTTCTCTACTTCATCGGGGGCGACCTCGGCAATATGCTCGATCTCGGCGGCGAGGTTGAATTCACCATGGGCGAGGACATGGACAGACTGGAGAAGCTTGTGATTACCAGGGCGACCGTAATCCATGTCCCCAAGGGGATGCTCCATTCGCCCCTCGTATTTAAGAAAATCAACGACCCCCGCAAGCCGATTTTGTTTCAGGACATGTCCATGACCACGCGCTATCGCAAGTTTTTCCCCGGCAGCAACATCCCCTACGATCAGCACAATCAGATCATCACGGATGAATGAGTTTCGGCCTGAACCGGGGTGACTGAAGAGAGGAGGCTGTGATGATGAGCAAATACCGGCATGTTTTTCAACCGCTTAAGATCGGCCATATGGTTGCCAGGAACCGGATTGAAGTTTCACCGGGCGCCAATTTGCTGGGCTCGGAAGAGGGCTTTGTCACGCGCGAGTTAATCGAATGGACCAGGCGCATGGCCAGGGGTGGCGCCGGCGTGGTAACCGTGGGGATGAGCTTTGTCAACCCCATGGAGCAGGCGCTCCGCGGCTTTTCGCTGGATCTTTCCAGCGACAAGGTGGTGAACGGCCTCTCGCGGCTGGTGGAGTCCATTCATCGTTACGGGGCCAGGGCATCAATTGAGCTGGCCTACATGGAATTCGTTCCTCCCCAAAAGCCGCAGGAGGAGTTAACCGAAGAGAACCTGGCGCGGATCCGCAATGAAACGAGCATCAACGACAAGGTCCAGGTCAGGCTGCCGGCGGAGCTGTCGCAGGCCGATATTGAGCGCATTATCGACTGCTTTGCCAGTGCGGCCGAACGCTGCCTGCGGGCCGGAATGGATATGGTGCTGATCCACGGCGCCCATGAAATGCTGATTAGCCAATTCCTTTCCCCGCATAAAAATAAGCGCACCGATAAATACGGCGGCTCCATTGAAAATCGTTCCCGCTTTGTGAACGAAATGCTGGAGGCGATCCGGGAGAGGGTCGGCCGCGAGCTGGCCATTGAATACCGCCTCAGTGCCGAAGAGCTAACCCCGGACGGAATAAAACTGGAAGACAGCCTGGCCTTTGCAAAGCTGATTCAGGATAAAATCGATCTCCTGCACGTTTCCGCAGGCACCTTGAGCGATGATCAGATCATGGGCTGCGTGATCCAGCCGACCTACTATGAGCGGGGCTATAATGTGCATTACGCCGCAGCATTTAAAGAACAGTTGCAAATCCCGGTGACCACCGTCGGGTCCATTAACCTGGACCTGGCCGAAGAGATCCTGGCCGCCGGGAGAGCGGACATGGTGGCCATGCTGCGCACGATCATCGCCGATCCCGATGCCGTAAAGAAGGCGCAGCAGGGTGCTGCGGCCACCATTAGACCTTGCGTGCGCTGTAACACCTGTATCAATAGGCCGCACTACTTTTTCCTGCCTGTCCGCTGCGCCGTTAACCCCCTGGCCGGGCGGGAAGTTGATTTTATGCACGAGCCCCCGAGCCCGCGGCAGAAAAAGGTGGTGGTGATCGGCGGCGGCCCGGCCGGCATGGAAGCGGCCCGCACGGCAGCCGATCGTGGCCACGAGGTGATCTTATTTGAAAAAGAGCCCCGGCTGGGCGGCACGTTAAACAAGGCTGCCGCGCCTCCTTTCAAGGCTGATATGAAGACTTACCTCGACTGGGCGGTGCAGATGACCACCAGCCATCCCCGGATCAAGGTAAGGCTGGCTACGGCGGCGACACCGGAGCTGATCAAGGCGGAGCAGCCCGACGCCCTGGTGATCGCCGTGGGCGCCAGGCCCAATAAACCCGACATTCCCGGCATTAACAGGGATCATGTGGTCTGGGTGGGCGACCTGGAGCCAGGCAGGGTGCGGCTCGGGGAGAACATCATTGTGGCCGGCGGCGGCATGACCGGCTGCGAAACAGCGCTCCAGCTGGCGCTGCAAGGGAAAAAAGTGACGGTTGTGGAGATGCTCACCCTGGAGGAGATCGTTACCAGTGCGCCGATCATCAACATGCTCTCCCTCCTTTCGCTCTTGAAGAAAAACGGGGTCAGGCTGCTGACAGAAACGAAACTGGACTCCATCACCGCCACCGGGGCGCTAGTGATCGATGCGCAAGGGCAAAAACAGGAGCTGGCCGGTGACACGGTGATCCTTTCTCTGGGCGTGATCCCGGACCGGGAGGCGGCGGCTCGCTTTGACGGCCTCGCCGCGGAAACGTATGTGATCGGGGACTGTGCCGTAAGCCGGGGCAGTATCTGGACGGCGACCACCACCGCCTTTGATGCGGCCATGGAAATTTAACTGCCGGGAAGCTGGCTTATGGAAAACAGCTCAATAAAGGAGGCTGCAACGTGGCTGTATATAGACATATATTCACCCCCTTAAAGGTGGGGAAGGTGACGCTTAAAAATCGCATTGAAGTGGCCCCCATGATGCCGATGATTGCCTCCAGCGATTGCGGGGTCGGGCTGGAGATGATCGAATGGACGCGGGCTCTGGCCAGGGGCGGCGCCGGCCTGGTCACCCTGGGCGACACCTGCGTGGACGGCAATTTATCCCTGGCCGTCGGGCATGTCCTAACCCTCGGTTTCGACCAGGCGGTCAATGACCTGAACAAACTGGTGGAAATTATCAAGAGATACGGTGCTGCCGCCTCCATCGAGGTCTCCTACCACATTGCCGACCAGAGCTATACTCCCACGAGGCTTTCGCTCCGGGAGATCAAGGAACTGATCGACCTGTATGCGGCGGCGGCTGCCAGGGCCATGCATGCCGGCATGGACATGATCTTAATTCATGGCGCCCACGGGCATTTTATCAGCCAGTTTTTGTCTCCCGAACGCAACCAGCGCACGGACGCCTACGGCGGCTCTTTCCACAACCGGGCGCGATTTGTAAATGAACTGCTCGCAGCGATCAGGGACAAGGTTGGCGACAACCTGGCGATCGCCTACCGGATCAGCGGGGACGAGCTGGTCCCCGAGGGGCTGCACTTTGAGGAGCAGCTCGCCTTTGTAAAAACCATTGTCGATAAGATCGACCTGATCCACGTGTCGGCCGGCAAGCTGTATGCCGATCAAACCCTGAAGCGGATGTTCCAGCCCACTTACCTGCCGCGCGGCTTGAACCTGGAGCTGGCGGCACGCTTTAAACGGGAGATCGAGATCCCGGTTACCACGGTGGGGGGCATGGATCTCGATCTGGCTGAAGAGGCCATTGCTGCGGGCAAGGCGGACATGGTGGCCATGGCCCGCGGGATGATTGCCGACCCGGAGTGCGTTAAGAAAGCGCAGCGGGGCGAAAGGGATAAGGTGAGGCCTTGCGTGCGCTGCAATACCTGTATAGACCGGGCTCACTCCTACTACCTGCCGGTGCGATGCGCGGTCAATCCGCTGGCGGGGCGGGAGGCGGAGGTGCAGCTAGCCCGGCCGGCTGCGGTGCAGAAAAAAGTGGTGGTCATCGGCGGCGGGCCGGCCGGCATGGAGGCGGCCTGGAGGGCGGCGGAGCGCGGCCATCAGGTGGTCCTTTTTCAAAAGGACGATCAGCTTGGCGGCAACCTGCGCTATGCTGCCGCGGCGCCGTTTAAAAAGGACATGCAGAAATACCTGGCATGGGCAATCCGGAAAACAAACAGCACCCCCAATCTGACCGTGCGGCTCTCCACGGAGGCCACTGCGGAAAATGTGGCTGCCGAAAAACCCGACAGCATTATCATTGCCGCAGGGTCGACACCGATCATCCCGGACCTGCCGGGCATTGAGCGGGAAAATGTCGTCTGGGCCGGCGATGTGGAAGCGGGCCGGGCAGTGGTTGGCGAAACCGTGGTGGTTGCGGGCGCCGGATTGACCGGCAGCGAAACAGCGCTTCACCTGGCCCTGCAGGGGAAAAAGGTTTTCCTGATCGACAGGCTGTCCCTGGCAGAAATAGATAAAGCCATTCCCTTTTTCAACATCATTGTGCTGCGTGAACTGCTGCAAGAGAATAAAGTGGTTACCTGCACCGAAGTGGAGCTCGAGGCGATCACCGAGGCCGGTGTCAAAATCCGCGACCGGGAAGGTGCGAGCAAGGAAATACCATGCGATACGGTGATCCTGGCGCTCGGGTTGAAACCGCGCCAGGAGATGATCGAGATATTTGCGGGGCTGGCCCCGGATATCTATGTAGCCGGCGATTGCAACAACCTGCAGGGCAATCTCTACAAGGCCGTGTCCGAAGGTTTTTATGCCGCCATGGATATCTAGGGTAAAGCGTGTCAATTGCTGTTTTTGCTTAAGGTTAGAGCGACTGTGAACGAGTGGCTAGAAGTGCAGGCGAACCAAGGGCTGGAGCGGGCCGGCCTGCATGGAGGCAGGCCGCCGAGACAGGAGCGCAGGACGCGCGACTGTCGAGGGCAGCCCAAGCGGAAGACCGCCGGTGAGCCGTCGCACTTCTAACGAGTGAACCGGAGCGAAAACCTTAAGCAAAAACAAAAGCATTGGGAATGTTTCCTTATCCTTAAGTTAGGTTTTAAATAACTCAGCCAGCATGTGCGGAAGGGGAGTGCCATGGGTCTTTACCAGCATGTGTTTTCACCGTTTAAAATCGGGAACGTGGAAATAAAAAACCGGATTGAGCTTGCCCCGGCGATGCCCTGCCTGGCTACGCCTGGCGGCCATGTGACGCGGGAGTTGATCGCTTTCTATAAAACCATGGCCAGGGGCGGCGCGGGGATCATCACCATCGGCGAGTCTTCGGTCGACTTTGAGTATGCCAAAACCCATGACCACATGCTCAACCTCGGCGATGACAGCGTCATTGCCGGCTTGAGCGTATTGGCCGAAGCGGTGCACCGTTACGGGGCCAAGATTTCCATTGAAATCAACCACGGCGGCAGAACGCTGTTAAACAGGCGGGAGGCGATTGCTCCTTCGCCCATTCCGCCGAAAGGTGAAGAGATGATGGCGGCCATGGAGGGCCGAAGGCCGATGAAGGTGACGGCCATGACCCAGGAGATGATCGCCACAGTCATCGATCATTTTGCCAGCGCCGTGGAAAGGTGCATGCGGGCCGGCTTCGAAATGGTGATGATTCACGGCGCACATGGCCATTTGATCGCGCAGTTTTTGTCTCCCTATGCCAACAAGCGGACGGATCATTACGGGGGGAGCCTGGAAAACAGGGCCCGGTTTGCCCTGGAAGTGCTCAGCGCGATCCGGAAGCGGGTCGGCAACAGGGTGGCCATTGAATACCGTATCAGCGCCAACGAGCTTGTGCCCGGGGGGATGAAGGAGGAGGAAACGATCGAGTTTGTGAAGATGATCGAGGACAAGATCGATCTGCTGCATGTGTCAGTAGGCCTCCTCAGCGATCCCGAGACTTTGCCGCACCAGATCCAGCCCACCTATTTCCCGCACGCGTATAACGTCCATTACGCGGAGAAATTTAAAAAGGCGCTGCGCGTCCCCGTGACGACGGTGGGATCGATCCTCGATCTGGAGACAGCCGACCGGATCATTGCCGAAGGCAAGGCCGACGTGGTGGCGATGGCCCGGGCCATCTATGCCGATCCGGAGATCGTCAATAAAAGCCGGCGCGGCGAGCTGGATCAAATCAGGCCTTGCCTGCGCTGCCACACCTGCAATTTTTATGCGGGCAACCTCCTGCCCATCCGCTGTGCCGTAAACCCGGTCCTGGGCCGGGAAGCGGATTACGGCGAGATCGCTCCTGCGCAAAAAAGAAAAAAGGTGGTGGTAGTCGGGGGCGGACCGGCGGGCATGGAAGCGGCGCGAACGGCGGCGGCCCGGGGACATGCCGTGACCCTGTTCGAGAAGGAGGATCGGCTCGGTGGCAACCTGAATTATGCCGCCGGCCTGCCGTTTAAAGGCGACATGAAGCGCTACCTGCAGTGGCTGGTTAAGCAGACCGGGCAGGCTGAAGGGGTCACCGTAAAACTCAATTGTGAAGCCACGGCGGAAGCGGTTAAGGCCGAGCAGCCCGATGTGGTGATCGTGGCCGCCGGTTCGGAACCGCTTTTCCCCGAAATTCCCGGGGCCGAGAAGAATAACGTGATCTGGGTCGGGGAGGTGTTCCTGAACAAGCCGATTCCCGGAGAGAAGGTGGTCATCGCCGGCGGCGGCCTCACCGGCTGTGAGGCTGCCCTACACCTGGCGCAGGAGGGCAAGAAAGTGACGGTCATCGATATGCTCAGTGAAAATGAGCTCAATGCCAGCGAGCCCCCCATCTTGAGGAGGGGAACCGGGCTGATGGATTTGCTTGAGCAAAACGGGGTCCGGTTTATAACCGAGGTAAAACTGGAAGAGATTGTGGAAAAAGGCGTGATCGTCATCGACAAGGCGTGGCATCGCTTTGAAATACCGGCCGATGCTCTGATTTTATCCTTCGGTTTCAAGGCCCGCTCCGCGGTGGCCGCAGCCCTGCAGGACAGTGCACCCGATGTCTATACCATCGGCGATTGCCGCAGCCCGAACCGCATCAAAGAAGCCGTTCATGACGGTTTTAATATTGCGGTAGAAATTTGAACAAGGTGCCGGGGCAATTGTAAAAGGTTTTCCCGGCAGCGGTTATTCCATTTCGTGATTAATATTAATCATTCGCTTAAATAGTGGTATGGATAAGGAGGAGATTTTCAGATGTTGCTTGCCAATCGGGTCGCCCTGGTCACCGGAGGCGCGAAGGGAATGGGGCGCAGCATCGCCCTCAAGTTCGCCCAAGAGGGGTGTGACGTGGCCGTCAATGCCCTCAATCTTGAAGGAGCACAGAAGGTGGCTGACGAGATCAAGGCGCTGGGACGCCGCTCCCTGGCCATCAGCGCCGATATCTCCAACAGCGCCGCGGTGCAGGAGATGGTGGATCAAATCATCCGCGAATTTGGCAAGATCGATATCCTGGTCAATAACGCCGGCAGGATCACCGGCAACGAGGGCACGATCGACACGGTCACTGAGGAAAGCTGGGACAGGGTTTTAAGCGTCAATTTGAAGGGGGCTTTCCTGGTCTGCAAAGCAGTGGTGCCCCATATGAAAGAACAGAGATACGGTAAAATCATTAACATTTCCTCCATGGGCGCTGTGAATCCGTCCGTTTCGGTCCTGCATTATCACTCGGCCAAAGCGGGGATGCTCGGGCTGACCATCAACCTGGCTTTTGAACTGGCGCCCTACAACATTTATGTGAACAGCATTGTTCCCGGTCCCATCGAGACCCCCTTCTGGGATCCGCTGACGAAAAGCATGTCAGCCGAGGAAAGGGAAGCCTTTTTCACGGCGCTGTCGAAAAAGGAAGTCCCTCTGGGGCGCATGGGTACACCGGAGGACATTGCCGGCCCTGCCTTGTTCCTGGCGTCATCCCTTTCCGATTATGTAACCGGCCAGCATATCTGCGTGGCCGGCGGACAGCCCTTGCATGCTCAGGAGGCAACCTTTATCGCCGAGGCAATCACCAAAATTTAGATGGTGGCCGGAGAGCCTGGTGCGGACAGGGCGGCAGGTATTGAACTGAAGGCGGCGAATTTAATGGTTGTTAATAGAATAGGGTATTCTATTAAAAACATTTTGGCAAAGGAGAGTAAATGAATGCCGCCAACAGTAACATTGATTTTGCTAATGGTTATCCTGCTAGTCCTGGTATTCGTAATCCCCATCATACGCATCCGCAGCGCCATGAAAGCGGTGATCGGCATATTTCGTAAAAATAATGCCACCAGCATCGAAAATGCCAGAACCCAGGAGGAGCTGAGGCTTAATCCAAAGCCGCTGTGGGAACGTCTTTTTACCATACGCGATTTCAAGCCCCAGGCTTTAAGGATGTTGATCGATTCAAAGGTGGTACAGGTTACTGAGGAGGGAAAGCTCTATTTATCGGAAGAAAGCCTTGCCGCCTCGGGGTTGGACCGGTTTATTAACAGGCACTAAATATACTATTGATCTAGTAATGATGCGGCGTCCCGGTTTAGCCACCTGTTTTTGAAATAAAATAGGGCAGAGCTTAAGCCGGTGGGCGCCGTTTTCATTTAGCGTTTAAATTCAGCTTTTCTTAAGTTTATATTAAGGCAATATTAAGTTTGACCATGTATTCTTGGGGTAAACTTGGAATACTCAATCAATTACCAATCGGGAGGGTTGCGGGAAAAGATTTTTTATTTCGACCGGTTCGTTGAAGTGCAGAAGAAGACCATGAAAGGCGGTGTGTAGATTGTCACAGGGCAGTTATGACCGGTACATGGTCAGGAAACCGGTTTACGAGCAATACCCGGTAGCCGTTAAAAACCGCCAGGTGCCGATGACCCTCATGAGCAGCGCCCAGGTTCCGGAAGCAAAGGTGCACGGCAGGCTCGGTTGGATCACCGGTCTCCCGGATCCGAATCCGCACGTTTTCGAACATACACACAATTGTGACGAGTTGATTTACTTTATCGGCGGCGACCCGCAAGAGCCGCAGGTTCTCGGCGGGGAAATTGAGTTTTATTTAGGCGGCCAGAAGATTCTCTTTAACACTAATACCTGCATTTTAATCCCCAAAGGGGTCAAGCACGGGCCCTTGATCTGGCGCGAGTATACGAAGCCGCACCTGCAGCTAACGATCTTGATCGGGCAGGGAAGCCTCGACGGGCAAGGCTTTGCCGATCCGGGCACAAAACCGCAAAAAACTGACGATATTGATTATGAACAGTATGTCGTGCGCAGCCCTATTTATGAAGACGCCCCGGTAGTTAAAAACCGCCAGACCCCGACCATGACCTACATGAGCAGCCATCAGATCCGTGGTGCCAGATATTACCTGGAAGGCGGCTGGTTATGGGCAATGCCCGAACCCAATCCCCACATTTTTGAACATAAACATCACTATGACGAATTTGTGATCCATTTCGGAGGAGACCCGGAGAACCCGGAAGATCTCGGGGCAGCCATCGAAATCGGCATCGCCGGAGAGCCGCTTGTTTTTAATACCACCTGCGGTATGTTTGTCCCTAAAGGGATTAAGCATGGTCCCAATATCTGGCGGGATTTTAAGAAGCCGCATTTTGAGATGGCCTTAATGATCGGCTGCGGCACCTTTAAAGAAGGTTGGGGCGCAAATATCGACCATTTGACGCCTCCATAATAAAATTTTTATCATCAAAGTTCAGAATCATCTGGATAAGGCGGTAGTGTAAACCGTTTAAAGCAGAGGCAGCCCTGGAAACGAGGGCATTGTGGAGCAGAAGGTGTGGCGGTTCACAAAGGGGCAAAACCGAGAAATGTGAACAGGAGGTTTGAAAAATGGGCGATGTGAAAAAGTATATTCTCACCGATTTAAACAAGGTTCCGGATGAGCTGGGAACGCGCCTCTATTGCCTGCACGGCGGCATGTTCGAGGGAGCGCCTTATTTAGACTGCGCCTGGTTTTCACCGCAACCGGGGGAGCGGAGGGTTGTTACCGAGAGCCATGCGCACGATTACCCGGAGGTAGTCACCTTTTTCGGCTCCGATCCGGACGACCCCACCGATCTGTGCGGTGAAATTGAATTCTGGCTGGACGGCGAGCCGCAGATCCTTACCAAAAGCTGCATTATCTTTGTGCCAAAAGGGATGAGCCACTGCCCGCTGATCATTAAAAGGGCGGAGCGGCCGGTCTTCCATTTTGCCACCTCCATGGATCCCGAATACCAGGGTCCACATCAAAAAAGGTAAGGAGACTTGCAAATGGCAAATGTAGATTATCGCAAGTATATGGTAGCAAAGCCGCTGTATGAAGCAGGCGGCCGGGGCGTAAAAAACAGGCAGAGCCCCGCCATGACCTACATGAGCAACACCCTGGTCCCGGAGGCCGATTACTACCTGACACTTGCCTGGATCACCGGCATTCCGGATCCGAACCCGCATGTTTTTGAACATGTGCACGATTATGACGAGATCGTCATGTTCTGGAGCGGCGATTATAAACATCCCCACACGCTGGGTGCAGAGATCGTCTTTTATCTAGGCGGCCAGCCGATTAAGTTCAACACCACCACCAGTTTCTTTATTCCCAAAGGGCTCAGACACGGCCCGCTGATCTGGAAAGAATACGAGCGGCCCCACATGGCCATGTCCCTGGTGTTGGGTTGCGGCGATGAACAGAAAATCTGGGGCAAGAGCGGTATTGACGTGCCAAAGAAAGATCTGCCCGTAAAAACCGAGGACATCGATTATGAGTGCTATGTGATCCGCAGCCCCATGGGGGAACTCGGCGATCCGAACACCACGGGGCGCACCTATCCCAGCATGACCTACATGAGCCGGATCCAGATTCCGGAGGCAAACTATTATCTGGAATGCAGCTGGCTTTACGAGATGCCCCATCCCAACCCCCACATCAAGGAACACGTGCATGATACCGAGGAAATTGTCCTGCACGTGGGGTCCGACCCCGATGACCCGGAAGACCTGGGCGGTGAAATCGAGCTGGTACTCGGCGGTCAGCCGCTCAGGTTTAGCAGCAATTCGGCGATTTTCGTGCCACGCGGTGTCCCTCACGGGCCGTTGACCTGGTATGCGTGCCGCAAACCGCACCTTGAAATGGCAATTATGCTCGGCATCGGTACTTTTGCCGAGGGCTGGGGCGGAAAATTACCGTAAGGCAGTTAACCTTATTCATTTGAGGTGAATGGAAATGATCTTAAAAGGTAAAATGGCCCTGGTCACCGGAGGGGGCAGCGGGATTGGTGCCGCGGTTGCTAAAAGGTTTGTTGCCGAAGGAGCCAAGGTCTGTATTGCCGGCCGCCGGGCGGAGCGCCTGGAGGCGGTGGTGCGCTCTTTACCGGCCGGGACTGCGGTTGCCTGTGCGGGCGATGTTTCCGACCCGGAGCAGGTTGAACGCATGGTCGAAACAGCGCTCTCTTTTGGCGGAGGCATTGACATTCTGGTCAACAACGCCGGCATGGGCACGGAAGGTTCCGTGGTCAGCGCCGATCTGGAGAAATGGCATAAAACCATGGCGGTCAACTTGTTCGGGCCGTTCATGCTGATGCGGGCGGCAATTCCCCATATGATCAAAAAAGGCGGCGGCGCCATTATAAACGTTGCTTCGCTGGCAGGCCTGCGCTGTATCCCGGAAGGCTCCGCATACTGCACCTCCAAGGCGGCCCTGCTCATGTTGACGAAACAGGCTGCCCTCGATTTCGGCAAGCAGGGGATCAGGTGCAATGCCGTTTGCCCCGGTTTTATCGACACGAACATGACCAGGGGCAGTTTCGGCAAGCTGGCGGAAAGCATGGGTCTGGATATGGAAAGCTTTATGCAGAATGTTTTCCAGGATGTTCCTCTAAAAGAGCCGGGGACTCCGGAGCGGCTGGCGGGGATCTGCACTTTTCTGGCCAGCGATGATGCCTCGTATATCACGGGAGCGGTGATCCCGGTGGATGCGGGATTGACCGCTGTCGACCCGTTCCCGCTGGCTGTGAAGAGGGCCTCCATAGAGCTGGGGAAGTGATATAAAGTTTTACACTCCTTGCAGGGGAGGTGAAGCCGGAGAGAATCCTTGAATGCAGGCTTTAACATGTGGCGCATACGCAAGTGGGGTTGATTGAAAGATCAAGAAATCTTGAAAGGTGGGAAAAGTCTATGATGAAGAAAAAACTAGGGATTTTCCTGGCATTGATCCTGGTTGTCCTTCTGGCTTTTGGAGTTTGCTCTTGCGCCCAGAAGGAAGATAAAGGTGCCGCCGAAGGCACTGAAGGCACCGAGGGCACCGAAGAACCGGCGGGCCCGAAGGAAATGATCACCTTGCGGCTGGTCGTGCCCGCACCCGTCGGGGATGAGCTGACCGACAAGGATATCGAAATGGCCGAGAGGTTCAACGCGCGCGCCAAAGAGTACGGCTATCAGATTGATGTCCACGGCGGCGGTTCCCTGGTCAATGTGACCGAGTATCTTGATGCTGTCCGGACCGGGGCAGTCGAAATTTTCGATGCAGCTCCGCCGATTTATGCCGGAAAAGATCCGCGGCTTAACGGTTTGATCCTGCCTTTCCTCTTCGAATCCGGAGAGGCCATCCTGGCGGCGCACACGGATCTGGAAGAACTGTATTCAAAGGAAATTTTTGAACCCGATTTCAACCAGAAGATCCTGGGCTTGCTGTTCTGCGGCTATTTTGACCTGTTCAATACCAAGAGGGCGATACGGGCGCCGGAAGAACTGCAAGGCTTGCTGATCGGTGCTCCTGACCCGGGGATTGCCGCCATTGTGGAACTGTTCGGGGCCACCTCCATCATGGTAGCCTGGCCCGACTTCTACAGCTCCCTCGATAAGGGGGTTATCGACGGGATCCTAAATTCACCCAACGGCACCATCAATAACAAGTTGACCGATATTGTCAAGTACTTCACCGATACCCTTGTTCCACCTTCCATTAACGTCTATTCGATCAACCTGGACGTGTGGAACGCCATGCCCGCCGAGGTGCAGCAAATGCTGCACGAGGAAATCCAGAACACCTGCATTTCATTCTCCGAGCATTATATCCAGCAGCACGATAAGGATATCGAAACTTTACGGGGACTGGGCGTCGACGTCACCCTGTTGACCGATGAAGAGCGCGATAAGTTCAGACAGAAGTGCCTCGGCTATACAGATGAACAACTGGCCAGCTATGAAAGCGGCTTTGGAGAAAAACTGAAAGCAATCGCCTACAAGGCTAACCAAGAGGCCGGCAAGTAGCAGCAGGCTAAAGGTGAAAGAGGTGAAGGGCAAGCAGGAGGACGGGTCTTCCGCTCCTGCTTGCCCTCAATGAACTAAACGTCAGGGTTGCGATTTCAGCTATAGCCAAAAAGAAGATCATTGGATAAGCTGGCGGGGAGGTGACTGCATGAAGGCCCTTAATCGAGTGGTGGAGCTATTAAGCTGGATTGCTTTAGTGATTGGCGGAATCCTTATCTTGTTGATGGCATTGATCGTTACCTACGGTGTCTTCAGGCGCTATGTGCTGCTCAATCCGGAGTACTACTCCGTGGAAATTTCCTTGATGATCATGGTCTGGTGTTTTGTCCTGGCGGCGGCCCACGTTGAGCGCAAGGAACAGCAGATCAGAAACGACCTCCTGTCAAGTATGCTGCCGCCAAAGGGGCAAATATTTTTACTGCAGGTCTTTACCCCCATTGCGGGGCTGGTTTTTGTCGGCACGATGACCTGGCGGAGCTGGATCAACGCTTTTTATTCTCTGCAGATCGGCGAAGTGAGCGCGGCAACGCTATGGGGCGTCCCCCTCTTCCCGATCAAAATTGTGGTCCCCATTGGCTACGGGTTACTCTGTCTGGTCCTGCTGATAAAACTTATCAACGGAGTCATTTCATTATTTGCAGCACCCGCCAAGGTGGAGATAGGAGACAGCTTGGCCCGTTCGGAATAACGCTTTTGTGTTGATCTATTCGTTGAGGAGGTCCGGTTATGGCTGTAGATACGGTAGCGATAATAGCTGCCATTATTATGCTCATCCTGCTTTTATCGGGAGTGCCGATTGCTTATAGCATGGGAGTCACCGCGGTAGTGTTCGGAGTGATCGCCTTCGGGGGGCTTTCCCTGGATAAGATGGGCTGGACAACTTACCATCTTCTGTATAACCAGGCGTGGACTCCGTTACCCATGTTTACGCTGATCGCCTGTATCATCGCCCAGACAAGGATCGGTGAAGACCTTTACCGCTGCATGCGGAATTGGCTGGGTTCCATTCCCGGAGGCATTGTGGCCGCCAGTATTGCCGGACAGGGTGTGATCGCCGCCGCCCTCGGCGCCAGCGCCCCCGCCTTGCTGACTGTGGGTAAAGTGGCCGAACCCGAATTGAAGAAATACGGCTATGATATGGGCTTTAGCGTCGGCGCGATTCTCTGCGGCGGGGTGCTGGGTCCGCTGATCCCCCCCAGCGCGTTAATGGTGATCTACGCGGCTCTCACTGACGTAGCCCTGGGGCGCCTTTTAATCGGCGGGATTGTACCAGGTATTCTCCTGGCGGTGATGTTGATTGGTGTGGCAGTGGTGAGGTGCATCATCAATCCAAAGCTGGGTCCGAAGGCCGAAAAGGTTCCTCTTAAAGAAAAGCTGAAGTCGATTATAAATATCTGGGCTGTAGTTCTGGTGATGGTCTCCATTCTCGGTTCTATCTACTTCGGCATCGCCACTCCGACCGAAGCGGCGGCGGTGGGTTCGGTGGTCCTGCTGCTCGTGGCCATTTTTGCCTACGGGCTGCGCCTGAAGGGGCTAATCACTGCGATCACAGAATCGGCGTTGCTGAATGCAGTGTTAATGTTTACGATCATCGGGGCGACGTTGTTTACCTACGTGGTCGGCAGCTCTTCCCTCGCTGATATGTTGACCTCCGTAGTGACGCAGTCGAATTTACCGCCGTTTTTAGTGGTGGCGGCCATGTTGCTGCTGTTCCTGGTGCTCGGCTTATTCCTCGACGGGATGACGATCTTGCTGTTAACGGTGCCGATTATCGCCCCGGTCGTTACCGGGCTGGGTTATGATCCGATCTGGCTCGGCATTTTATATGTGATCTCCATGGAGATTGGGCTGATCACCCCGCCCATGGCCATTAACTTCTTCCTGGCACGGAACGTTTTCAAGGTCCCGACGAAAGACCTGGTGCGGGGGGTTATGCCTTTCCTGGTGACATTGATTGTCTTTTTATTCATCATCGCGGCTTTTCCCCAGATCGCCTTGTGGTTGCCAAATACCATGGGGTAAGAAAGGGGCTTGCCTTGGCGGAGCTTTAACCTGGAAATAAAGTGGAGGCAATTTTCAGGATGTGGAAAACTTTACGCATCAACATGTCTTCGGCAACAATAACGGAAGAGGACTTTAAAACAGAATACCGGGGGATCGGCGGCCGCGGCCTGGTCGCCCGAGTTGCGGTGGAGGAGTTGAATCCGCGTTGCGATCCGCTTGGTCCCGATAATAAATTAATCCTGGCCACGACCGCCTTTGCCGGGATGGGCGTCAGCGGCGCCAATCGCCTTTCCGTCGGCTGCAAAAGCCCGCTCACCGGCGGCCTCAGGGAATCAAATTCCGGCGGCACCTTTGCCACCTACATGATCAACCATGGGATCAAGCTGATGATCATCGAGGGGCAGCCCCGGGGAGACGGCCTGTGGCTGCTTCATATCGACGCCGCAGGAAAGGCTTCCTTGAAGGAGGCCCGGGATCTGGAGGAATTCAACAATTACAAGCTGGTAGAAACATTAATGGCCAGGTACGGCGACGTGGCCATTGCTTCCATCGGGTGCGCCGGCGAGCGCAAATATAAAAATTCGTCCATCCAGGTCACCGAATTCGGCACCAATTACCCCAACCGTGCAGCGGCCAGGGGCGGTGTCGGCGCGGTGATGGGTGCAAAGCGGCTCAAGGCCGTGGTCATCGAAAAGGCAGAAAAACGCATTGCGCCGGAATATGCCGCCAAGGATACTTTCTACGCGCTGCGCAAGGAGCTCAATAAGATCATCAGTACAGAGGCCGCCACGCACGAATTGAGGCTGCAGGGCACCCCGGCGGCGGTGAGGCTGCACTATGAGGCGGGGATCTTGCCGGTCCGCAACTTTTCCGGCGGTGATATGGAAGAGATTGACAAGATCTATCCGGATAAACACATGGAGCTGATCAAAAGCCGCGGCAAGAGCGGGCATCCTTGCCAGGCAGGGTGCATGGCCCGCTGTTCAAGCCTGCTCTATGATCGCAACGGTAACTATCTCACCGGGGGCCTGGAATATGAAACGGTTGCCCTTTGCGGCGCCAATACGGCGATCGCCGATTTCGATTTGATCGCCCGGATCGACCGGATCTGCGACGATCTCGGCCTGGATACCATTGAAACGGGCGCCACCCTCGGCGTCTGCATGGATGCGGGCAAGATCCCCTGGGGTGACGGGGAGGCGGCGTTAAAACTGCTCCAGGAGATGGCCGACGGTACGGAGTTCGGCCGGCTGCTGGGGGAAGGCACGGAGGCTGCGGGTAAGTATCTAGGTGTCAAGCGGATTCCGGTGGCCAAGCATATGGCTATCCCCGGCTACGACATTCGCGGTGCAGCCCCCACCGGTGTCGCCTTCGGCGGCGGCCCCCAGGCCGCGGATCACACTGCCTGTCCCTCCACCGGGACCTATGAAGGGGTTCCACCCGAGGAGATCTGCAAGGTCTCTTACACGATCCAGCGGGAGTTCGCCACGCTTGACAACCTGACCTGCATCTTTTCGGCCATATTCCTGGGACCGAGGATCGAGAAGCTGGCCGGCCTTTATGCCGCGGCCTATGGCGGTGAGGCTTCCATGGAGCGCCTTCTGGAGCTGGGCGCAGCCACGATCAGGCTGGAAAAGCAGTTTAACCGGGCGGCGGGATGGACAGAGAAAGATGATCGCCTGCCCGAATTTTTCTACACGGAGAAATCGGCGATGACCGGAACAACCTTTAACGTGCCGCCAGAATACTTGTCGAAGGCGGTCGAGCTCTAGATGCCCGGGATGATCAGGGTTACAGGGGCCCAGTATGCAGGCTGCTCGGTTGCCGAAGCACTGCGCCGTCTCTCTGCTTCAGATCCGCAATGCGCAGCGATCACCCAAAAGGCCTATTTTGTACTTTTAAACGGCAAGCAGATCCAGGCCGCCGAATATGAAAATGTTACGGTCAAGGCGGAAGACGTCATCATGGTCGTTTCGCTGATCGCGGGCGGCTAATGGTCTTCCTCTGGAGATAAGGAGTTTTAAGATGTGGAAAATATTGCGGGCGAATATGAGTACCCTCAGCGTAAAAGAGGAACCATATCCGGACGATTACATGGGCCTTGGCGGCAGGAGCCTGATTGCCCGGGTCATGACCGATGAAGTAGATCCGGCTTGCGGCCCGCTCGGGCCGGGGAATAAGCTGCTTTTGAGCACCGGAGCCTTTGCCGGGAGCGGTCTATCATGCGCGAACCGCCTCTCCGTCGGCTGCAAGAGCCCCCTCACCGGCGGGATCAAGGAAGCCAACGCAGGCGGCACCATCGGGACCTACATGGCCGGCCACGGTGTGCGGTTGATCATTATTGAAGGCCGCCCCAGGCAAGAGGGGCTTTGGCTGCTGCACGTCGATGCCGCAGGGAAGGCTGCCCTTGTGGAGGCCGGCGCATACCGGGAAATGGATAATTACCCGCTGGTGGAGGCGCTGATGGCCCGGTATGGCAACGATATTGCGGTGGCCTCCATCGGCAGGGCCGGAGAGCGCCTCTACCGCAACTCTACGGTCCAGGTCACTGACTATGGCTCGAACTATCCCTGCCGCGCGGCGGCCCGCGGCGGCGTGGGCGCGGTGATGGGCTCTAAGAAGGTCAAAGCCGTGATCTTTGAAAAACCGGCTGTCCGCTGTTCGCCTGCTTTCGCGGACAGGGAAAGGTTTTTTGCCCTGCGCAAAGATCTAAATAAGATTTTAGCCGATGGCGCGGCGGGAAGCCCCTTGCGCAGAGTCGGCACTGCAGATGGAGTCGTACACAAGCAGGAGGTTGGCTGCCTGCCGGTGCGCAATTATTCAGGGAAAAAGCTGGAGGGGATCGAAAAGATCGCTTCCGCCCGGTTTATGGAAATCATCAACAGCCGGGGCCGGAACGGCAGGGCCTGCCAGCCGGGATGCGTTGTGCGCTGCTCCAACCTGATTCAGGACGAAAACGGCAGTCATCTGACCGGGGGCCTGGAATATGAAACCGTTGCCCTGT
>JAAYGO010000095.1 GCA_012727685.1 Bacillota bacterium | reverse complement strand
GCTTTCGGTTCCTTGAACAGATGCCGGTAACTTTTCCCCACCAGTTCCTTCCGGGCATAACCGAGGATCTTGCAAGCGGCATCGTTGCAAAAGGTCACCCGGCCGGCCAGGTCCGCCTCATAATATCCTTCTTCGATGGAGGCCAGGATCTCACGATACCTTTCTTCCGATTTCCGCAAGGCCTCTTCCGCCATCTTCCGTTCCGTAATATCGGCAAACGTGATGTAGCCGCCGACAACTACACCATCAACGATAATCGGGATCGCGCGGATGGACAGGTGGAGGCGCTTGCCGTGGCGGTTATAGCGCACCGCCTCGATTTTGATATACTCGCCCTGCATAAGTGTTTCCGTCAAGTTCCGATCTGCGGTCCCCTGTTTGCCCGCATCTAAAACAGTGTCCAGGTCCAATCCTTTAATCTCCGCCAGGCTAAAACCGAACAATCTAACAAAACTATCATTTACATCGAGAACCCGGTGTTCGCGATCGATCTTCACGATGGCATTCTGTGAATTGCAGAAAAGCGCCTCCAGGTGTTTTTTCTCGCTGAGCAGCTCCATCTCTACTTTTTTGAGCACGGTAATATCGAGCGCAAACAAGATCAAAGTGGTTACCGTGCCCTTCTCATCTGTGACCGGGTAACCGCGCATATAAAAAACTTTGCCGTTTGCAAAGGTCACTTCCCCCTGCTGCGGCCGGCCTGTATCGCGCGCCAGCACCAGCGGGCAGCCTTCACAGGCTCCGGCCTGCCGGTTGCAAAAATCGTAACAGTAGCGGCCAACCAGATCGCCGGGCAATCGTCCGCTCATGGCCGCGTAGGCCCTGTTGGCCCAGCGGATGCGCAAATCCGGATCGCAATAGACGAACAGCTCGGCAGTAGTATTTAAGATCAGTGACTTTTCAGTTTCGGAGCGGCGCATCGCCTCCCGGGCCGCATATTCTTTCGTAACATCAGAAAAAACAATAATTACCCCGGAAATATTGTCATTCTCGCGGATCGGGGCAGCCGAATCGGCGATCTGACGCCTGGTGCCATCGCGGGCTATCAGCATGGTTTCATTTGCCAAACCTACAATCTGGCCGGTTTTCAGGACGCGGCTAACCGGGTCACCGGCTTTTTCACCGCTGTGGGCGTTGACAATGTGAAATACCTCAGTCAGCGGTTTGCCGGCCGCTTCGGCAAACGGCCAGCCTGTTAAACGCTCGGCGGTGGGATTCATGCGTATAATGCGCCCCTCTGGATTGGTGACGATCACCCCGTCGCCAATCGATTGCAGAGTCACGGCCAGCCTTTCTTCGCTGCGGCGCAAATCGGCCAGAGCCTCGCGATAACGGGCAGACTCGATGAGGAAGGAGATATAAAGAGTGAGGGATAACGCCAGTTGCTCTTCTTCAGGCAGCCACCGCCGCCTACTCCCGGTATGTTCAAAACTGAGCAGCGCTGTAAGGGCGCCGTTTGCCCACACCGGCGCATCGAGGAGCGAAGTAATCCCCGCTTCACTAAAGTAGGAGGCCGGTATATTTGCAGTGCGCCGGTCACTGTAGACGTCATACACGGCGATTACCTGTCCGATTTTCAGGCTGGCGGTATATTCCGGAAATTGAGCGCTGGGCAGCACCAGGCCGCTGGTGTGCGTTTTCTTGCTGGTCATGTAAAGGTCGCGGCAGGTAATCGTGGAAAAGTCATCGTCAAAAAACCAGACACTGACCCGTTCACAACTGGTGACCCGGGCGGCCAGCTCGGTGATCACCGGGAGCGACTCCAGCGGATTTTCGGCATGCTCATTACTCTGCCTGATCAGGGTCGCAAAAAGCCCGGCATAACGGCGCAGCCGCGCCCCGGTTGACTCACGCCCGGTGAATACATCCGGTCCGGAAGTACCATCCGTCATGCTATCTAAAAAAACATTGCTCCAATTACTTTCTTCCGACATGGAACACCCTTGCTTTCGACCCAACTATAGGAAATAGAAAGGAAATAGAACTATTTATGAAGTATTCGACACATATTATCGTAAACCTTTAAATATTTTCTTTTTCACAAGGCACAGTATTTTTGAAGTAGCAAGAATTCTGGTAAGGCAATCTGTTATAAAAACGGATGGGACTGGCCGTTCCCATCCGTTAACCTGCAGCTTAAAATTATCCCCGGAGCAACCGGGCTTTACTCGAACCGGAAAGAGCTGATAAAGGCTTCAAATTCCGGCAATAGCGCATCAAAGTCATCCCCCAGGGCACAGCCTTGAAGATGATAGATATAGCCGTCCCGGAAAACATAAATAATCAAATATCTGAAAGGCAATCCGGCCACCTTGGTGCTAAAAAAGAACTTTCTGCCGTCATAGCCGTCCACTTTCACGTTTTCAATGCTGCTGAACTCAGGGTCTGCAAATGTCTCCGATAGCTTCTCTCTCGCTTTCGCCAGAAAACCGTCCAGGCCGTCAATGCCTGCGGCAACTTTTTCCCGAACTACCATAAAGGAGGCCGTACCTTTCATGTAGCTGACCAGGGCCGTCGATTCATCCGCCGCTTCCCATCCTTCCGGCGGTGTAACCGCAACCTTCACTTCAGGGGCAGCGTTTTCGCCGCCGTTTTCATCGCCGTTTTCTTCAATGGCCCCGTTGCCGGATTCGTTATCGGAAGGCTCGGCGACCTCTCCCCCATTACCGCCGCATCCGGCTGCTGCAAGCAGCAGCACCACGAGAACCAGAACCGCTAAATACCTGAAAAATCTCATACCCACACTCCCTTTGATATTACACAGTCGATGTTTATAATAGATTTTCTTTAAATATAATGCAATCACCCGCAGGGTGATTTTTCTACATTCTAGGATATAACAAAACATCAACGGCCCTACTGCCGTACCCAGGATCGTTTTTAAAAAACGGATGGGACTGGCCGTTCCCATCCGTCACTAAGAGAGTTTAATCATAAAAGGCGTGGTGAACTCAACCAACGTATACGCCGCACCCTGGGCAAGGTTGAAGAAAATATTCAAATTTACCCTTTATATTTAAAAGATACCAAGACCTTATCAGTTCAGTCCCCTATTTTTGCGGGGTTTGCGATGATATGATACTCATGCCGTCAACACTGTCCTGGCCTGGGCCTGTGTCATCTTTCATCCCCTATTCTTCGGGGTTTGCAATGATACGAGAGGACCGGACGGTATGTCATGGCCGGTTATGCCCGTTTCAGTCCCCTATTCTTCGGGGTTCGCAATGATACGTATCCCAAAAACCCAACTGCTGGCTGGCAT
>JAAYGO010000130.1 GCA_012727685.1 Bacillota bacterium | reverse complement strand
GGTCAAAGAAGTGGCGAAGCGTCCGCTCGATGACGCTTTTTATATCATGCTGGCGGCCTGGAAGCATCTCGATACCAACCTGGACCTCGTCGAGGCCGCCGGGCTGGCCTACAGCCTCAAAGGGATTAGCGAAGCGAACATGACTACGGCAATCGTGCCCGGCTGGTTCTATAACCGCAACGGCATCAGCTACTGGCGGCCTGATCTCGTGGAAACGGCTCAGCTGATCGAGAATCTATTTAATGAAGCGGAGGTTACCCCGTGAAGGCACCGGCATGTGAAACAGGCGGGGGGCGTCCGGCAGGGCGGCGTTTTGATTGGCCGGCGGCGCTCTTGCTGCTAGCCCTGGTGATCACCGGCTGGTTCTGCCTGGCGGGCCTGGGCCTGCAGCGGACCGTGCTTGATACCGGCTTTTATCAAGATTTGCCGGCCAGGCTGGAGTTGACCGGTTATTTGCGCGGCCGCCTGCTCGGCGCGCTCGGGGAGACCCATATGGGAGCGGAGTCGCTGCTCAGCGCCGATCTGGCCATCGTCGACCAGGCGCTCGAGGCAACGCTCAGCACCGCCTGGCTGGAGGAGCAGTTAAATGAAGCGGCCGGCGCCGTTGCGGCTTTTATCCGCGGCGAATCCCCCGGCCTGGTCATCGCCGTTGACTTAAGGGAGCGCCTGGCCGTGTTTGAAGCAGAGCTGCTGGCCGGATTGCGCCGCACGGCGCCGCCGGCACTGGCGCACCTGGAGATCAGCGAGGCGCATGTAAAGCAGTTTATGGCGCAGTTGGGGCTGCCCGCAGAGCTGGTGCTGATCGATACTGCAGCCGGGGTAGACGAGGCGGTGCTTGCCTCCTTAGAACAGCTCCGGCGCGCGGCGGCTTTCTTAAAAATCGCCCCGGTGATCATGCTGGCGCTGCTCGCCCTGGCCTGCTTCTTTAAGGGCGGGTTCTCCGGCGGTCTGGCGCTGTTTGGAGGCGGCGCGGCGCTGTCGGGGCTGACCTTCCTGGCGCCCCTTTTTGCCGCCCGGGAAAAAGCGATCGCGCTCATGCAGGGGCTGTGCGGCGTAGGGGCCGGTTTTTCCGTGCCCGGCCTGCCCGATATCTTCGGGACGGCCTATGACGCGGCGCAGTTGATCCTGGTCCGCCTGGCGCTGTTCTATGCGGGCACAGGCCTGGCGCTCTTGCTGTGCGGGTTAATCGGGTATTTGCTCGGGCGCTTCCTGGCGCGGCGGCGGGCTTCTGCCGCCTGAAAAAGGCCGGCGCAGCCCTTAAAACTGCACCGTAGAGCTTAAACTGCAGGGCTTTAGATGGGATCGATTTGTTTAGTTTGTTAAGGAGGAAAAAGATGAAAGTCAAAAAAGCGGTTATCCCGGCTGCCGGCCTGGGAACGCGTTTTTTGCCGGCGACCAAGGCGCAGCCCAAAGAAATGCTGCCGATTGTCGATAAACCGACCATCCAGTACGTGGTCGAGGAAGCAGCGGCCGCGGGCATCGAGGATATTCTGATTATCACCGGCCGGAACAAGCGGGCGATCGAGGATCACTTCGACTACTGCGTCGAGCTGGAGATGACCCTGGAGAAAAAAGGTAAGAACGGCGATTTAAAGACCATTCGCGAGATTTCGGAGCTGGCAAATATCTTTTATGTCCGGCAGAAGGAGCCGCTCGGCCTGGGCCATGCCATCGGCTGCGCCGCCAAATTTGTCGGTGACGAGCCGTTTGCCGTAATGCTGGGCGACGATATTATCTACAGCGAGGTTCCCTGCATCAAGCAGTTGATGGCTGTATATGAAGAGCGGGGCGGCACGGTGCTTGGGGTCCAGCCGGTGGCGAAAAGCGCGCTCTCCAAGTATGGCATTGTCGATGCCGGCGGCGAGAGCGGGCCGGTGGTGCGGGTGAGAAGCCTGGTGGAGAAGCCGGCCGTCGAAGATGCGCCCAGCAACCTGGCTGTCCTGGGGCGCTACATCATCTCGCCGGAGGTTTTTGCGATCCTGGAACGGACCGCGCCGGGAGCAGGGGGAGAAATTCAGCTTACCGACGCCTTAAACGTGCTGGCGCAGGATAACCCGGTGTGGGCTTATACTTTCGAAGGCCGCCGCTACGATGTGGGCGATCGCCTCGGTTTTTTGGAAGCCACCTTTGAATATGCCCTGCGCCGCCCGGATCTGGCGGGGGAGCTGAAGGCTTTTTTGAAGCGTCACCTGGAGAGATAATTCACTTTTTTGAAATTCTCATACTTTCGGCTGATGGATTAACATCAAATCTATGCTAGTATTGATGCTGAATAAACGGCGGGCTATGGAAAAAAATCGCTCATAATATACTGTCAACTGCACAGATTCTACTGCATAGATTCTGATGATTTTTAATCCCCCGCCTGTCCTTGGGCAATATCTAAGGGGGTATTTTCGTGCATCACCTGTATTTCCTGGTTTTACCTCTGGTAATCTCATTTCTTACCACACCGCTATTATCACTGGTGGCGCGTAAGAACGGGTTAATGGACAAGCCCGGGTTACATAAGACACACCATGAGGCCAAGCCGCTGTTAGGCGGGTTAAGCATTTTCCTGGCCGTGATTGTGTCGGTATTTGCGCTCTTGCCGGCTTCGCCCGCAGTGTTGTCTTTAATGGGCGGGGGAGCGATTCTGGTGATCGTCGGGCTGCTCGACGATATATATAACTTGAATCCGTATGTAAAACTGGCCGGCCAACTGGCGGCAGCCATTTTAGTGGTGCTTTGCAACCATGCCTCTTTTAGCGTGCTGGTGGAGTTTACCCGCCGCTTTTATCTGCCGAAGCCGCTTACCTTGCTCTTTATCATCGGCTGGCTCGTGCTGATGATCAATGCCTTTAACCTGATTGACGGCCTGGACGGCCTGGCCTGCGGTACGGCGGTAATCATCTTTGCGGCGATGACCGTGGTATCGACGCTCCAGGGCAGGGGGACCATGACCGCGCTGCTGCTAATCGGGCTCGGCGCCTGCCTCGGCTTCCTGCCGTATAACTTTAACCCGGCGCGCATTTTTATGGGAGATACCGGCAGCATGTTGCTGGGCTACCTGCTGGGAGTGATCTACCTGTTTGTGATCACCGCACCGTTTGACGTTTCCCTGGTTCTGGGAACCATGTTCATCATGGCCTATCCCGCTACGGATGTGTGTTTTGCCATCTTCCGCCGGATTAAAAATAAAACTTCCATCTTCAAGGCTGACCAGGGCCATATCCACCACCTCTTGCTGCGGCTCGGTTTAAGGGTCCGCGAGGTGGTGCTGCTCATTTATGCCATCGACCTGTTTTTTGCCAGCCTTGCCGTTTATTTGCTCTGTGCCTCGGTCAGGCCTCTTTACGTGATCATCCTGGGCATAATAATGATCGCGGTCGTTTGCGCCCTGCTCGTCTACCTGCGCCGGGCCAGCGCGGCTAAAATGAACTGCAGCGGGGAGCAGAGATTGAGTAGAGTAGAGTAGAGATTGCGCTTCCGCCGGCGGGGGCTTTTCCAGGTTATAATAAAATAACCATGCAGCGGGGCGGCGGCTCCGCTGCGCAAGAGATTGCCCGCAGCAAAATGGGAGGTGCAGCGACGTGAAGATCTTGACGGCGGCGGCCATGCGCGAAGCCGACCGGCAAACCGCCCAGCAGCTTGGGCTGCCGGGAGTGGTGCTCATGGAATCGGCGGCCATGCGGGTGGCCGAGCTGGTTTTATCTTTAGATTTTCAGCCGCGGCGGGTGGTGCTGATCGCCGGGCCGGGGAACAACGGCGGCGATGCCCTCGCGGCGGCGCGGCTGCTGCGGGCGGCGGGGACGCCGCTGTCTTTATGGACCACCGTGCCGCTCGAGGCCTACCGCGGGGATGCGGGCATTAACGCCCGTTTCCTGCAGGCCTGCGCCTTTCCGCTGCGCTGCCTGGCCGGCGCACCGCGGGGCGAGGCCCTGGACTCTTTCCGCGCCGACCTGGAGCAGGCCGGGCTGGTGGTGGACGGGCTGCTGGGGACCGGGCTCAGCCGCCCGGTGGAAGGCCTGGCGGCCGCCGTCATCGAGGCCATCAACGACTGCGCGGCGCCGGTGCTGGCCGTGGATATCCCCTCGGGGGTGAATGCGGACAGCGGGGCGGTGATGGGCTGCGCCGTGCGGGCGCGCTGGACCGTGACCTTTGCCTTCCCCAAGCCGGGGCTGCTGCTCTATCCGGGGGCCGATTATTGCGGCGAACTTTTCGTGGGCGAGATCAACGTGCCCTCTTTTTTGGTTGAACGGGAGCCGATGGCGCTGACCACTGCCGGGTGGGTGCGGGAGATGCTGCCGCTACGCCAGGCGGAGATGCATAAAGGCGATGCCGGGCGGGTGCTGGTCGTGGCCGGTTCCACCGGGATGACCGGGGCCGCCGTGCTGGCGGCACGGGCCGCCCTGCAGGGCGGCGCCGGGCTGGTTTACCTGGCCGCACCTGAAAACCTCTGCCCCTCCCTGGAGGCGAGGCTGCTCGAGGTGATCACGCTGCCCCTGCCCGAAACTGCGCCCGGGGTGATCGGCCCAGCGGCACTGCCGTTAATCCTCGAGCAGGCCGGCCTCTGCCATGTCATGGCCGTGGGGCCGGGCCTGGCGGCGGCGCCGGAAACTGCCGCCCTCCTGGCAGAGCTCCTGCCGCAATCCCCGGTGCCACTCGTCCTCGATGCCGGCGCTTTAAGCGCCCTGACCGGCCGGAGTGAAGTTTTAAGTCAGGCGCGGCAGCCCCTGGTGATCACCCCGCATCCCGGGGAAATGGGGCGGCTGGCCGGCCTGAGCACAGCGGTGGTGCAGCAGTCCCGCCTGGAGGCGGCGCGCCGCTTCGCCCGCGAGTGGAACTGCACCCTGGTCTTGAAAGGGGCCCATACGGTGATCGGCGCCCCCGGCGGCGCCGTCTACATCAATCCCACCGGCGGCCCGGCCCTGGCCACTGCCGGCACCGGCGACCTGCTCACCGGGCTGATCGCCTCGCTGATCGCCCAGGGCCTGGCGCCCACCGGCGCTGCCCGCGCCGGCGCCTTCATCCACGGCCTGGCCGGCGATCTCCTTGGACCGGGGCGCGGCCACAGCGCCGCCGACGTCCTGGCCGCCTTCCCGCGCGCTTTCCAGCGCCTGGAACAACCCCTGTCAGGCCCCTCCCCGTACCTCAAACCAGTCCGCCCCCTGCCATCATTGTCAACGGGGCGGTTCTCCTGACAACCTTGTCGTGACAACTTAGAGAAAGTATGCATACTGCGCCTGCCGCACGGCATATATTACCCCAGGTGGACAAACAACTGGAGGGCGGCAACATGCCCGTGAAAGAAATCATGGAAAAGCCGGCGGAGGCGGGTTGCCATGGCTAGGCGGCAGTTTATGGTGCTGCGGCTGCCGGCGCTATTCCTGCCGGCGGCCCTGCTTGCTTTAAGCCTCTGCTTCAGCGGCTGGTATTACCTTCGCTCCCAACCCGCCGGGCCCACGGCGGCGCAGATCCGGGAACAGTTGCAGGAGGGCATCGAGAGCATAGCCGGTTACTATATCCGTTTTAAGAGCACGCTGTTTTACGACGGGATCAACGAAGCCTACCGCGTCGATCTCTGGAAAAGCGATTCCGGGCTTTACCGGATGGAGATGGTCCGCCTCGAGGGGGATGCCGAGACGGCGGCGCAGGTAGTGATCTTTGACGGTGACAGTGCCTATCTCTACAGCCCCGATCTCGACGATTTTTATCCGATCCACGAAGCGGAAGAGCATACTTTGCCCTCGTTTATCCTTGAAGACTTCTGGCACTCCGTGGCCGATGCCGAGAGCATGGCGCTCCTTTCGGAGGAAAGAGGCAGCCGCCACAGCTATTACCTCGTGGAAATCTATCCCGGCGATCCGGACCGCCACCGCGTCAGGGAACTGATCTGGCTTGAAAAAGAAAGCCTGCTCCCCGTGCGCCTGGAAGTTTACGACATCTACAACAGCCTCACCCAGGTCACTTCCTTCGAAATCATCCAGCTCAACCCTGATCTCGAAGCGGCCCTCTTCCAGCTCAAACCGGCATCGCCACGGTAAAGTTGTCGCGGAGACGGTTCCCGCAGTTGTCGCGGGGGCAGTTCCCGTGACAACGTTGTCAGAAGAACCGTCCCGGCAACAACTTGAGGTAGAGGCGGGCGGTCATTTCGGCGGCGAGGCGCAGGTCGAAGTTTTCGCGGACCTGGCGGCGGCCCCATTGCTGCAAATGGTCCAGGTATTCGCGCTCCTTCCAGAGGCGGGCGAGGTCATAGAAGAGGTCGCGGTAACAGGGCTCGGCGCCGCTCCGGCCGGAGAGGTCGGGGAGCGGCAAACCGGCGGCAGGCTCAACGATGCCGCCGTATCTTTCCCCCAAAACCAGGGCGGCGTTGCCGCAGGCCATCCCTTCAAGCAGGCTGCGCCCGCGTCCGACCACCACCTGCGAGTGTTTTAAAAGGGCGGCGCTGCCCGGCAGCCAGCCGTGAAAGCGCACCTTGCCGTGCGGCGGCAGCATTTGCGGGCTGATGATCTCGAGCTCCAGGTCGATCAGGCCGGCCGCCTTCTGCAAGGCCGGCAAGGCGTCGGCGCTGCTATAGCCTTCTTCGGCGATATAGGTGACCCGGAAGCCTTTTTTGGGGGCCGGTACAAATTCGTCGAGGTCGATCCCCTCGGGGATCGAGACTGCGCCTTCCCTTTCGGCAGGGCCGGGAAAAGCCGGTGCCAGGGCGGGCTTGATCAGGAATGCGGCATCTGCCAGGTAGTCCGGCCTGCCCGTGGCGCCTGTAGCGCCTGTAGAGTGGTGGACGGTGACCCCGTAGGGGAGGCGCCGCTGCCTGGCCAGGTGATAGGCTTCGGGGAGCAGATCCGGGCCGTGCAGGTGCAGCAGTTCGCCCCGGTATCGCTCGATCACCAGGTCGATTTCCGCTTCCGTATCTGCGAAAAGCAGGGGAACTTTATGGCGGCAGTAGTCGCTGTAAAGCTTTCTTGCCCCGGGGGGGCAGTGGGAAAAGATCACTGCCGTCTTAACCCCCTGCCGGTTCAACGCTGCAGCCAGGCTGATCGCGTGATTGGTTGCGCTGCAGCAGCGGAAACGGGTTAACATGATTACGCGCATAATCGATCACCCGGAATCAAGATATGATTCCGGGTGGTCAAAGGTGAGTATCCTACTTTTTGGGCCGGACGAATAGCTGGGTCACCAGGTAGCCGCGGCCCCGCTTGTAGAGGATCCCGATGCCGGTTAAGCTGTAGCGCGGATCCATGATCTTGTTCCGGTGGCCGGAGCTTTCCATGAAGGCGCTGAAAATGGCGCGGATGCTGCCGCCTGCCCCGATATTTTCAGCACCCAGGGAGAATTTCACGCCGGCTTTCCGGAGCATCTCCCCCGCGCTGCCGTAGACCGGTGAGCGGTGGGCAAAATAATCGTGCCGCAACATGTCCCGGCTCTTCAAGCGGGCGAGGTAATTCAGCCTGGCATTTGCCTGCAGCGGCGCCAGCTCCTGCCCGGTCCTTGCTCCGTTGACCAGATTGAGAAACAGCTTTTCCTTCATGAAATCACCCGGAATCAGGATATGATTCCGGGTGGAAATTGGTGATGCTTGTTTGTGAATTGTTATTTGTTGCTCTGTGTAATTATTGTTTTATGATTTGTTGCGCAGTATCCTGGCGATAAACTTCTTCAGGTTCCAGCGGCTTTCTTCCAGTTTTTTCTCCAGTTCCTTGTTCGCCTCCGCCAGGAACTTGATGCGGCGTTCCTGTTCCTGTAGCTGCGCTTCGAGCCGGGCGATGGTGAATTCCTGTTCTTTCAACTTGACCTCAAACTGGCGGCGCTCCGTTTTATAGCGCTGCAGCTCCAGCCTGGTGCGCTTTCGCTCTTCCTCCCAGGTTTTTCCTGCCTCGGCCGATTTGCGCTTGAGGTTGTCAATGGTTTCTTTAAATTTTTGCTCGAGCTGTTGCAGCTCTTTATCCTTTTCCACAAGATTTTGCTGCAGGGAACGCAGTTTGCGCTGGCTTTCCTGCGAGAGCCAGGCCAGCTCTTTCCTTTTATCTTCCAGGGCCCCTTCGAGGCGGTTTTTGGCCAGGGCCAAATCCGCAGTCCGGTTGAGCAGGGTACGGGAATAGCGCTGCAGCTGCTCCAGATCGAAATCAAGGCCGGCCATGCCGGTGCCGGCGTTTGCAGCCTCTTCGAGTCCAAAGGGTTCGCTGGCGGCGCCGCTTTCGCCGCCTTCCCGGATGCCGCCTTCCCTGATGATCCAGTAATGCGCGGGCGCATTGAGCGGGCGAAAGGAGATGCAGCGCAAGAGCAGCGGCTCTTCCAGCCGGCGGGCAGTTGTTCTGAGCCAGTTCCCCTTTTCCTGCTTGATCTGGTTTACGTTCGCCCCGTCAAACCAGGCCATGGCCAGCTTTCCCTGCAGAAAGGTGAAGTAGGGAAACGGTTTTTCGGAAGCAGGAGGCGAAACGGCCACCTCCTGCTTCCAGCCGCCTGAGGGCCAGCCGCCGCGGGTCATCAGGCGGTAGTATACCTGGTAGTGCATCCCGCTGCGCATCGTCCAGATCACGTGCACGTTCTGGCTATCGTCCACGGCGATGGCCGGAAAACTGATCTCTTCGCCCGCGGCCAGGGGCACCGCTTTGCTCCAGTTTGACGAGCTTTTGCTGAAACAGCGGTAGTAAAGGCCGACCTGGTCATGTTCGACGATGCGGTAGGCCAGGTGCAGGTTGCCGCTGCGGTCGGGAACGGTGCTGCCATAGTTGAGCGAGTCGCCCCCGCCGAAATCGATGACGCGCGGTTCCTCCCAGCCTTTTTCGGCATAACGGTGGTGCAGCAGCCACCAGCGCGCGGCGCTGCTGTCGGTGGCCAGGTAAATCAGGTGCAGCGCGCCGGCGGCGTCGCCGGCAAGCTGGAACTGGTGGCACAGCTTGCTCTCTTCCTTGTAAATCAGTTCTTCGGTGAATTGCCCCTCCCGGTAAACGAGGTGGTAGAAAGAGCCGTTTTCAACCAGGATCAGGTGAGGCCGTCCCGTTGCATCGAGGGCGGCACATACTTTTTCGCCGGAGCGGGGCAGCGGCCGGGCTTCCATCCATTGCGCTTCAACCCCGGCCTCCCCTTCCCCAACCCCATTCCCAACTTCAGCCCCATCCCCAGTCTTAGCCCCATCGCCATTCCCATCCCCAATCCCAACCTCTACCCCATCTCTTTCCCTCTTTCGGACAGCCTGTTCCTGCCAGGTCCATCCGGATTCCTTGCGGCTGCAGAAAAAAAAGCCCTGTTCTCCCCGGTATAGGAGGGTGGGTGCTTCGTCATAAACGCTCTCGTCGATCAGAAAAGACATCACTCTCACCTGCCCGCGCACTGATACAGCTACAGAGATGTACTATGTATATGCCCGCAGGTGCGAGCTTTAGAAGTATAATTGCTGAAACAATCACGCCGGAGGCGGCGCCATCTCTGTATCACCACTTGATCCGGGCACGCATACTATGTAATTGAGCATCGGGGAGCTATCGAGATCTGCTCAAACCATATTTGCAAAGGAGGGTTGTAAAGATGGGATGCAGCAAAAATTATGGTAGTAGAAGCTACAGCAGGCCGCGGTATTTACGCCATGGCATTACCGATTTGCAGCCAGGGCCATGCCCGGTTAATCTCGAAACGGGTCGTCCGGATTGTCCGCCGCCCACGGAGCTAGTCTGCATTAAGACAGAAAAGGTCTATGAATCTTGCCGCCGGGTTCAGACCAATGAAGAGGTTACCGATTTGAGCGGGATTGCGGTCGGTGACATACTCGACGTCTGGTGTGTTGATGTCGATCTGGTGGTGAACGAACAGTTTCCTTTTGTCTGCGAAAAAATCGCCGGTACCCGCCGCGCCAAAGTATCTTACTATTACCAGTACCGGTTCGCCTATGTTGACCAGGAAGGCCAGAAATTTTACACCAGCAATCCGATTTTCCATGAGACCACCGTGGTGATGAGCGATCGGATCATGGAAAAAGGGCTTTATGTCCAGTGTGAAGTTTTCCTGGATTGTTTTGAGTGTTTCGCCTCCGGCATCCAGCAGGTAACCTGCTGTATCGGCAAGCTGCAGCTCTTTAAACTGGTCGCCCAGGTCCAGTTGCTGGTTCCGGCCTACGGTTTCTGCCCCGAGCCGGACGATTGCGTGCAGGTTGAGGCGGAGTGTCCCGCCTATGAACCTGATTGGCCGCCGTTTCCGGGGGACGAAACGGACGGCGAGTGATCTCTACTTACTTAAACGGGTAAAAACATACAACTGATTAGCCGGTGCGCGAGCGCCGGTTTTTTTTACTCCTCTTTGGCATGGAAAAATGATAGAATATAGGAAAAACGGCAGGAGGCTGATTATGCCGCGCGATAGCGTTAAAATCGGGTTGCTGGGGATGGGCACTGTGGGAGGCGGCGTTGCGGCTTTGCTGGCGCGCAGCGACGGGCTGCTCAGGGAAAGGACAGATATTGATTTTGTGATTAAGCGGGTCCTGGTGCGCGATCCGTCCCGCAAAAGGGCGGTCGAGCTGCCGCCGTCAGTGTTTACCACCGCGGCCGCGGATGTGCTCGACGATCCGGAGATCGACGTGGTGGTGGAGCTGATCGGGGGGATTGAACCGGCACGCACCTATATCACCGCGGCGCTGCAGCGGGGCAAATACGTGGTCACCGCCAACAAGGATCTGATGGCGCAGCACGGGGCGGAGCTGCTGGAGCTGGCCCGCCGCTTTAACCGGAATATTTTCTACGAGGCCGCCGTGGGCGGCGGGATCCCCCTGTTGCGCCCCCTTAAACACTGCCTGGTTGCCAACCGGATCAAGCGGATCATCGGCATTATCAACGGCACTACCAACTACATTTTAACGCGCATGAGCCAGGATGACATGGAATTTGACGCGGCCCTCGCCCAGGCGCAAGCGCTCGGTTTTGCCGAGGCCGACCCGGCGAACGACCTGGACGGCCTGGATGCGGCGTATAAGCTGGCGATTTTGGCCGGCCTGGCTTTTCACAGCCGCATTGATGCCGGCGCTATCTTTGTGCAGGGAATCCGGGACGTGACCCGGCAAGATATCCACTATGCCCGCGATCTCGGATATACCGTGAAGCTGCTGGCCCTGGGCGAGCGCTGCGGCTGCGACCGGGTGGGCGACACCCTGGCCTTGCGGGTGCACCCAACGCTGGTGCCCCTGGACCATCCCCTGGCCGCGGTGCATAACGAGTTTAACGCCGTTTTTTTGGAAGGCGACGCCGTGGGGGAAGTGATGCTCTATGGCCGCGGAGCCGGCGCCGCGCCTACAGCCAGCGCAGTTCTCGCCGACCTGGTCGATGCGGCGCGCTGCCTGCGCTCCGAGCTGGAGAACGGGGTTATGGAAAGCAAATTCAAGCCGGAGGCGCTGCTGCCCATGTCCGCGCTCAGTTCGCGCTTTTACCTGCGCCTGCTCGCCAGCGATCGCCCCGGTGTCTTTGGCGCCCTGGCCACCGCTTTTGGAGACGAGCAGATCAGCCTGGATATGATCATACAGAAGCGCAGCGAGGCGGGAGTGGCGGAAATAGTGCTGGTGACCCACCAGGTCAGCGAAGAGAATTTTTCCCGCGCGCTTAAGCGGGTCACGGCGCTGCCCGCGATCCAGCCGCGCTACAGTATCTTTCGGGTTCTTTCATAACAGAGCCATGCCCTCGCGTTTCAGTAATTATTTGCCAACAGCAGCCCGGCAGGAATAAACCGGCTTGCTGTTGAATAAAATATGCCATACGGGGAGTATTGCTTTTATGCATTACCGCCTGGGGTGAGGGCGCCAGATTCCGTGCACTCCCACTTTTTAATCGAAACTTTTTGGCGGTTAAACTTCTTTTTACCTGGCAGGTTGCATAACTATTAAAGAGAACCGTATAATACTGAATATGGAATTTCGCACCCGGTTCGGTGCACATGAGATTAGGGGGTGCAGGTAATAATGGCGGAAACCAAAAGAATTATGATCAGTTTGCCGCACAATCTTTTAAATGAGGTTGACGGTATCGTAGCCGTGGAAAAAAGAACCCGCAGCGAATTCATCCGCGAAGCGATGAAGCTATACCTGCATGAGCGGAAAAAAAGACAAATTCGGGAGAGGATGCAAAAGGGCTACCTGGAAATGGCCAAGATAAACCTTTCCTTATCGTCTGAAGCCATATTCGCGGAGAATGAAGCCGACCGGATCGCCGAAGAACTGGTCAGTGGAGAGTGAGCAGGGTGGAGGTTAAGCGAGGCTTTATTTTTTTTGCGGACTTGAGTCCCGTGGTCGGCTCCGAACAGGGCGGCGTCAGGCCGGTGCTGGTCATTCAAAATGATATTGGGAACCGCTACAGCCCTACCGTAATCGTAGCCGCGATTACCTCCCAGATCGACAAAGCCAAGTTGCCTACCCATGTGGAAATATCCGCAGCCGAATACAACCTCGACAAGGACTCCGTCATTTTATTAGAGCAAATCCGCACCATTGACAAACAAAGACTCCAGAAAAAAGTGACCGAACTCGACGACAGGATGATGCAGCGCGTCGACGAGGCGCTGCGCATCAGCCTGGGCTTGATCGAATTCTAACCCGAGGTGCCGGGCTGGAAAACCCCATTGGTGCCGGGCCTTGACTTGTGACATTAATTAACAATATAATGTTAGAATGGGAATTTCATCCTTTTAATGTCACAATGTCAAGGCCCGGCACCTTGCGGCCTTGCGGGGAGGAGGAATTTCTTTTTGTCCTGCCCGTTGATCGGGATCAGCGTGAATTGCGATCATGAGCGGGGGCATTTCTGGCTGCCGGAGAGTTATTGCCGGCGCGTGGTGGCCGCGGGGGCGGCACCGCTGTTGCTGCCACCCGCGGGAGAAGAGCGGGCGGCGCCGCTGGTCGCCCGCCTGGACGGCCTCATTTTAAGCGGCGGCGGGGATATCGCCCCCTTTTTTTTTGGGGCAGAACCGCAGCCCGGTTTGCGCGAAGTTGATCCCGGCCGCGATGCCTGGGAACTTGCCCTGACCCGGGAGGCGCTGCGCCGGGATCTGCCGCTGCTCGGCATCTGCCGCGGGATGCAGCTTCTGAACGTGGCGCTGGGGGGCGGAGTGCTGCAGCACCTCTGCGGCGGCGCCTACCTGCAGCACGAGCAGCAGGCACCCCGCACCTGTAGTGCGCATACTGTCCGGATCAGGCCCTCGACCCGGCTGGCTGCCTTAGCCGGGGAGGAGGCGGAGATTGTGGCGGTGAACAGTTTTCATCACCAGGCCGTGGAGGCGCCGGCACCGGGCTTGCGTATCGCCGCCGTGGCGCCGGACGGGGTGATCGAGGCCCTGGAAAGCGCTGCGCACCGCTTTGTGCTTGCCGTGCAGTGGCACCCCGAAACCCTGGCACACCCGCTTTCGGAAGCGCTTTTTCACGCCCTGGTGGATGCCTCCCGCCACAAATAGCATTCACATATTAATAATGCCGGCGAATGTTACCGGCAAACATTTAGCGATGGATGGCTTAAGCCATGGCCAGGCCAGACCCCGCCGCCATGCTTCCTTAACTGTTACGGCGCTCTTGTGCTCTCTTTACTGGAGATAGATGCCCAGCACAAGCAGCCCCAGGGTCAGGGTATAGGAAAGCAGGATCAGCTTGCCGGGCTTGTTCCCCGGGTGTGGCTTTCCCTTGCTGGCCGACAATATTCCGGCGGCCGCAGCAGCGGGAATCAGCCCGGCAAGGGCGGCGCAGCCCGGAGGCGACGCCGGCAGCAGCCTTAATCCCGGGATCAGCGGGATAAAAGCGGCGAGCAGCAGCAGGTAAAGAAGCGGCAGGGAGCGCTGCGGGCCGAGCCGCACCACCAGGTTTTTCTTGCCGGCTTGCAGATCGTCGCGGTAGTCGGGGTACTGGTTGATCATTAAAAGGAGGGAGATCAGCGCACCCGGCACCAGGGAGAGCAGCAAGGCCAGCGGCGAGATGTAACCGGCCTGCACGTAAAATGAGCCGGCTACGACCATGGGGCCAAAGCAGAAACCGGCGGTCAGCTCGCCGAGGCCGCGCCAGCTTAAGATCAGCGGCCTGGCGGAATAGGAGTAGCCGAGCAGCCCGCCCAGCAGTGCCAGGGCAAGGACCAGGGGACCGGCCAGCCAGGCCAGGCAAAAAGCGCAGGCCGCCGCCACTGCGCCGCAGAGCATGGCCTGGGCCAGGTATTCGGCCGGCGTTTCCAATCCTTCCTGGATCACCTGGCTGCCCCCGCTCAGCGGCCGGGGCGGGTGGGATGGGTCAGCCCCGTAAAGATAATCGTAGTAATCGTTTAAGAGATTGACCGCCAGGTGGGCGCCGCTGATACCGGTTAAGGTCAGCAGGAACAGGGACCAGGCAAAGGTTCCGCTTTCCCTGTAGGCCAGCGCTGTTCCGAGTCCCACCGAAATCAGCGACCCGCATAAAAAAGGAAGGCGGGAAGCCCGTGGAAAAAGAAAAATCAGGTTAAGAACCCGTTTAATGTTCATGGCTTTAATATTTTATGCAGTGATGCCATTTTTAAACTTGAGGCGAGGTGCCGGGCCTTGACATTGTGACATTAATTAACTTTTAATCCCTGGTTTAATTTTCCTTTTAAGCCACAATGTCAAGGCCCGGCACCTCGGTTGACGCTGTTTGGGGAATAGATTAAAATTGTTCCATGGCAAAAAATCTCAGGGAGCGGTGAAGGGTGAGGGCTGCGGGAGGAGGTCCTGGCATGGCGGATGATTTTGTCCAGGTTGTCGAGCGGGTGGCCCGGCTGGCCCGGCTGCAGCTGGACGATAATGAAAAGGAACAGTTGGCCTCCGAGCTCAGCGTAATTCTCGCCGTGGCAAGTTCCTTGCTGGAAGTCGATGCAGCGGGCATCATGCCGGCGGCACACCCCTTCGCGCAGCCGGCAGCGCTGCGGGAGGACGAGCTGCAGCCTTCTCTGCCCTTAAACCGGGTTTTTCAAAGCGCCCCGGCCCGGGAAAAGGGTTATTTTTGCGTGCCTCCGGTTGTGGCCGCTGATGATGAGTAGAGGAGGGTGGCCATGGAGCTTTTTGAGATGACCGCCCTGGAGCTGAGCCGGCTGCTGCAAAAGAAAGAGGTCAGCGCGGTGGAAGTGGTGACCGCTTTTATTAAGCGGATCGGAGCGCTGGAACCGCGTCTGAAAACTTTGCTCACCTTTACCCCCGCCGGGGCGCTGCAGGAGGCGGAAGCGGTAGATCGGAAGCGGCACCGCGGCGAACCCCTATCCCCCCTGGCCGGGGTGCCGGTGGTGATCAAGGATAACATCTCTACCGCGGGTTTGCGCACCACCTGCGCCTCAAGGATGCTCGCAAACTATATCCCGCCCTACGATGCCACCGCGGTCAGGCTGCTCCGCAAGGCCGGCCTCCCCATATTGGGCAAAACGAACCTGGACGAGTTTGCCATGGGCTCTTCCACGGAAAGCTCGTATTTTTACCCGACGCGGAACCCCTGGGATTTAGATCGCGTCCCGGGCGGCTCAAGCGGCGGTTCGGCGGCTGCGGTGGCGGCGGCGCTGGCGCCGCTCGCCCTGGGCTCGGATACGGGCGGCTCCATCCGCCAGCCGGCCGCCCTGTGCGGGGTGACCGGATTAAGGCCCACTTACGGGCGGGTGTCGCGCTACGGGCTGATCGCCTTTGCCTCCTCCCTGGACACGATCGGACCCATGACCCTGACCGCCGCGGACGGGGCCCTCTTCATGGGCCTCATCGCCGGCTACGATCCCCTCGACCCGACCAGCCTGAACGAACCGGTTCCCGATTACTGCCGTGAGCTTGAGGGCGGGGTGCGCGGTTTGCGCATCGGCCTGGTCAAGGAAAGGCTTGCCGCCGAGTTCGATCCACAGGTGATCACTGCGGTGCGCCGCGCCCTGGAGCTGCTCCAGGAAAACGGGGCGGTGGTGGAAGAGGTATCCCTGCCGCACACCGCTTACTCTCTCCCTGTCTACTACGTGATTGGGTCGGCTGAAGCTGCTTCAAACCTGGGCCGTTTCGACGGGGTCCGCTTCGGCTTGCGCGAGCCGGGCGCTAGCATCACGGAAATGTCCAGCGCCACGCGGGGCCGGGGATTTGGCCCCGAGGTGCGGCGCCGGATCATGCTCGGCACTTACCTCTTAAGCGACGACAGCGGCCATCGCTATTACGTGCAGGCCCAGAAGGTGCGCGCCCTGATCCGGCAGGATTACGAAAATGCTTTTCAGCGCTTTGACCTGCTGGCCGGGGCGACCACGCCGGATCCGGCTTTTAAATTGGGGTCGAAAACGGATCAGCCGCTGGAGATGTACCGCACCGATATCTGCACGCTCGATGACGCCCTGGCCGGTGTTCCTTCTCTTTCTGCTCCCTGCGGCCTTTCGGCAAGCGGCCTGCCCATCGGGCTGCAACTGACGGCGCCGCCGCTGCGCGAAGGGCTGCTCTTCCGGGTGGCGCATTGCCTGGAACAGGTTCTGGGCACACCGGTGCGCCCTCCGCTGGCCGCGGCCGGGACAATCCTGCGGGAAGGAGAGCGGAGGCCGCCATGCTCCCATCGCATGGGGGCTCTATCAGATGGATGAAAATGGTGCTGCCCACAATCCCCTCTTCACCCCATGGGGGGAAAGGTTCAGGATGAGGGGGGCTGAAGAAGGCTGCTGCATTTTCAGGATTTAGAGGGATGGAAAAGGACCGGTTAAGAAGGAGCTAATTTTTATGGATGATACCTGTATCTTCTGTTCGATTGACAGGGAAACGCTGGCTGAAAATGAGCTGGCTTTTGCCATTCTCGATCGGTTTCCCGCCGCGACGGGGCATTCGCTGGTGATCCCGAGGCGCCATGTGCTGACCATGGACGAACTGACCGGTGAGGAAGCACTCGCTCTCTTTGCCCTGATCAGGCAGGTGAAGACGCTTCTCCGGGAGCGCTTTGGACCCGACGGGTTTAATATCGGCATCAACGAAGGTGAAGCCGCCGGTCAGACGGTGATGCACCTGCACATTCACATCATTCCCCGCACCCGCGGCGATGTGGAGAATCCCCGCGGCGGGATTCGCAAGGTGCTGCCCTGCCGCCGCCGCTACCGCCACGGCGAAGGGCCGGCCTGAGGTGTCAGGGGTTGGCCAAGAGTGGGCGGTCCACGCGAGAGGAGGAGGACGCAGGAGTCAGCAGCCGCACCAGAAAAAGGAAACCGCGCCAGAGAGGGCAGCAGGAGCTAGCCGGCCACAGGGCTGCCGGCAGCAAGGCAGCCTGCAGCAGCGGGCAGCCGCCGCCGGGACGAAAAAGGCGGCAGGAGCGGTGTTTGTAGCGACGCGGGTCAAGAAAGGAGTTTTTTCGTGAAGCTAAAAGGTTTGGGTAAACTACTTTTAGGCATCTGGCTGATTGCCACCGGACTGCTTCCATACTTAAACATCAATATCCCCAACCAGGGGTTCATCATGGCAATCCTGGCTGTAGTGGCCGGTATCCTGATTATTGTGGAGCGCTAGCCGGCCAGGTGTTGCCAGCCGGCCGGGCGGAGGCGAAGCAGCAATCAGTCTAGTGACAAATCATGAACATTCGAAAGCGGGTTTTAAACCAGCGGGATTTTATAAACCGGGGGAAAGGATCTGCATGAGGAGAAGATTGGAGATGGGGGCGTCAGGTGCGGCGCTAATATGGATCATTCCGGCAGCGGCGGCATTACTCACCCTGGCTGCCATTCTCGCCGGCTTGCTGCTGCCGCCGCCCGCC
>JAAYGO010000238.1 GCA_012727685.1 Bacillota bacterium | reverse complement strand
GAACATTACAAACACCCTCTTTCTGTTAGGAGCCCAGCGTTTAATCCAGGAACTCTTGGAACAGGAAGCGACAGACTATCTGGGACGGGAGCGCTACGAGCGCAGCGGCGAAAATAGCAAAGGTCTGCGTAACGGTTACAAAGAACGGCATTTAAAGAGTGCTGAGGGAAGAATCCCGGTTTTCCTTCCCCAGCTTAGGAACACCGAAGAGACCTATTCATCGAAGCTCTGGCAATTCATAAAGGGCAACAGCGACGTCTTACGCTACCTGGTTGCCGAAATGTATGCCAGGGGCTTGTCAACTCGGGATATTGAGACAACCTTTACCGATGAGCAGGGTAAATGCTTGATCAGTAAAAGCGCTGTCAGTGAAGTGACAGAGACCCTGTGGGAAGAATACCTGGCCTTCAGTGAGCGTGACCTATCCGGGTTCGAGGTGGTCTATATCTTCTTGGATGCGGTTTATGAGCCGATGCGCCTGTTCAAAGGGCCGAAGGAAGGGATCCTGTGTGCCTGGGCGATCCTGGTCACCGGGGAGAAAGTGCTCCTGCACATGGACCTGGGCAACAAGGAAAGCTACAGCAGCTGGCTGAATTTTTTAAGAAACATGGTCGGCAGAGGTCTAAAGACGCCTCTTAGCATCACCTCTGACGGCGCTCCCGGCTTAAAGAAGGCTATTGAAGAAATCTGGCCGCAGTCGCTGTGCATCCGCTGCTGGGTGCATAAAATGAACAACGTCTTAGACCGGATCCCGGATGCGCATAGAGCTGAAGTCAAAGCCTACCTTACTGCGGTAAGGGACGCTCCGGATTATGAGTCAGGATTTCAAAGAGCAAAGGAGTTGGTTGAAAAGTACGAGAAAGAATACCCCAGAGCGATGAGCAGCTTCCAGGATGACCTTGAAGCCTCGCTCGCTCATCTTTATTTGCCGGCGGTGCATCGCAAATACGTGCGCACCACCAATCTAATCGAGCGCAGCTTCGGCGAACAGAGAAGACGCAGCAAGGTGATCCCTCGCTTTTTCGATGAAAAGAGTGCACTCAAGCTTGCCTTCGCTACACTTTGGCGAACCAGTCTCAAGTGGCGAAGGGTCAGGTTTTCAGAGATCGAGCAAAAACAGGTTCTTGAATTACGTAAAATGCTAGGTCTGACTCACGAGCAGACATCTACGGATAACAAAGATCAAAAGAAGGATGGCAGTGCCGCTTGAACCAGGCCGAGCTTTTTACAGACAAAATTGGACTTGACCTGGTGAAGATTTAAAAACAAACAAGAAATATGCTGTGGGCATATTTACCATCATGTACATTAGAACAAAACGATTTTTATTCTTTTAAATCATAGCCCCTTGCTGTAAAAGCTTCTTTGATTTTCTCCATGGGGATATGTTTCATGGCGGCACCCTTGGGGATAGTCATAAATCTACCCGCCGTTTGCAGCATGCCCGGATTGGTAATGTTTTCAAACCCCAGCTCTTTCATAATGGCCACAACTTCGGGATGCTCTTTGCATATTTCATAGACGCTTTTGGATAAGTCGATTACTTTACCCATGGCACTGGCCCCCTTCGGAATAATCTGGCGGAGGAGCTGCAGCATTACTGCACGAGCAGTTTTTTCTTTGATATACAGGAACTTTTTTTTATTTCATTATATAACATCGCTTATTTTTGAATGCAACAGAGAGCTTCACCTGGGCGTCTTCCACACCATCCAACTGGCCAGCGCAACTATCGGACTCAACTTTTGCTTTCGGCTCCTGCGGCCTCCTTTTTACGTTTGAGAATGATAGCCACAAGCAGCAAGCTGGCGGCAACCACTAGCGATGCAATCACAAGGAGAGCCTTGCCGGTACCCAGGATTTCCGTTGGCTTATCCATATAAACAATAGCGTAGGTTGAGGAACCATCTACTTCAATCGTGATGGTGCTTAATGTGTCATCCATGTCCTCCAGCAATGTCGCCACTCCGTTTTGAATCTGGATAATCGAGAACGTTCTATTTTTGCCGTCTTTCGGCAACAGGTTTTCGGGGATATCAATGGTAATGGTCACCGGTAAATTTAACTGTGTAATTATCTGTTCACTTTTGTTCCCCTCCGGGTCAATAAGCGTTTTGACAAAGGAAATATCGACAAACTGGCCTAAAACATTATTCCCGAGAATTTGTTTTACTGCGTTCTCATCATTCCGGGTTACGTTGACTGTTTCCCGGA
The DNA here is from genome assembly GCA_012727685.1 of Bacillota bacterium. GTDB lineage: Bacteria > Bacillota > Dethiobacteria > DTU022 > DTU022 > JAAYGO01. The sequence goes on along the minus strand of JAAYGO010000238.1, from coordinate 3,333 downwards.
CTTTGAGGCTTACAGAAATGTCAAAACCGTTTTCAAGTTTTATCTTGTCCTGGGCAGTCAAGGCGGCGTTAAGGAATGCCTGATTGCCTCCCTGGATGGTCATTCTCGGCGCGCCAGCTTCTATGTTTGCTCCATTCACTGCCACATTGTTTACCACAACCCTGTAGCTGCCGCTCTGTGCCGTGGCGGTCTGATCCCCGTTGGCTGATGAGTTGGTATTGGTGGCGACAACATAGTAGTCATACACACCGGTTTTGCCGGTATCGGGGGTATAACTCATCCCGGTAGCTCCGGCTATGGCAGTTCCGTTTACGTACCACTGGTAACTAATTTTCCCTCCATCGGTTACTGTTGCCCGCAAATGAAGCGCCTCTGCCGCATCGCCTTTTTTGTATATCTTCGAGCCGGATAAGTTTGTTCTGAAGACGGGAACTTCTGCGTGGACAAGCTGGATGACTGTGAATGCTTGCGTGTCCGGAGCATCGCCGATGGAGGCGCCTTCAGCAAACTTCTCCCCAAGGGGAGCAAAGCTGAAGGTAAAGGTTACCGTTCCCTTGACGGCAGATCTCAAGCCGCAATGGTTACAGACTCGCCGTCCGTCCAGTCGCCGGAATTGATCCTGTACTGCAATTTTTCGTCGCAGCCGGAGGTGGGCGTAAAGGTGGCAGTGATGGTCTGGCTGCTGTTATGCCAGACGCCGGCGCCGTAATTCTCAGGCGTTGCAATCACAGGATCGTTTGGCATGGTTATGTCAATTTTCGTGATTGAAATAGGCTCCAGCGACTGGATATTCCCCCGCGGCATCCCTCACTTTAATTCTGATATCTGCCGTATTCTGCGCGAAGATCTTGCTGTTTTCCGCCTGCCAGGTAGCGCCATCGTCAAAGCTATAGGCCTGGGGGGCCAAACCGGAGGTGGCGTCGCTGGCGTATACCACCAGGGTTACAAAATCGCCGGTCCAGTCGGCGGGATTGCCGCCCACACCGCTGATATGCGGCGGCGTCTTGTCCAGCTTGACAGAGGCGTTGCATGTCTCCGCCCCATTGCCTGCCAGGTCGGTGGCGTTGATTTGAATGACATGCCCCGTGGAATCCTCTGTCAGCGGGATGGTGAACTGGTACTCCTCCTGCTTGTCCGTATAGCCGCTGACCAGATCCACGGTGGTGACGATGCCGTTTACAGAATACCTGACCTCTCTCAGGCCTTCATTATCAGTCACCTGGACGGTAAGGATCACATCTGAGTTAAACCAGCCGGATAGATCGGCAGGGGTGACCTGGATGACAGGGGCGCTGTTTTCAGTGATGACCCCGTCCGATTTTACCGTCGCAGAGCTGTTGCCTGCTCTATCGGCCGCATAGGCAAAGACATACCCTTTGAAACCTATGGGCAGGGTGAAAATTACATTGCCCTGCGCATCCGGGGTTCCTGCTGCATATTCTGCAGCTTCATCTGTTTTGTAATAAATATTAGCAAGGCCGCTGCCGTTGATGTCTTCCGCATGCAGTTTAACCTTGATCTCAGCATTGAAGAAATAGCCAAAGGTGATAAAGTTGACGATCCTGGAGAGGAGGTCGTCGTTGACCTTGGTGAAGGTGACGGTGGGCTGCAGCGGTTTGGTGCAGTCAACCAGCAGTTCGGTGGCCTGGCTGACAGGAAGGGAGCCGTTTCCGGCTTCATCCCGGCAAATATCCGCCGCCAGAGTGATCCCTTTGATCACTCCGTCGCCGGAGAAGTTGGACAGCCTGACGATCTTTTGATACGCGTTGCCGGGTACATCCACAATATTGACCAGGGCACTGGCTGTCCCGGTGGGATGCAGGCTGATTTTGTCAGTTGTAAACAGGGAATCAATGCTGCTAAGGAGCGTATCGCCGGCAAAGGTTACCGTGTAATCGATCTGGCCGTCAGCCTTAACAATGGTTTTGTCCGGAGGCGAAATCGTAACCACAGGGCCGGTATTGTCCACTGTCAGCTTGGCCGCAGACGGCGGCGAGATATTGCCGGCTCTGTCCATTACGAATAAGTAATATTCACCCTCATCCGAGGGGGCGTTGATAGAGCTGGAGCTCCCGCTGCTGCCGGTAATGGTGCTGCCATTGGCGGGTTCGCCGTTGAAGGCGGCCGGGGCAAAGAAGATGCTGTCCGATTCATGCCCGCCAAAGTCCACAGAGGAGCCGTTTAGGGCAATTTCGCTGCCGCCCTTTACCCTTAAATTTTCACTGAACAGCAGGTCCTGGTTGGACGGCGGCACATTGTCAATGCTAAGTGCATGTCCGCCCAATGTTTCCGCAGACAGGTTGCCTGCCTTATCTTCGGCGGCCCCGGCAGCAATTTTCAGGTTAATCGACCCTTCGCCCTGCATACCGGCCGGCAATGCCAGCTTGATCAGCCGCTGCAGGGGTTGTTCGGGGACGGGTTCGACGGTAACGGTGATATCGTTGATGTCAATGGAACCGGATGGCGACAGTACAACTCCTGCGGCGGTGAGGTTAATACTTTCAATGCCGTTGTTCTCGGCAATGGTGGAATCCCCGAAGGTCTTGGAATTGTCATCAAAGGTGACTGTGTATTGGACGACCTCCCCTCTTTTGGCCACAGGTTGTGATGGCGCTGATATGGAAATGGTCGGCCCGCTTGTATCGAGGTAAATGAAATCCGAGTATACAGGGGAAAGGTTCCCGGCGGCATCCTTCACCTGGTAAAAAAGGGTTTTCAAGCCGTCCCCTGCGGTAAAGGTATAGGTATGGGTTGGCGCTGCCGGTATCCAGCCGGCCGCAGCTAAATCCTCCAGCGATTCTGCCAGGCGCATGCCGCCGGCTCCGCTCAGCCCATCTTCCGCCGTGAGCGCAACAGTGGCGGCCCGGTCCCTGATAAACCGGATGCCGTTGTTGGTTTTATCCGGATTGATGGAAGCAGACCCGGTGGGATTGGTTTGATCCAGCTTATAAGGCCCATAATAGCCGGTCTGCGCATTTCCGGCCCCATCTGTTACCCGGTAATGCACATACCACTGGCCTTCGTCTGCAATGGAAATGTTTTGAGAAGCCGCCGCATCGATCCAGGTACCGGGCAAAGCGCTGCTGCCGGTCAAGGCATACTGCATGGTCGCAACACCGGAGCCGCCGGCATCTTCAAATTGAATCGTGACATGGAAGGGGCTATTTCTCCAGCTGTAATCCGTATCTACGGCCGAAACGGACGGTTTTTGCTTATCGATTTGCACCGTGCAGCTCTGCACTGAACTTGTTCTTCCCAGCTCGTCTATCACTCGAAACTTTAATGCATAAACACCCGATTCAGTAAAGGTTGCTGCATTTCCGTCAGTCCAGG
>JAAYGO010000229.1 GCA_012727685.1 Bacillota bacterium | reverse complement strand
TAGCGAGCAACTGCCCGCTGATCAGGTTTTTTATGCTTGCACCCATCGGTTAACCTCATTTATTCCTTAAGCTTAAGGTGATCTAACTGAAAATAGCCTAATTACTTACCGCTCTTGTCGCCGAGGCTGTCGCTCCGGTTCACTCGTTAGATGCGCACAGTTAAAGGTTATTCTTTACAAGCCTTCATTTATCCTGCTCCGGGTGAGCCTTTTCACTGGCTAAAAGATTCTTAAAACATAATCTGGGCGAGGCCTCCCTCTAGCCTCGCCCGGAAATACTCAATCAAACCCGCCGCCGGCAGCCGGTTAGAGCAAAGAGGCAGCCTCTTTATCCAGGATCAAGGTTGCTTTGCGGTGCAGTTGTAAAAATGAGGCGGGCACCGCCGTGGTTACCTTGCCGCTTACCGTTTCTTTAATGGCCTCGGCTTTGCTCTTGCCTGAAGCCAGCAGCAAAATCCGTTTTGCCCGCATGATCGAACCCATCCCCATGGTCACCGCCTGGCGGGGCACCTCGTCAGGGGAGGCAAAGAAGCGGCTGTTTGCCTCAATGGTTTCCGCGGCCAGGTCAACCACATGGGTCCCCGCATGTAAACAGTTCCCCGGTTCGTTAAATCCGATATGCCCGTTTACCCCGATGCCCAGGATTTGCAGATCAATCCCGCCGGCCGCGGCGATGGCCTGGTCGTATTCCCGGCAAAAAGCGGCAATGTCGGCAGCATCGCCGGCAGGGATATGGATGTTTTCCGGCCTCACGTTGACATGATTAAATAAATGGTGATTCATGTAGTAGTGATAACTCTGGGGATGCGACGGGGGGAGGCCGCAGTATTCATCCAGGTTAAAGGTAATCACACCGCTAAAGTCAACCGTGCCTTCCCGGTTCAACTGGGCCAGCCGGCGGTACATTCCTTCCGGGGTAGAACCGGTGGCCAGGCCCAACACGGCGTGGCTCTTTAATATAACCTGGGCGGCCACGAACTGGGCGGCCTTTGCACTGAGCTGCTCATAGTCTTCCACAACAATAATCTTCATACAGAAACCCCCTCAATTAAATAAAATATAATTACTGCCATGTCTGCTTACGCAAAGTCCGGCAATTCTTGGTTTTGCTGGATTTGCTGCACACTTTGATAATTTTATTGGGCGGATAGTAGCCGCGTGCAGTCCCGTTCGGGTATAACAACACGTTACGCCCCAGGATCGTGCCAGGCATGGTCACACTATTGCAACCGGTTTCCACCCCATCCGCCAGGATGGCGCCAAATTTTTTTAAGCCGGTCTCGTATTTTTCCCCGTTAATGTTCAGCACCACCGGCGAACCGGTCATCTTTAAATTGGCCAGTTTGGTGCCGGCACCCAGGTTTACCTTGCCAAGAATGCTGTCGCCAATATAGGCAAAATGACCGGCTTTACTGCCGCCAAGCATCACCGATGATTTCATTTCGGTGGTGTGGCCAACAACGCAATCATTGCCGATCAATACATCTCCGCGAATATACGCACCCTGGCGGATCTCCGTCCGATCGCCGATGATGGTCGGGCCTTTGATCAGCGCCCCCGCTTCTATGACGCTATTATTGCCGATCTCTATCTGATCATCCATCAAAACGGCGCCGGCATAAATAATGCTTGCTCCCTCGAGCAGCCGGCCGTCCTTTAAAACCCGCTGCCCCTTTCCTCCTTGCTCGATCACAAACCCGGAGTCAATCACGGCGCCATTGTACAACACTACAGTCTTCATCATCAGGGTGCCGCCATTGCGCACCGCTGCAACATTTCCCTGCAGGTTGGCCTGCAGATAGTCTTTAATCTTTTCCAGTGCTTCCCAAACATAGGTGACATCATCAAAAAGGGAGGCAAAAGGGCTTTCCGAAAGTTCAAAAAGATCCTGCGGCCTTAACACCGTGTACCACCACCTTATTTTAAAATTGCAACAATGCACCGGGCAACAGTTGCTCTTAACTCTAAAAAAACCATTTAATGTTTTTTTTATCATAGCGCATATTCGTCCGGCTGTCACGAAAAATACAGGCAAAATATTATGCCGGTGGATCATAATTTTCCCAGCCAGGCAAGCCCGGCTCAAACGGCCCACACCAGCCGGGCGGCGCCTGATCCGGTTGACAGATATGGCAAAAGATTGCTATAATTGCTCCAGAAATGTGGATAAAAGTAGAATTTTGCCCCGGGATCGGTACACTGCCAAGGTGCTCTTAACCGAGATAAACTGATTTAAGGTTTAGGAGCGCTTTTTGACCAGATGCTGCTTTTTTAATTTATTTTTTTCCGCGCCCCACTTTATGATCTGCCATTTCAATCAGGAAGGAAGTGCGTGGATGGATCTGGCTTTATTAATCTGTTTCTACCTTGTTTTTCCCATCCTGGTGATTTATCTTTGCTATCGTTTTCCCCTGGTCAATAAAATCGGCGCTGTAATTATTTGCTATTTGGCCGGCATGTTGCTCGGGCAACTGATCAATATTTCACCGGCAATCGGTGAACTGCAAAATACTCTTACCTCAGCCGCTGTTGCCCTGGCGCTGCCGCTGCTTCTCTTCTCCATGAACGTGAAGGCGTGGTTCCGCCTGGCCGGCAATTCCACCCTGTGTATGCTCCTGGCGACAATCGCCATCGTTGCCGTGGCCATGGGCGGATATCTGCTTATCCGCGCCAGACACCGCAGGCCTGGCAGCTGGGAGGGATGGCCGTGGGACTATATACCGGGGGCACCCCCAATCTGGCGGCGATTAGAACCGCGCTGCACGTCGATTCAGATATTTATATCACAATGCACACTTATGACACCGTAATTTCGCTGATCTACATCCTGTTCCTCTGCTCGGTAGGCCAGCGATTTTTTAATCTCTTTCTCCCCGGGTTTAAGAAAAGGAAGAAGGCGCCTGGAGAGGCATTGCACGGAGGGGCGGAAGCGGAAGCCATAGATTCTTACCGCGGATTTTTAAACCGCCAAATCTGGCCTCCCCTGCTCGGAGCTTCCGCCATCTCCATCATTATCGTTGCCGCCTCTGTGGGTGTGGCCACACTGTTTCCAGCGGAATACGGCGATGCTTTAACCATCTTAAGCATTACCACACTGGGTATCGCCTGCTCATTCGTCCCGCTGATCAGACAGATTAAAAAAACCTTTCAGGCCGGAATGTACCTGATCTATGTTTTTTGCCTTGTTGTCGGCTCCATGGCAAATTTAAAAGAACTCTTTACCCGGGTAAACTGGCCGGTGATGGGTTTTGTTTTTTTCTGTATCTTTGGTTCACTGCTGCTGCATGCTGCACTATGCCGGCTATTCAAAATCGATACCGATACCATGATCATCACCTCTACTTCGGCCATTTGCTCTCCGCCCTTCGTCCCGGTAGTGGCCAATGCCTTAAAGAACAGGGAAATAATTTTGTCGGGGATCTATACCGGGATCATCGGCTATGCCATCGGCAACTATTTGGGAATTTCCTTTTCCTATTTTTTGAAAGCATTTTTCTAGGCCTAGAGCTTAAGTAATGGAGGTTTTCGAGTGGATAACGATCAAAACATAAGAATACCGGAAAAAGGCATGGCTCAGAGCGAAGTGCTGGAGCTGCTGCGCAGTTATAAAAAGGAAGACATCAATTACAAGGATTCTAAAAACTGGAGCCTGGTTTACTATTTGGGGGAGGAGCACACCCGGTTCCTGATCGAAGCCTTCAGTAGCTTCTTTTCCGAAAACGCCCTCAACCCCATGGCTTTCAAAAGCCTGAAACGTTTTGAACATGAAGTGGTTAGAATGACCGCAAACCTGCTCAACGGGGACAGCAATGTGGTCGGGACGATGACTTCGGGAGGAACCGAGAGCTGCCTTTTACCGGTAATGACCTACCGCGATCTGGCCGCCTCCCAAAGATCGTTTCGCGCCAAAAAGCCGGAGATGATTGCCCCGGAATCGGTTCACGTGGCCTGGGAAAAAGCAGCCCGCTATTTTGGGGTCAAAATGGTTCATGCCCCTTTACGCAGCGACCTGCGAGTCGATGTTGATGCCGTAAAAAAACTAATTAACAAAAATACAATTCTTCTCGTCGGCTCAGCCCCTTCTTATCCGCACGGCGTCATTGATCCATTGGCCGAACTCGGTGCCCTGGCCCTCGAGCACCGCCTCCCCTTTCACGTTGACAGCTGCCTGGGAGGGTTCCTGCTGCCTTTCGTCGAAAAGTTAGGCCACCGGGTCCCGCCCTTCGATTTCCGGATTCCCGGAGTAACCTCCATCTCGGCGGATCTCCATAAATACGGTTACAGCGCCAAGGGAGCGTCTGTGCTTTTATACCGGAACATGAAATACTTAAGACACCAGTTTTTTGTTTACGAAAACTGGCCCGGGGGGATCTTTATTTCACCGGCGCTGCTGGGGACCCGGCCCGGCGGGGCGATCGCCGCGGCCTGGGCGGCGATGAAGGTGCTCGGCATGAACGGCTACCTTGACCTGGCCCAAAAGGTGATGCAAACAACGGCCGCTTTGCAGGACGGGATTCGCTCCATTCCCGGACTGGAAATCCTGAGCGACCCCGAGATGAGCGTTTTTGCCTATCAATCAAGCTCAAAAAAGATAAATATCTATGCCGTCGGGGATCAGATGGAAGCGAAGGGCTGGCAAGTCGACCGGCTGCAGCGCCCGGCAGCACTGCACGCCATGGTTACGCCGCTACACGAGCGGATTATCGATGAATTTATTGCCGATCTGAAGCAGTCTGTTGAAAAGGTGCGGAACGACCCTTCGCTGGCCGCAAAGGGAAACGCCGCTTTGTACGGCATGATCGCCAGGGTACCGCTGCGGGGTCTGGTCAAAAAAGAGGTGCTCAAAATGATGGAAAAAATATACGGGCCAGACATGATCATGCCCTATTAAAAATCTTTTGGTATCTTTCCAGCTGCATTGAGGTGCGATTGATGAACAATATACCAGGATATAACTTACTGGAACTGGTTCTGGATCAACAAACGGAAAAACTATTCCGGGCCGAAGCTATTGCCACCGGAAAGAAAGTGTTGATCAAGATCGCTACATCGCCGGATCCCGCCCTGGCGCAGGCCTTTTTTTCATCCGAACTGGCCATTGCCGGCAGGCTGGATTTAAAAGGGATCTCGAGCCCCCTGGCGCTGCTCGCCATCGATGGCCATCCAGCCCTGGTAATGAAAGACTGCGGCGGAATCCCCTTGCAGCGATACCTTGATCCAAGGCCCCTTTCGCTCGAGCTTTTTTTTATCATTGCCCGGCAGCTTGCCGCCATTGTCGGCAGCCTGCACCGCCATAATATTGCCCACCAGAAGCTCAATTCCGCTACCGTATTGATCGACCCCGCCACTCTCGCGGTTGCCGTAACCGATTTCAGCGCCGCCACGCCGCTTTGCAGTGCCGGCCCGGCACAGGCGCCGCGCTTACCGGCCAATAGCCCGCCTTACATGTCACCGGAACAAACTGGCAGACTTGACCGGACGGTCGATTACCGCACAGACTTTTACTCCCTCGGTGTCATTTTTTTCGAACTACTGGCGGGGCGGCGCCCATTTACTGATACAGAGTTTGCCCACCTGGTCCATGCTCACCTGGCGAAAAAACCTCCTTCACCCCACAGGATCAATCGTTCCGTACCGCCGCCCTTAGCGGCGATGGTGCTGAAACTATTGGCGAAAGACCCGGCTGAACGTTATCAGAGCGCCCGCGCCCTGCTGTCGGATCTTAACTGGTGTCACCGCCAATGGCGCAGAAAGGGCAATATTATCAAGCTATCGCTGGCACGAAAGGATATCTCCGCAGTTTTTCAGCTCCCGCGAGGTCTTTGGGGCCGGGAGACTGAACTGGGGCTCCTGCGGCACTGCTACAGCGCCGCCCGAAACGGCAAGGCGGGGGTTGTGCTTGTATCAGGCTTTGCCGGCTGCGGCAAGACAGCCCTGGTCGAACAGTTTATGGCCACACAGGCCGGGCAGGCAAAGGGTTGTTTTATCTCCGGCAAAGCGGATCAGTTGCACCGGAACCGGCCTTACCAGGTATTTATCAAAGCATTTAGCGAGCTGTTGCAGCAGATCTTAAGCGAGGATAAAAAAAGCCTGGCCCGATGGCGCCACCTGCTCCTCCAGGGCCTCGGCTCCGGCGGTGCAGTGCTCTCTCCCATTTTGCCGGAAATAAACCTGTTGACCGGCCCGCTGCCCCCGCTGGAAAACCTGCCTCCTGTGGAAGCTAAAAACCGCTTCCTCTTAGCGATGCAAAATTTTGTCCGGGTCTTTAGCAGATACGGGCGACCTCTGGTGATCTTTCTCGACGATCTGCAGTGGGCTGATGAAGCTTCGCTGGAGCTGATCCGTTACCTGGCCCTCTCCCCGGAGGAACGTGGTCTGCTGCTGATAGGCGCTTACCGCGAAAACGAGCTGTACCGCAATCCTGCCCTGGCAGCGGCTATTGACGAGCTCAGGCAAAACGGAGCCCTGTTGCAGGAGATTCGCCTGGCGGAGCTGGATCGCGCCCAGTGCGGGCAGTTCCTGGCCGCGGCACTGCACACCGGCTGCGCGCGGGTTGAGCCGCTGGCCGCGGCTTTGCACCGGAAGACAGGCGGCAATCCCTTCTTTTTGCGGCAGCTCTTGCAGACCCTTTATCATCACCAGGTGCTCTCCTTCAACCTCCATCGCTGGCGGTGGGATTGGGATCTGGAAGCGGTGCTGCAGCTTCCCTATGCCGATGAAATACTCGATTTCCTGGCGGAAAAGTTTAAAAGTCTCCCTCCCGCAACCCTGGCCACTTTAAAGCTGGCCGCCTGCAGCGGCGATCATTTTCCCCCGGATCTTCTGGCTGCGGCGGGCGACTACCCCCTGCACCGGGTAAAGGAGCACCTGCGGCAAGCCAGCCGGGAGAATCTGGTCGTCCTCAATGAAGACGGCTCCGGCAGCTTTCTCCACGACCGCGTACGCCAGGCAGCCTACAATATCATCCCGGTGGCAGAGAAAAAAAAGCTGCACCTGAGGCTCGGCCGCGCGCTGGCAGCCGGCAGTACACCGGAGCAACTGGAAGCGCGCGTGATGGAGATCGCCCATCATCTCAACCGGGGAGTGAAGGGACTGGCTTCACCAAAAGAGCGGCTGCAACTGGCCCATTACAATCTCCTGGCCGGACGGAAGGCGAAAGCTTCAGCCGCTTACAGATCGGCACGGCGCTACCTGCGCGCCGGCCTGGCGCTGCTGGCGGATCACTCCTGGGACAACCAGTATGCCCTTTACCTGGCCTTTTACACCGAAACCGCCCAGTGCGAGTATATGTGCGGCAACCATGACAGAGCCCAGCAAATGCTGGATACCGCCCTGGCCAGGGCG
>JAAYGO010000069.1 GCA_012727685.1 Bacillota bacterium | reverse complement strand
ATAAGTTCCCTGCTGGCCAGCGAATATTTCATTCCCGTATGCCCCATGGCAATCCCATCACAGATACCGATTGTAGGGAACTCCACCGGCACGCCGCCGGCAGCATATACCCCGGCCTTGACCGCAGCCGCGATGCGATCGAGATGAATATGGCCGGGAATAATTTCGTTAGCTGAATTTACTACACCGACGAGGGGTTTCTCAAGCTCCTGAGGGTGATAACCCATAGCGTAGAAAAGAGAGCGGTGAGGCGCCTTCTCCAATCCTTTTTTAACCATATCGCTTCGCATAATCCTGCCTCCTAAATTTAATCCCCGTAAACGGGAGTGCCGTTTTCCTGGGCATAGTCATGAAACTTTTTCATTAATTCCCTGGTAATCGGACCGGGAACTCCATCGCCCACGGTCCGCCTGTCTATGGAAACCACCGGTATAACCTCGGCCGCCGTCCCGGTTAAAAAACACTCCCGGGAGATATAAAGTTCATGCCGCGTAAAGGGCGTCTCCCTGACAGTTAAACCTTCCTGCCGGGCAATGTCAATGACCGTATTGCGTGTAATACCTTCCAGGATCCCCAGATAAGGAGGAGGGGTCAGAAGTTCTCCCTTCTTGTTGACGATAAAAATATTGCAGCCGGAACCTTCCACCACATAGCCCTGTGTATTCAAAACCAGAGCTTCCATTACACCTGCATGCGCCGCTTCCAGCTTGACAAGAATATTGTTCAGGTAATTGAGTGATTTCAACCGCGGCTCAAATGTATCCGCAGGCCGCTGGCGGGTAACGGCGGTAATTACTTCCAGCCCCCGCTCATAGCACTCCTGGGGGAAAATGGATATTTTGTCGGCTATGATTACTACGCTGGCCCGCGGGCACTTGGCCGGATCCAGTCCCAGGTCTCCCGGCCCGCGTGACACCACGGTTCTGATATAGGAGTCACGCAGGTTGTTCCGGCGGACCGCTTCCAGGGTAACCTCTTTCATCTCTTCGATGGACAGGGGAATATCAAGCAGAATATGGTGAGCCGATTCATAGAGACGCTCCAGATGCTCCTGCAATTTAAAGATCCGCCCGTTATAGGCTCTGGTACCTTCAAAAACCCCGTCACCGTATAGAAACCCGTGATCAAATACCGACACTTTAGCCTTTTCCTTCGGAAGGAATACACCATCAAGATAAATTTGCACGCTCATTTTTAGTCTGATCACCGGAGGCCATGGTCAGACTTTCACCTCCTCATAGGTTTCTCTATGAAAATAGCATTATAAAAAAACCCCTTCATCCTCCTGCAAGGGACGAAGGAGCCGGCTCCGCGGTACCACCCTTGTTGCCCTGTTTTTAGACAGAGCCTCTTCAAGTGAAAAACCTTTCCTTATAACGGTATTACCGTCCTTCCCTACTATTTCACTTCAGGAAGGCACTCCGGGGTGACCGGGAAAGCACCCTCCCCACCGGTTTACAGCGCCTCCGGCTCTCTGCAGAAGAGTAATGCTTCCTTATGTCCCCTTCATAGCTGTATAACTATTCAGTTAAAGGCATCTATCCTTTTGGTAAATACCTGCTTACAGGGCCGTCTTAGGTCGCCAGTTTCACGGATATCCACGTGGCAACGAGAAATTATTGTTTTTAATTATATATGCCCGGGGCATTTTTGTCAATAATATAAAAACTGCGCTTGTGGTTTTGTAGCAATTTTTAACACGCTAGCCCAAAAAAACTTTTTCGCCAGGATCAGGCGGCAAATCCTTTTATTATTTCCTCCACAGAGGTCAGCTGCGCTGCATATAGCCTGGCCATCTCATCCAGGCCCCTTTGATATGCTTCTTCCGTTAAATCTTCCACGGCGTCACCGGGGATATGGATGCGGTAGCCCCAGTAATATGCATCCGCCACTGTATGGCGTACGCAGATGCTAACAAGCAGGCCTGTAACAATTAAGGAATCAATAGCAAGTTCTTCCAGCAGCAAGCGGAGAGCCGTTTGGAAAAAGCCGCTGTACCTGCGCTTGGGGATAACATAATCCCCCGGCAGTGGTTTTAACTCGGTAATGACCTCGGCACCTTCCGTACCGGCCAGGGCATGCTCTCCCCAGATAAGCAACTCCCTGTCTATTCCCCTAAGATGGGCATCATTGCAATAGATTACCGGTATTCCCTTGGCGCGTGCCGCCTGGAGAAGCTTCTCCAAAAGAGCAATTATTTTGGAAGCACGCTCATTTTTCATACTCCCCTTGACAAAATCATTCAGCATATCAATAACAAGCACGGCTTTACCTGACATCTTCTTTCCTCCTTATGCACTGGGGTAGGTAAAATATCTGCGTTTCCCCTGTTCCTCGCTGGACAAGAGTGTTTCGTCAACCGTATAGAGTTTATCCAGATTTAAAGTGGCGGCATCCGGTGAAGCCTTTGGCTGTGAAGGGTTGTTGGCGGCAGCTTGCCCTGGCCCTGAAGGCCGAAGGGTTGCCTTTGAGCCGGAAGAGCGCCGCTGTTCATCTCTTTTTTTGAAAAAAGCCCGGGCTACCTGCGGGAAAAGGATGTAGGAAAGAATGTCCTCCTCGCTGGTAATTTCCTTTTTCATTTCTTCT
>JAAYGO010000110.1 GCA_012727685.1 Bacillota bacterium | reverse complement strand
CGCACCCCAAGCTATCCAGCTCTTGCTTCAACTTGGCCTCAAAGGTAAGATAATCACTACCGCCTTCTAAAACTTCTAAAATTCTTTCCGCAACTAAAAGGACTTTGCTTTCTACTAAACGAACTACATCCATGAGGAACCTCTGCCTCCTTCGGGGGGTATTCATTCTTAGGCGAATGTGAGGTTCCTCTTCTATTCCTATATGGAAATATCCTCCATAAACCTACGATAATTTTACACTAACCCGGGGATTCCCAGACATTCCCCTAAAGATTCCGTTTCCGCGAAGCCGGCAAGCCGGGCCCGGAACCCCCCGTTGCCCGGCCCGGTATCTATTGATATAATTACTAAAAATGCTCAGGGAAGGGTCAGATTTGGTTAACATTGAACAATACTTGCGGGAGTTGCCGGCTGTCGACTCCCTGCTGCGCGAACCCCCGCTGGAGGCTTTGCGCGGCAGCCTGCCGCGCAAGATCATCCTGGCAGCGGCGCAGGAGACGGTTGAACGGCACCGCCAAAGGATCAGGCAGCACTGCTCCCGGGGAGAGCCCATCGACCGGGAAAGCCTTTCCGCCGCAACACTGGCCTGCGAAGCGGCCGCCCGGGCCGAAAGCATGGCCAGGCCGAGCCTGCGGCCGGTGATCAACGCCACCGGCATCGTTCTCCATACCAACCTCGGGAGGGCCCCCCTGGCCGCGGCTGCGGTGCAGGCGCTGGCCCGGACCGGCGGCAGCTACAGCAACCTCGAATTTAACCTGGAAAGCGGCCGGCGCGGTTCGCGCCAGGCCCACGTGGAAGAGCTGCTCTGCGAGCTGAGCGGAGCCGAAGCGGCGGTGGTGGTGAACAATAATGCCGCCGCAGTGTTCCTCACGCTTAATACTTTCGCCGCGGGGAAAGGGGTGATCGTCTCCCGGGGCGAGCTGGTCGAAATCGGCGGCTCCTTCCGGATCCCCGAGGTGATGTCCGCCAGCGGTGCCCGCCTGGTCGAAGTGGGCACCACCAATAAGACCTACCGGCGCGATTACGAGGCGGCCATCACCGCGGAGACGGCAGCCCTGTTAAAAGTCCATACCAGCAATTACAATATTCTCGGCTTTACCGCTTCGGTCAGCGCGGCGGAGCTGGCCGCCCTGGGAAAGGCGCGGGGCATTCTCGCCATTGAAGATTTAGGCAGCGGCGTCTTCCTCGACCTCACGCGCTATGGCCTGCCCGCGGAGCCGCGGGTGCAGGACAGCATCGCCGCCGGCATGGATCTCGTCACCTTCAGCGGCGACAAGCTGCTGGGCGGCCCCCAGGCCGGCATCGTGGTGGGGCGGCGCGAGCTGATCGACCGCCTGCGCCGCAACCAGCTCGCCCGGGCGCTGCGGGTGGACAGGCTGAACCTGGCCGCCCTGGAGGCCACGCTGCGTTTATATTTGGATGAAGAGCAGGCCGTGGCGGAGCTGCCGATCTGGCGGGCTTTAACCGCCAGGCCCGAGCACTTAAAGGAGCGGGCCCAGGCCCTGGCCCGCCGCCTGGAAGCAGTTTTCGGTCCGGGGAGAGTCGAGCTGTGGGCCGGCAGTTCGCGGGTCGGCGGCGGTGCCTTGCCGTCGGCGGATCTGCCCACCTACCTGACGGTCTTAAACCCGGACCACCCCGGTCCGGAAGAGCTGGCCTACAGGCTGCGCACCGGCGACCCTCCGGTGGTGTTGCGCTTGCAGCATGATCGCCTGCTCATCGACCTGCGCACCGTGGCCCCGGAGGAGGAAGCGCTGCTGGCCGCGGCCATTGAAAAAGCGTACGGCAGAAGGAGCGACTGACTTGGAGCATATTATTATCGGCACAGCCGGGCATGTGGATCACGGCAAGACAGTTTTAATCAAGGCGTTAACCGGGGTGGATACGGACCGCCTGCGGGAAGAGAAGGAGCGGGGCATCTCCATCGACCTGGGCTTTGCCCCCTTTCTCCTGCCCAGCGGCCGCCTGGCCGGGGTGGTGGATGTCCCCGGCCACGAGCGCTTTATTCATAACATGCTCGCCGGAGCGGCCGGCATGGACCTGGTCCTGCTCGTGGTGGATGCGGGGGAAGGGATCATGCCCCAGACGCGGGAGCATCTCCAGATCCTGCAGCTCCTGGGGGTGCAAAAGGGGATTGTGGTGCTCACCAAGATCGACCTGGTTGACGCGGAGTGGCGCGAACTGGTCCAGGAGGAGATCAGGGAGGAGCTGCGCGGCACCTTCCTCGAGGGGGCGCCCATGGCCGCCGTCTCTGCATACACGGGGGAAGGAATCGCCGAACTGAAAGAGCTGATCGACCGTCTAACCCGCCAGGTCGCTCCCCGCGATGCAGCCGCCCCCTTAAGGCTGCCGGTGGACCGCGCTTTTAGCCTGCCCGGCTTCGGCACCGTGGTTACCGGAACCCTGATCCAGGGGACGGTCCTGACCGGTGAAACGGTGGCCGTGATCCCGCCGGGGGTGGAAGCGCGGGTGCGCAATATCCAGGTGCACGACCGGGATCTGCCGGAGGCGCGGGCCGGGCAGCGGGTGGCGCTGAATCTATCCGGCCTGGAGAAGAAGCAGGTGCAGCGCGGCAGCGTGGTAGCCCGTCCCGGTATCTACCGCCCCACAGCCCTGGTTGATGTTGCCTTATCGCTGCTGCCGGCAGCGCCCCGCTCGTTAAAGAACATGGATCCGGTTCATTTCTTCCTGGGCACCGCCCGGGCTACGGCGCGCCTGCTGCTGCTGGAAAAGGATACGCTCAAACCCGGCGAAAAAGGGTTGGTCCAGTGTCGGCTCGACCGCGCCCTGGTGGCGGACCGCGGCGATCCGTTTGTGATCCGCTCCTATTCGCCGATGACCACCATTGGCGGCGGCCGCGTCCTCGATCCTTCGCCCGCCCGCCACCGCCGTTTTCGTGCCGAGACCATCGCCCACCTGCGGGAGCTGGAGCAGGATCAACAGAGCGGCGGCGCCACCGCTTTCGTGCGCCAGAAGCTGGCCGAGCTGATCGCCGCCGACCGGTCCCGCTTGGTCAGGGAGACCCGTCTCGGGGCGGAGCAGTTGGAACAGATTCTCGAACGCCTGGCCGGCGAAGGGCTAGTGGCCAGGCTGGCGGAGAGCTACGTGGAAAAGGAAAGGCTGCAGGCATGGGAAGAAAAAATCATGGCCGCGCTTAGAGTGCATCACCGGCAGAACCCGCTTTCCGCGGGGATCTCGCGCGCCAGCCTGCGCGGCGAGCTGCCCGCCGCCCTCGGCCAGCGCGAATACGACGCCCTTCTCTCGCTCATGGCCGAGGCGGAGAAGATCTCGGTGCGCGGCGATCTGGTCAGCCTGTTCGGCTACACCCCGCGCCCGGCGGCGGAAGACGAAGCCAAGATCAACCGCCTCGTGGAGCTTTACCGGCAGGGCGGACTGCAGCCCCCTTCCGCCAAAGAAGCCCTGGCCGGCGCCGGCCTGGACAGCAGGCGCCGGGACGAGATCTGCGGTTACCTGGCCGGCCGCGGGACGCTGGTCAAGTTGAACGAAGAGCTCTACCTGCACCGCGAGGCCTACGAGGCAGCCGAAGCGCTGCTGCGCAAGCACTTTGAAACGGCGGAAACGCTCACCCTGGCCCAGTTCCGCGATCTGGCCAACCGCACCCGCAAAAATATCCAGCCCCTCCTCGAACATTTTGACCAGCGCAAAATCACCCGCCGCGTGGGCGACTACCGCGTGCTCGTGTCCCGGGGGCAGCGAGATTGACAGGGAAGTCTTAAAATTTTTGGCCGGCCGGTATTCTGGCAGGAAATCCCCGGCAGGGCGCCGAATTTACCAAATCTGTTGATTAAATCCACATTTACGTTAAATGAGCCTGTTGCCACCACGATGGACAAGGTTTGCCGTGCCCTTTGACATTAAATAGCAAGTAAATCATAACTATTGGAAGGAGTTTGGCCAAATGTCGGAAACCACAGTAGCCGTAGAAGTATCCGAAAAGAAATTGTTACCCGCTGTATTGCTTTGCTTTTTCCTTGGGACTCTCGGTATTCATCGCTTTTATGTTGGTAAAATCGGCACCGGCATTCTCTGGCTGATCACCCTCGGTTTTGTCGGGATCGGGACACTGGTCGACTTTATCTTATTGCTGATCGGTAAATTCAAAGATAAGGACGGCAAATACTTAAAAAACTGGACCTAAGTTTTACAAATCGGGCACGGCACCAAGAGGGGCGGCTTGCGCGCGCCTCTTTTTTTATTTATGTCACCTCCCTTTATATAATCCTTTACACCAGAACATTTGTTTGGTATAATTGGATAAACAATGTTCCGGAGGTGTCTGTTTTGGAAAAGATTCTGAAACAGATTTTGAGCAGGTTAACTGCAGTGGACGAGAACATTGGAAATTTGAAGGACGATGTTGCCGGGCTCAAAGGCGATGTTGCTACGGTGAAGGGTGACTTGGCCGGGTTTAAAGGTGATGTTGCCGCGTTGAAAGGCGATGTTGCCGGACTCAAGGGTGATATTAGGGCACTAACGGGTGACGTTTCCGGTCTGAAGGCCGATTTTGCAACGCTCAACGGTGATGTTGCTGCACTGAAAAACGATGTTGCCGGGCTTAAAGGTGATGTTGTTGTATTAAAGGAAGAAGTAGCCGGACTTAAGACCGATGTTGCTACATTAAAAAGTGACGTAGCCGGACTTAAGACCGATGTCGCTACACTGAAAGGTGACGTAGCCGGACTTAAAGGTGATGTTGTCGCCCTTAAGCGCGACGTTGCGGCCTTAAATACTGAATTTTCCAAGTTCGATCGCAAGCTGCAAGCTACCTTTGAGCAAACGGGGGCGCTGCTTGAATTTAAAACAGATTTCTCGCAAAAGCTAGATAAAATTATTGAAGATTACAAGTCTTTTTATGAAATCATTGGCGAACATGAGGTTAGCATTCGTTCCCTGCGCAAAAGCAAGGGGTAAGAGTAAAATGCCATGCTAGCTCCAAACAGGATTACTACGAGGAACATAATAATGGTGGCGGCCTCAATCCCCTCTGTACCCCCTGGAGGGAGAGCGAGAGGTCAGGTTTCTCCCTAATGGGGCTTGGGCATGGCTTTTAATAATTCCCTCTTCACCCTTCGTCTTAAGCGGCGCTACGGTGGGCAGCCCGGGAAGCGGTCAATAAAAAACCCCTCTCCTCCCGCTGAGTCGAAAGAGCGTCAGGCTAAAAAGCGTGGGACATGGCCAATAATAATCCCCTCTCCCCCCTTTGGGGGGAGAGGGTGAGGGTGAGGGGGGCTTCAGGAGATTGAAAACATTTGTCCTTCTGGTCGCTTAGGAGCTGGAGCGACTGTGATCGGCGACTAAACCAATCGAAGAGCAATATTGAAGAGGGTTGATCATGAATAAAGAGATTCGCCTGACCGCGTATACCACAAGCGCCGGGTGAGCGGCGAAAATTGGGCCTGAAGCCCTGGCACAGGTTCTGTGCCGCCTGCCCGCAGCCGATGACCCGCGCTACCTGAACCGGGAGCAGCATTTTGCCGATGCCGGCATTTACCGCCTTACGGACGACCTGGCGCTGGTCCAAACAGTTGATTTTTTTACCCCCGTGGTGGACGACCCCTATACGTTTGGCCAGATCGCCGCGGCGAACTCCTTGAGCGACGTTTACACGGTTGGCGCCAGGCCGCTCACCGCTTTGAACCTGGTCTGCTTTCCCTCCAACAAGCTTTCGCTGGACGTGCTGGAACAGATTTTGAAAGGCGGCCTCGACAAGATCCGGGAAGCGGGCGCCTCCCTGGTGGGGGGGCACAGCATCGAAGACGAGGAGCCGAAATACGGCCTGGCCGTGACCGGCGTGGTTGATCCGCGGCAGATGGTCACCGGCTGCGGCGCCCGCCCCGG
>JAAYGO010000222.1 GCA_012727685.1 Bacillota bacterium | reverse complement strand
TGCTGATCTCCACCTTCGGCTCACTGTCGGCAAGGGCAAGCAGGGCGCGCCCGTGCTCCAGCTTTAAGTTTTCCGCCGCCAGAATGCTTGTCCTTAACCCCAGGGCCAGGTCATTGGTAATATGTTCGCCCCCGATCGGGATGGTTGTCAACTGCTGCAACTTGCCCTGCTGAAAATAAGAGATTTCGGTTGTGCCTCCGCCCAGGTCAACTAGGAAAACGCCGAGCTCTTTCTCGTCGGCGGAGAGGCTAACTTCGGACAAGGCCAGGGCCTGGAGCACCATGCCGCTAACATTTATGCCGGCCCGGTTGATGCAGCGGAGCAGGTTGCGCAGCGAGGTGATCGGGCTGGTTACGATCATGGCGTCCACTTCAAGGCGCACCCCCAGCATCCCAACCGGATCGCGGATGCCGTCATAGCCGTCCACGATATATTCCCGGGGGATGATGTCCACAATCTCCCGATCCGGCGGCAAGGCCATTACCCTCGTAGCCTGCAGCGCCCGTTCCACATCTTCCTCCCTGATTTCATGATCATCAGCGGAAACGGCCACCATGCCGCGGTTGTTCACCAGCTCCACATTCAGTCCCTTTAGAGCGATAAAAGCGTTATCGATACTTTGCCCGCTCATCCGCTCCGCTTCATCAAGGGCGGTGCTAATCGCATCGACTGTTTTTTCCAGGTCGACGATTACTCCCTTTTTCATGCCTTCGGAAGGACTGAGCCCCAATCCAACCACACTGACCGTTCCATCGGGACGCGGTTCGCCCATGATTACGCGCACCTGGGTCGTTCCCACATCTATACCCACGATCAAGTTTTTACGGACCATTTCTATCCCCCTTAGCCCATCCCTTACGCCATCCACCATCTAAGTAAATTCAACATAAGTCAACTATTCCCTTTTGATATTATTATTTTTCCTGCTGCACCTCCTCTCCGGCCTCGGCATAAACAACAATCGCCCTCTCTCCGCTACGCACATCGAGGATACACTCTGGACCGGGCATAGGGCTTGTCCCCAACATGGCGCAAAGGAGAGCGCCGCCCTTTCCGTCGCTGCCGCGCCATCCCTTTAGGTGGAGGCAACCCGTTCAATCCGGGCCCCCAGTGAGTTTAGAGCGAGGTGGATATTCTCATAGCCCCGTTCAATATGCTTGATGTCGCTCACATAGGTCTCGCCTCGCGCGGCCAAACCCGCCAGCACCAGGGCCGCTCCCGCCCTTAAATCGGTGGCGCGCACCGTAACGCCATACAAGCGCCGCACGCCATGAATGGTGGCCGTGTTCCCGCGCAGGCTGATCCGCGCCCCTATTTTATTCAACTGGGGCACATGATGAAACCGTTCCGGGAAAACCTTCTCCACCACCCTGCTCACACCGTGGCATAACGCCAGCATCGTCATAAGGGGCGGTTGCAAATCCGTGGGAAAACCGGGAAAAGGCTCTGTCACCACCTCGGGGACGGCCTTCAGCGGCTTTCCTTCCAGGGTTATGCTGTGTCCATCAATTTTCGGTTCCAGGCCCGCCTGCACGAAGAGCTGCAGCAGAGACTGCAGGTGCTCCGGGTAGGCGTCTAGCAGCGTGACCTGCCCGCCGGTAATGGCCGCGGCGATTAAATAGGTCCCGGCAGCGATCCGGTCGGGATAGACCTTGTAGCTGGCGCCTCCCAGTTCGTGAACCCCTTTAATGGTGATGGTATGGCTCCCTGCCCCTTCCACCGCCGCACCCATTTTATTAAGAAAATTCTGGAGATCTTCAATTTCAGGTTCGCGGGCGGCATTTTGAATGATCGTAACCCCCCTGGCCAGCACAGCGGCCAGGATCAGGTTTTCCGTAGCTCCGACGCTGGGATAAGCTAAGGTAATCGTCGCCCCGCGCAGCTTGCCGCGGGCATGAATGTAGCCGTCTTTTTCCTCGATGATCGCACCCAGCGCCTGGAGCCCCGACAAGTGCAGGTCGATGGGCCGTTTGCCGATGGCACAACCGCCCGGGTAGCAGACGCTGGCCTTCCCGAAGCGGCCCAGCAGGGGCCCCAGGAGGAAAATGCTGGAGCGCATTTCACGCATCAAAAACTCCGGGACATGGTAACAATCGGCCTGGTCGGTGCGCAATACAATGTCCGAGCCTTGACTGGTTGACTGCACACCCAGGTTGGCCAGGATTGAAAGCATCGCCCGCACATCATAGAGGTCCGGCACTCCCTCGAGCCGGATGGGCTCAGGGCTCCTGTTCAATAGCGAAGCCGCCAGGATCGGCAATACGGAGTTCTTTGCCCCATGGACCGTAATTTTACCCCGAAGCGTCCGGCCCCCTTGAATTAAATAACCAGCCACAAGCCCCACTCCCGTTATTTCTCTTCGCCGACAACCTTAACCTCCGGTTGAAGCTCGATCCCGAACCGCTCTTTCACCAGTCTCTGCACCGCCCCGATTAAGTCCAGAATATCGGAAGCGGTCGCTCTACCCAGATTGACAATAAAATTCGCGTGTTGCTCCGAGACGCAGGCGTCTCCAACTCTCATGCCCTTGCCGCCGGCCGCTTCGATAAGCCGGCCGGCCGGCCGGTCCGGGAGATTGCGAAAGACGCTGCCGGCGCTGGGCAACTGCGGATGGCGCCGGCGGCGTTCCGCCAGGAAAAATTCAACCCTGCTTTCCAGTTCAGCCGGATCCCCTTCCTCCAGCTTCAACCGTGCCCCGGTGATGATGCCGGCTCCGGCCAGATTGCTGCACCGGTAGCCAAAATCCAGTTTCTCCCGGCCCAGGCGAAAAATGTTTCCATCGGGACCGACCAGGGTAACATCCTTAACCAGTTGTCCGGTATAACTGCCATAAGCCCCGGCATTCATGACCAGTGCTCCTCCCAGGGAGCCGGGTATGCCGCCGGCATATTCAAGGCCGGCCAGTCCCTTATGCGCTGCCGCACGGGCAAGCTGCGGCATCGGGGTGCCCGCTCCGGCCACGAGCCCGTTCTTTTCCCAGTGGATATAATGAAACGGTGCCCCCATATGTACAACCAATCCCCTGATCCCGCCGTCCCGCACCAGGAGGTTGGTGCCGTTCCCAAAAACAAATAAGGGCAGATCATGATCCGAGGCATAGCGGACAATGTCAACCAATTCACCTTGGCTTGCCGGAATAAGAAAATAATCTGCCGGGCCGCCCACTTTCCACGAAGTATGCAGGGACATCGGTTCGTTGATCTTGATTCCGTTCAGCAGTTTACTTCCTAACTCCCGCTCCAGGTCCAATGTGAGCTCCTCCTACAAAGCTAGTATATGATATGCATGCAGCGATGAAACGGTTAGAACAGAATTCCAGTGTCCGCTCGCCCCATGCCAAGCGCTTTTCCCGATCGTTTTTCTGCTCAATTCCCACCCCTGGCCTGCTTTTTTTGCACCGCCACCAGGCAATCGTAAAGGCGGGCAGCGGCATCGGGTATGCCCATTTTTTTCGAAGCCCGGGCCATCCGGGCCAGCCGCTCCGGTTCGGACCAGAGCCGCTCTATCTCGCGGTGCAACCGGAGATGGTTGAAATCCGGTTCATTGATCAACAGCGCTGCCCCCCGATCGGCCAGCAGGCGGGCGTTATAATACTGGTGATTGTTCACCACATTGGGTGAAGGAATGAGCAGCGCCGGGATGCCGAGGGCGGTAATCTCCGCCAGGGTGGTGGCCCCGCTGCGGGTGATCAGCAGATCCGCCGCAGCCAGGGCGGCCGGCATATTGTTTAAATATGGGAGCACCTTCACCCCTACCGGGATCGGCCCCAGCTCGTCCATGACCTGTTCATAGTAAATATCACCGGTAATATAGAGCAGTTGCGAGCGCGGCGGCAAGCCGCATTCGCGGATATAGTTGACCATCACCTTGTTGATCTGCAGGGCCCCGCGGCTGCCGCCATAAGCCAGGATGGTGCGGCGATCCGGGTGGAGGCCCAGTGCCTTAAGCCCTTCTTCCCGGCTGGCGGCCGCCACCTCGCTGGCTCTCGGATTCCCGGTGACCACGGTTTTACTTAAAAAGGAGAGCCGCCTTCCCGTTTCAGCAAAAGAGAGGCAGACCCGGCTGACCAGGGGAGCCAGGAGCCGGTTAGCCAGCCCGGGCAGGGCATTTTGTTCATGAATCACCGCCGGCCGGCGCGCCAGCACCGCGGCCAGCACCACCGGGGCAGAGACATAGCCGCCCGTGCCCAGCACCACATCGGGTTTAAACTCCCTGATAATCTTTCTGGCGCGCGCCAATCCCGCTTTAGAGACGGCCAGTACCGGGATCACCTGTTTCAATCGCCGCTGAAATCCCATGGCCGGTATGGTTTCGAGGCGGAAACCGGCTTGCGGCACGATCTTGCTTTCCAGGCCCCTTTCCGTGCCCACAAAGAGCACGGCGGTATCCTTATCTGCAGAGAGAGCATATCTAGCCAGGGCCAGGGCCGGGTAGATATGGCCACCTGTCCCTCCCCCGCTGATCAGTAAGCGCATCACAAACCCCTTTCCCCTGCTTTTCTGTGCCTATTGCCGGCAATGGCGCGAAATGTTTAACAAAATCCCCACACCCATCAGGGTGAAAACCACCGAACTGCCGCCGGCGCTGATTAGAGGCAGGTTAATCCCGGTCACCGGCAGCGAACCGGTGACCACTGCAATATTGACCAGGGCCTGTATGGCGATCATCCCGGTAATGCCGGCGGCCAGCAGGCTGCCGAAGGTGTCCGGCGCCGTGAGGGCGATCTTTAAACCGCGCCAGATCAGGACAAAAAACAGCAGTAGCACAACCACGGCCCCCACAAAGCCCAGCTCCTCGCCGATTACGGCAAAGATGAAGTCATTGTGCGGTTCCGGCAGGTAGTACAGTTTTTGCCGGCTGCGTCCCAGCCCCACGCCGAAAATATGCCCGGGGCCTAAAGCATACAGGGACTGGATAATCTGGTAACCCGTATCGCCCGGGTCGGCCCAGGGATTGAGAAAAGATAATAACCGCTGCCTGCGGTACTCTTCTTTAAATGCCACCGCGAGCAGCGGCGGGATGCTGAAGACCGAAAGCGCCACCGCCTGTTTAAGCGGCATCCCGGCCAGCAAAATAATGAGAAAGGTATTGGCGGCCAGGACCAGCGCCGTCCCCAGGTCAGGCTGCAGGACAATAAAGACAAAGGCAACCCCGAGCAGGGCCAGGGGGATAAAACTGCTCGACCAGAATTTTTGAATGCGTATGCTGCGGCTGCTCATGTAAGCAGCCGTAAAAATCACAAAGGCAAGCTTGCTGAACTCCGCCGGCTGCAGGGTCAATCCCCCGAAAGCCAACCAGCGCTTCGCCTCTGTCCCCAGGCTAGTCCCTGCGCCGGTAAAAACCAGCGTCAAGAGGATAAAATTGATTAAAATCAGGACCAGCGAGAGGCGCCGCAAATGCCAGTAGGAGACGTGAGAGAAGAGAAACATGACCGCCACTCCCAGGGCAATCCAGATTCCCTGGCGGCGCAAATAGTAGTATGGATCGCCGAAGCTTTCCTCGGAGACAACATAGCTGGCGCTGAAAACCATCACCAGGCCGATGCCGAGCAGCAGCAGCACAACCAGGATCAAGGCAAAATCGGGATCGCGGCGTTGATCTTCTTTCACCACTAGATGCCTCCTTTCTGAGCATCATGGCTGCTTCCCGCCCCAACCTCTTGGCGGCTCAGGAGTGCTGTTTTTTTAAAGCAGCCACCAGCTCTTTAAACAGATTGCCCCGGGCTTCGAAATCGGGAAACATATCCCAGCTGGCACAGGCGGGTGAGAGGAGCACCAGGTCCCCCGCTTTGGCCCGGGACCAGGCAGCGGCAACCGCCTCCTCGAGGCTGTTTACCAGTTCATAATCTTTAAAGCCAGCTTTCTCAACCGCCGCGGCCAGTTTTTGTTTCGTCTCCCCCAGCAGAACCAGGTGCTTTACTTCCGCCTGGATCACCGCGGCCAGGGTTTGAAAATCGCTTCCTTTGTCATGGCCGCCGGCGATCAGGATCTTCGCTTTCCCGGGAAATGATCGCAAGGCTTTAATGGTGGCGCCGGGGTTGGTCCCCTTGGAATCATTGATAAACTCAACCCCCTTGATCGTAGCCACCGGTTCAAGGCGGTGGGCGATCCCCCTGAAACGGCGCAGGATCCGCCCGGCAGCGGAGGCATCGGCCCCCAGAGCCCAGGCTGCCGTGGTGGCCGCCAGGGCGTTTTCAAGGTTATGTTCCCC
>JAAYGO010000011.1 GCA_012727685.1 Bacillota bacterium | reverse complement strand
TTTTAATGTTTTGTAATATCAAGCTTGGTGTTTGCTTTATCATTGTCGGTTTTTTGGGCTATGCACTGATTTCCGGTTGGGATAAAGCGCTGCTGATGGTCGGTTTGGAGCCATTTGCCCAGATGAATTATACTTTTACTGTTGTACCATTATTTCTGCTCATGGGGGCAATAGTGGCTGCTTCTGGTATAAATTCAGACATGTACCTGGCTGTTCGAAAATGGATCGGCCATATCCGGGGAGGCCTGGCTATGGCTACCTGCGTTGCCAGTGGAATTTTTGCCGCTCTTTGTGGGACGAGCCTTGCCGGTGCTGTGGCGATGGGCAATGTGGCTTATCCAGCGATGAAAAAGTATAATTACGATGATCGATTAGCGGGTCCTGTTATCGCTGCCGGCGGGACACTCGGGATCCTTATACCCCCCAGCGTGCCATTTATTCTATATGGTTTAATCACTGAACAGTCCATTGGGAAATTATTTATTGCGGGGATAATACCCGGCATATTGGAAATAGTTTTTTACATCCTTGCTATTTATATTATCTGCAAGATCAGACCTGACTATGGGCCTCCAGGGCCACGAGTTAGTTTTAAAGAAAAAGTGGTGGGTTTAAAATACGTCTGGCCAATGTTGCTTCTTATTTTATTTATTTTAGGAGGCATTTACGCAGGTATCTTTACTCCGACTGAAGCAGGAGCCATGGGAGCTTTTGGTGCAATTATCATATGCTTTGCGATAAGAAGATTGAACAAGTCTCAATTTAAGGATGCATTGGTGGATACCATTAAAAGTTCAACCATGATTATTTTCATGTTGATCGGGGCTTTTATTTTTATGCGTTTTGTAACTGTCAGCAGAATTCCCAATATGCTCAGTGAGTTTATAGTTGGCATACAGGCCCCCCCCTATCTTATAATTCTGGGGATTATCGCCGTTTATATTCTTTTGGGTTGTTTTATGGATGCGCTTGTAATTGTTCTCCTTACTGTACCGATAATTTTCCCGACCATATTAGCTTTAGGCTACAACCCGATCTGGTGGGGAGTAGTAATGGTAAGAGTAATTGAAATTGGTATGATTACTCCGCCATTTGGCATGAACCTTTTTGTCTTATCGAAAACAATCAATGTCTCTGTTGGAACTTTATACAGAGGTATAGTTCCATTCGCGATCGCTGATATTGTCCATATTACAATGCTAGCTCTCATCCCTCAAATTTCATTATTTTTGGTGGAATTAATATAGGGCTTCTGAAAGTTTTACCTTCAATCCGGGCTTACCCTTGATCTGGTTTGGTCATGCTAACCCAGGGGCATCGATCAAGGGGTGAGCCTTCTTCTTTCCCGCTGCCGAATCACAAAAGCAAATCCGGAAAAAATAAGGGCGTAGATGTGGGGGTGTATTTGTTGGATGATCCGCTCAAGAAGGGGTTGCTCTATGCCGGACTGCTTTTCCTTGGATACGAGGGGCTAAAGCTTTTCGCAAGGCATCTTTTTCGTGATGTCGGTAATGATATTTTGAAAACAATTACCAGCGACCCGTACGCGGAAAACCTCTGGGAACTCGTTTCGGCCACTTACCGGGCCACCCCCCAGGTAATCGTAGAATCAAACCTGCGCGCACAGGAAGGAACGGTTATTCAACGGCCCCTCGGCCCGCCCAAGAGATTTCCCAGTTTGGATCAACTGATGTTCAATATTGCGCAGCTGCATGTAATGCCGACACCGCTTGAAACCCCTGTCGACACCCGGGTGGTGATCGGTCAGCGCTGCAAGCGCCCGCTCGCAATTGATCTGCCAATCCTGATCGCTCCGATGGCATACGGCGTTGCCCTCTCTGAGAAGGCCAAAATAGCCTTAGCGAAAGGCGCTGCTATGGCCGGCACCGCAATCAATAACGGTGAAGGGCCGTTTCTGGCAGCGGAACGTGAAGCGGCGAAGAAATATATACTGCAATATAACCGGGGGAGCTGGAACAAAACACCGGATATTCTCCGCAAAGCCGATGCAATCGAGATCCAGTTTGGCCAGGGCGCAATCGGTGGAGTCGGTCATGTCTTGAAAAGCGATCAAATCGATGCTCCGCTGCGCAAAAGCCTTGGCCTGCAAAAAGGGGAAGACGCGGTGATCCATTCCCGTCATCTTGAAGTTTCCCGGCCGGCGGATCTGGGGCCATTAATTAATAAACTTAAAGATATTTGCGGTGATATCCCCATCGGCGCCAAAATTGGGGCCGGGAAGTACCTGGAAAACGATTTGGAGCTGCTGGTAGAAGGTGGCGTTGATTTTATCGCTGTAGACGGAGCAGACGCTGCGACCAAGGGTTCGGCGCCGATCCTGCAGGATGATTTTGGTGTCCCGACCATGTTTGCGGTTGACCGGGCTGCGAATTATCTCAAAAGGAAAAACCTCCATCGAGAAATTTCCTTACTGGCGTCGGGCAAGATCAGGACGCCAGGGGAAGTCCTGAAGGTTCTGGCTTTAGGAGCAGATGCTGTCTATATGGGTTCAATCAATCTTTTTGTCATCTCCCACCTCCAGGTCGCGAAAGTGCTGCCATTTGAACCGCCCACTCAGCTTTTGTGGTACGGAGGAAAGGGCGAAGG
>JAAYGO010000235.1 GCA_012727685.1 Bacillota bacterium | reverse complement strand
GGATGACAAATTCGTCGCCGCCAATGCGGGCGATAATGTCATCGGCCCGGCAAACCTTTTTCAAAATGGCGGCTCCCTTCTGCAGGAGCATGTCTCCGGCGGCATGGCCAAAAATATCATTGGTCAGTTTTAAGCCGTTCATATCGCCCATAATGATGGCAAGGGGCAGATTTCTTTCCGTATCCAGCCGCTTCAGTTCCTCGATAAAGAAGGCCCGGTTATAAAGGCCGGTCAGGGAGTCGTGGTAGCTGATATACCTGATCTCCTCTTCCACCTTTTTCCGCTCGGTAATATCCATGAACGTGACAACCGCACCGATCACTTTTCCGTCTTTAAACTGGGGATAGGAATAATACTCCGCAGCAAAACAGCTCCCGTCGGCCCGCCAGAGCACCTCATCATCGGCATGGATCCCTTTTCCGATGCGAAATGCCCTGAAAATACGGCATTCGTCCAGCGAAATGGGGCTGCCGTCAGGGCGGCTGTGATGGATCTGCCAGTGCATATTCTTGCCGATTAGCTCCTCCTGGCTGCTGTATCCCAGCATTCTGAGACAACTGGCATTGCAGAAGGTGCACCTGCCCTCCCTGTCAATGCCGTAAATACCTTCCGCCGTTGAATCGAGAATTAGCTGCAGCTTTTCCTGGTTTTCCTGCAGGGTTAAATTCGCTTCCCTGAGCTCGATAGCCCTTTCCCTTCTTTCTATGGCATGCCATACCCCGGTCATTAACACCGTGACTTGATGAAGATCATTGTCGTCATAATCTTCCTCTTTGTCGGCCAGCACGACAGCGGCCACAATTTTATCTTCCACCATCACCGGGATGGACATTAATCTTTTCAGCGCCGCATCTCCTTCCGCGCTTTCCCTTTGGAAGCTGTTCGGCGCATGATGGTTATTCACCAGGATGGGTTTCCCCCGGCGCACCAGCTCGCCCCATAGACCTGTTTTTTCCAGTTCATCTCTCGCCTTTTCAGCCGCTGCTCCCGGCGACCAGGAGTTGAGAATAAAATCCTGCTTCGCTTCGTCATACAGGTAGATATAGCCGTACTTGCTTTCCGTCAGCGCCAGGGCCTTGTCCAGGACATAATCGAGCTGCTCGCGGGAAGATTTAAAATTGCGGGTAAATACATCGACCAGTATGGAACTGCGAAGCAGCGATTTCTCTTCCTGCCGCTTGCTGTAGCTGATGGCGGTGATATCCTCGATATATGCACCAACCCCATACCGGCCGTTGTTCAGCTTAACCGGAAACTTCGTGGCCTGGTAGATCCGGTTCCGCCAATTGAGCGTCTCCACGATCCGCTCTTTTTTCTCCAGCACCGCCTGGTCGGTTTTTCTCAGCAGGGAGGCAAACTCCTGATCAATGAGGGCATAATCATTGTTGCCTTTTATTTCAGAAGCAGATCTGTTGAAGAAATTTTCCAGCGCCCGGTTAAAAAAAATATATTTCAACTTTTCATCTTTTAAGTAAATCATGCGGTTATCCGCATCGATAAAAGTCTGGCGCAGCTTATTATTATTCTTGCTCTCAATGCTCTTCTGCTCTAGTTTTCGATAATTATGCAGCAGCAGGATGCCAAACAGTATTAAACTGAGGACCGTCATCGCCAGGACAGGTAGGGGCAGGCTCAGCATCATCGATTTGACCCTCTCTCACCGCTTTTTACCCAATAACGATAAGGCTTGCCGCTCTTGTTGTCAAGGATTTCATTTCTGTGCACAAGCCGGGCGAAAGCCGCCGGCATCGCTCGCTACTCATTTTCCTTTTTCATCTCCCGCAGGAAAGCATCTACCACCTGCGGGTCAAAATGTTTGCCCCTTTGTTCTTGAATAAAAGCCAATGCCTTTTCCCTGGTCCAACGCTTGCGATAGGGACGATTGCTGGTCAAAGCATCAAAAACATCCGCTACGGCAAAGATCCGTGCCTCCAGGGGGATTTCTTCTCCCTTTAACCCACGAGGGTAGCCGCTCCCATCAAACCTTTCATGATGGCAGTAGGGAATGTTCAGGGCCGGGCGAAGATAT
Organism: Bacillota bacterium; assembly: GCA_012727685.1. Classification (GTDB taxonomy): domain Bacteria; phylum Bacillota; class Dethiobacteria; order DTU022; family DTU022; genus JAAYGO01. The sequence continues at coordinate 7,085 of JAAYGO010000235.1, read as the reverse complement.
TCCACCGGCGATAGCAAGTCGAAGGCGTATTGCGGGTGGCGGCGCACCATCTCAAACTCCTCATCGGTCAATTTCCCGGCCTTCAGCAAAACATGATCGGAGATGGCCATCTTGCCGATGTCATGCAGCAGCGCGCCGCGGTAGATATGGATCAGCCTCTCCTCCGGGAGCTCCATGAGCTGTGCCAACCGCACGGTCAACTCGGCCACGCGGCGGCTGTGGCCTTCCGTTTCGTAATCGCGCAGCTCCAGGGAGCGGGCCAGGCTTTCGATCATGGCATCATAGGCCAGGGTCAACTCCCGGTTTGAACGTTGCAGCCCTTCAAAAAGCCTGGCGCTGTCAATGGCAATACTCGCCTGGCCGGCCAGGATTTCCAGGAAGCCGAGCTGCTCGCTGTCGTGGAAATGCGGCTGAAAGAGAAAAACGGCCAGCACTCCGATCACCTTTCCCCGGGCGATGAGGGGAAAATTGATACAGCCGGAAAACCCTTCACAGCCGGATAAATGGGGACAATCCTCGCCCCGGGCTCCCCCGCTTTTCGAAACGATGATGGTCCGCCGTTCCATGGCTGCCCTGCTCACGGCGGCATCATCACCGAGGCGCAACTGTCTTTTTTTGATGCTCTCCGTATTAAAACCTTTGCCGGCGGCATATTCCAGCACCTTAAGGTGAGGATTGAGTAAAAAGATGGCGGCAGCCGCCACCTTGGGCTGGGCGACAACGTGTTCCAGCAAAACATGCATCGTATGCTGCAGATCCAGGTTGCTGCTAATGGCCAGATCGATGGCGTGGGCTGCCTGCAACTGCTTCAGGCGGCGGATCGCCTTCTCATGCAGATAAATGCGGTGTATGGCGGTGCTGGCCATCTCCACCAGTGAAGTGAGCAGGTTTTCTTCTTCGGCGGTTATTTCCCGGGGCAGCGGCACGGATACGAATACGGTGCCGATGATCTGATCGGCGGCACGCAAGGGGAGACAGGCTCCGCCCCAACCCGCGGGCATGAAGGGGGCGAGTTCTAGCCGCTGGTCTTTACTGAAATCCCTGGAAATAATTTTTCTCTCCGGAACACCGATCTTCCCGGCAATACCTTTCCCGGAACCCGGCATGAGCTCCTCGAGCCTGCTGAACCAGCCGCGGCTAATGGTGAATCGGAGCTGTTCCGTCTCCAGATCGTAAAGGCAGATGGCCCCGGCCCCGGTTGCAAATACTTTAAGCACTTCGTCAAGAAAAAGAGGCAGCATCTCTTCCAGGGTTTGTGCTTTCCGCAGAGCGGTTGAAACTTTGTGCAGCGTTTCCAGTTCAGCATAGCTCTTGCGGGCCAGTTCTTCGGCCTCTTTCCTTTTTGTGATATCGATAAAAGATACCAAGACACGGCCATAGCTCTCTTCAAATCCGGGCGCTACAGACCAGAACATCTTCACATACAGGATTTCGCCGTTCATGTTGCGGTGGGTTTCTTCGCCATAGAATTCAGGGCGTGAATCGGCAATGGAAACCAGTAGATCGATGAAAGTTTCATTTGGCTCGTCCGCAAAAAATTTTGCAAAACCCGAGAAAAAATCATGCTTGGATTTGGCTTTGTAGAGTTTAATTGTCCGCTGGTTGACATCAACGATTTTTACCAGGCCGGCAAGCTCCTTCACCAGATCCGGGTTTGCCAATAAATACGAGCGCAAATCGCCGATATTTTCAGCTTTTAATTGATCCAGGCGCTTCTTGACTAAAGAAAAGTCTTCTTCCCATAATGAAACCGGTGAAGCTTCAAACAACTGGCGGTATTTTTCTTCACTGGCCTTTAGCGACTCTTCGATCTTCCTCTCCCTCTCCAGGTTGTTCAGCCAGTGCTGGACTTCGCGTTCATTTCTTTTGTGATTCAGGTACTCATCCGGTTCAATATAATAGAAATTTCGGTAAATCTGTCCTCCTCTGATCAGCAGCGGGTGGGTCAGCACTACCCCTCTGATAATCGCCGGATCAAACTTCCAGCGATCGTATTGACAGAGCGCGACACAGGGATAATGCGGGAAAAAGTCCCGATTTAGTTTTGCTTCGTATTCCAGCAGCTTCTCTGCACCGGCATAACCGCGCAAAGCCCAGCTCATTTCGCCGGTCACCCGCAAGGCGGGATAACCCTCCCTGAGGGCTTGTTCGGTTTCGGAAGCCAACAGGCTGATCATCAAGTCCGGATCAAAAAAGCCTTCCCGGGTATAGGTATCCCTTTCATGAAGGATTACGAATTGTCCCTCTCGCACAGCTTCAGCCAGATCTACACCGGCGTCTAAAAATATTTTCTCTATTTCTTGTGCTGTATTGATGTCCACAACATAGATGCATTTCTCCCCGCGTTCAAGGCCGGAGAGCTTAAACAGCATCACCGCTTCTCTCCATTCATTTTTATTTTCATAGATTAGACACAGGTGATCGTGGGGTTTGAGAGAAAGTAGTTGCTCCTTCAAGGGTGATACAATCTGCCTGCTATTGCCCATGGAACCCAGGAGAGACACCTCCGCTTAAAATCCGACCGCATTCCGTGATCCGGTTCATCAGTTTATAAGCAAGTCGCCAGATATGATTAAAAAAAGCCGGCTTTAAGCTGCTCTGCTGGGATGGAAGCTGGTTGAGCACCGTCGACTAGTGCAATGTATTGGAGTATGATGATTGGAAATTTAGTAGCAGGACTGTTACTTAGGTAGGCTCAGAGCCGGCAAAGTTGATTTCTTTTGTTGTGACACAATGTGGCACAGTTTGGTCAAATAATAATTTACGATCAATTTCCTGCGCCGTAAATGAAAACATTACCCAAATATCTACAAAAATTGCTCAAAAAAAGTGCAAAAACTACCCATTTGCACGAGATTTTTTACGGCCTCCCAAAAAAATAGGACTACAAGCCGGTTAGGCCGAGCATTTTGGCAAAGTCTGCCAGTTCCTCTTCGCGATGCAGCTTCAGTTTTTCCTTGATATTATACTTGTGCCTGTCTACCGTCTTCACGCTGATCGATAACATTTTGGCGATCTGGCGGCGCTTGTTGCCTTCAGCCACCAGTTGCAATATCTCCCGCTCCCGGGGTGAAAGCAGTTCAATCAGGTTGTGTTGTTCATCAGGGCGAAGTTGATTTTGCAGGAAGCCGTCGATTAGCACCTGGGAAACGGCGGGACTGAGGAAGGTTTCATTCTTTTGCAGAGCCCGCAGCGCCATCTCCAGATCCTCGTATGTGGACCCCTTGTACACATAGCCCGAAGCGCCGTAGCGTAAAGCGCGGAATACGTAATGATCATCCGTATGCATGGTCAAAATGATCACCTTGACGGACGGGTGGATATTCTTCAACTGCAAGAGCGCCTCCAGGCCGTTTAAACCGGACATGGCAATATCCATAATCACGACGTCAGGCTTAAGTTTCTCCACCAGCGCAATGGCCTCCCTGCCGTCGGCGGCCTCGCCGACCACTTCCACCCAGCATTTTTGCTCCAGCAGGGAACGCAACCCCTGGCGAAAAATAGCATGATCATCTACCAGCACAATTCTCATCGGTAGACTCACCTCTGTGCTATTCTCCAGATTTAAAACCCATACATGGGTAAACAGCCTCTCCCCGTATCAGGGGTTCGTCAGGAGAATAAAAACTACCTTAATTTATGAAGTTGGAAGTCGGTAACCGCAAACCTTTTAGTTTCGATAGGGACTGCCTGAGGGCTGTTGTCCTTCTATGAATGAACCTTAAGCAATAGCTTTAGTTGCCGGAGTGGCAAGGAGTTAAGTCTATTTTTGATTCGTGCAGGGAATTTTGATCGTAATTCTGGTGCCCCGCCCTTTTTCGGATTCAATGATCAGTTCCCCACCGAGCAGTTTTACTCTCTCCCGCATACCCGTCAGGCCGGTATGATCGGGCGAAACGCATATACTACCGGGGTCAAAGCCGATGCCGTTATCTTCAATCTGCACTGTTAAACCCTGCGCATTGTGGACCAGGGTGACTGTCACCCGGGAGGCCCTGGCATGGCGCATGATGTTCGTCAGTGATTCCTGCACGCAGCGGTATAGGGCTGTTTCCATTTCGGGGGGCAATCTTTTGGAGAAACCATAAGCCCGTACGGTTGTTTGGATACCGGTCCGTTCCTTGAATCCTTGCACCATATCCCGGATCGCAGATTCAAGCCCCAGATCATCTAAAACAGGAGGGCGCAGGGATACCGATTGCTGGCGCACAAGCTGCAGGGTTCTATCGACCAGGGTAATTCCTTTCGCCACCCTCTCCCTCTGGTGTATAAAACCGGCCAGGTCATCGTGAATCATCTGCAAATCGAGCTTTACCGCCGTTAAAGCCTGCCCCACTTCGTCGTGCAGCTCCCTGGCCAAGCGCTTCCGCTCTTCCTCCATGGCATTTAGCGTGCGCTTCGACAGTGCCTCTATTTGCACATAGCTCTCCTGTAGGGCTTCCTCCATCAGCTTCCGTTCGGTGATATCGAACAAGCAGACCAGCACCAGCGGCTGATCCCCGATGACCAGCTTTTTAGTTGATAAGAGGAAATAGACCTCTTTATACTCCTCCTTAATCTTGACAGAGAGGTTGATCTCCACATTATTATAATCCTGTCCCGTTTCAAAGGTATCGCGCACGGTCTGCCGCAAGCGGCATTGCCGGCAGGCCGGCGTCGAGCCGCAGTCTCCCGAATCGCCGTCACAGTAGCGGCAGTGCAGCACCTCGCCGCCGCGCCTCCCAATTACTTCGGCGGCAGGGCAGTCGGCAAAGGCGGCGGTAAAAGGGTTCAGGTTAAAGATCCTGCGCTCCTCGTCAACCAGGAACATGATCACCGGCGCGTTCTGGTAGAGCACCGCCAGGTTGGCTTCGCTTTCCTCCGGGTAAATCGCTTCCTGCCGTTTGCCTGTGGCCACGGAGATCACCTCTTTGTGATTATACGTTTTTCGACAAGTATTAACTGGATTCCTGCCGGATTGGCATTTTGCCAGACAGATGGCAATGGGGCTGTCCCAAAAGTGAGTGGGGGCAGCTCCTTTTTTGTTGTGTAGTTTAGGTTATGGCTATTTTTTTAAAAGAAGAAACAGAAATATTAGGGAGTCACCGCAGCCATCTTTGCAATGTTATGGGCGATGCACAACAGGCCCCATTCTGTTTTTACCTTTTCGATTCCCCTGAGCATGAAGCGTTTAAACGACCAGTTATGTTTTATTCGTCCAAAGACAGACTCCACCTCAGTGGCTCGTTGTGACCTTAACAACAACCCTTTTTCAGAACACAAGTTTAAGGCAGCTTCTTCCCTGAACTTTTGCAGCCTTTTGCTAACCAGTATCCTGCGATTACCTTTTGATTTTGTACACTGTTCTTTGAAAGGGCACCCCGAGCAGTCTTCACACTCATAAACCATACGCTCTGTTAAATACCCATTCTCGGTCTTAAACCTTTTTATCCATACAGGGCGCATCCGTCTGCCAGCCGGACATATATACTCATCGTTTTTTTCGTCATAGGTCATGTTTTCTACCCGAAAAGCGTTTTTCTTAAACTTTCTTTTTCGCTCCTGGTGAAATGTATTGTATTTGATGTAGTTGCCCAGGTCATGGCGGGACAGGTAGTCGTAGTTTTCTTCACTGCCATAACCGGCATCGGCAATGATATTTAAGGCTAGACAGCCCAACTGCATGTTCTTTACATGCTCTAAGTGAGGAATGAGACAACCTGAATCACTCGGCCTTTGATGAATACTAAACCCTAAAACAAACTGATTTTCAGTGCCAATCTGAACATTATAGCCGGGTTTTAATTGCCCGTTTCTCATGTGGTCTTCTTTCATGCGCATAAAGGTGGCATCATTGTCCGTCTTGGAATAGCTGTTACGACTGCCCGCAATTTTTTCTTGTTCTTCGTATCTGCGCATCCGCGGCAGATAGTCTTTTTCCATGGCCTTTAGCGCTTTGGCCTGCTGTTTGTCGGGCTTGTTTTTAAGCTTCTCGTTTAGCTCCTTTATTTTGCGCTCCAAAAAAGAAGAATCAATATTGCTCTCTTCGCCCATTTCTTCCAAGTCTTTATCCCCGTATTCTTCGTCTTCTTCTTCATTGACCTTATCTATTTGCCTGATGAGCTCTCTGATTTTATCCTGGAGTTTCTCCTTGTTTTTCTTAACCGATTTGCTCCAGACAAAACTGTATTTATTGGCATTGGCCTCGATTTTCGTCCCATCTAAAAAATAATGCTCCAGCTTAACATATTTCTCCTTGATCAATATCTCTAACACGGCAGCAAAAACTTCGTCGACCACTTCTTTCATGACCGTAGACCGAAAGCGATTAATGGTCCGGAAGTCCGGCCGGTTATTGCCACTTAACCACATAAAATGGATGTTTTCCCGCAAAGCTTTGGCAATGCGCCGGGAAGAGTAAATCTTCTGGGTGTAGGCGTAAACAATGACTTTCAACATCATCTTGGGGTGGTAGCTGCTGGTACCCCCGCCTTTATATTGCTTTAACAGCGGGTCAATGTTCATCCTTTCTATTACAAAATTTACCACCCGAACTAGATGATTCTCCGGTATTAAATAATCTAAACTCATCGGAAGGCAAAGCTGTCCCATCAGATACGGCTTAAACACTACTTTATCGCTTTTCTTTTCCATGCCGTAATTCTAGCATATTACCAATTATTTGTGTACAACAAATTATGGAAAAAGGGGCTGCCCTTTTGAGACAGCCCCAGCAGCAGAAAGATGAAAACAGTTCGATTATAATCCCCTCTACGCCCTTTGGGGGAAAGGGGAGGGTACGGGGGACACCGCCATCTACTTGCCGGGGAGCTCTCCGATAATCTCAACCCGGGCGGCCCGGCCTTGCTCGGGATAAGATTCGGCAATGGCTCCGTCGGCCCATACCTTCACCTTTAAACCGGTAAAGTCATCGGGGGCGACCTTTTCCCCATTCTTCACGATCACGGTATCGCCGGTGAGGGTAAAAAAGATCGCCCGCTTGCCGAACCACTCCTCCTGGGGCACGCCGGCACGCTCCAGGCCTTCCACAACGAGGATACGATCCCCCTCCACAGCATTTACGACACCGGTGATATCCGGCTCTG
>JAAYGO010000012.1 GCA_012727685.1 Bacillota bacterium | reverse complement strand
GGGCAGGGTGGGGGAGGCTACTCAATCAAGGGGACAGCTCTCGTAACCCATTTTACGGGAATTGTCCCTTTCTTTTTAAAGAAAATGAACGCCAAGACGCCCCCTTGTCATATTCAGATATGACAAATGTCATCCTCCGTTATTCTTCCACACACTGTTCCCGGGCAACGGTTTAACGTATGATTAAGCTAGGGTTTAGCGTTAAATCAGTTGCCGGGGAGGTAGGCGAAAATGCTGGTGGAGATAAACGACCTGGTAAAGCGTTACGGCGATCTGCTCGCCGTTGATCACGTTAACTTGGAGATCCGGGAAGGGGAGATCCTGGGGCTGCTCGGCCCGAATGGGGCGGGAAAAACCACCACGCTGAATATGCTGCTTGGCCTGACCAGAATAGACGGGGGGACCATCAAGATCTTCGGGCAGCAGTTAGGCGAAAACGCCGCGCAGATCAAGAAGCAGATCGGGATCGTGCCGCAGGAGATCGCCATTTACGAAGATTTGACGGCTGCGGAGAACGTGTCCTTTTTCGGCAGGCTTTATGACCTGCAGGGAGCCCTGTTGCGGGAGAGGGTGCATGAGGCGCTCTCCTTTGCCTGGCTGGAAGAGAAAAAAAATCAGTTTCCGCGCAAGTTTTCCGGGGGAATGAAGCGTCGTTTAAACATTGCCTGCGCACTTGTCCACCATCCCCGGTTGATCATTATGGACGAACCGACAGTGGGGATCGATCCCCAGTCGCGCAAGCATATCCTCGATTCGGTGCGGGAGCTGCACGAGCAGGGCGCCACGATCCTCTATACAACCCACTACATGGAAGAAGCGGAAGAACTGTGCACCCGCATTGCCATCATGGACCAGGGGCGCGTGATTGCCCTGGGCACCACGGACGAGCTCAAAGAGCTTGTCTCCTCAGAGGAGCGCATTGTGATCGAAGTGGCGGCGGCCGGCTATACCCTGGTGGAGCAGATCAAAAAGCTGCACGGGGTCAGGGAGTGCGGCCTCGCGGAGAAAACCCTCACCGTGATGGCCGCTAGAAATAGCGGCATGGTGCGCCGGCTGATCGATCTGATTACGGCCGCGGGAACCGAAATCGTCTCTCTCAATGTAGAGCGGATCACCCTGGAAAGCGTCTTCTTGACTTTAACCGGCAGGACGCTGCGGGATTAAGGGGGGAGATCCATGCGCATGCTCACCATTTTTTATTTTGCCCTTGCAAGAAACTTCAGGGATACCAGCAGCCTGTTGCAGATGACGCTGCTGCCGCTACTCCTCATTTTAATCCTGGGGACGGCTTTAAACTCATTCTTTCAACCAGAAAGCTTGGAGCCGGTTGCAGTCGGCTACCTGAATGAAGACCGGGGCCAGGCCGGAGCATACTTTGAACGTTTTATCTTGAGTGATGAAGTTAAAGAAATCCTGGCGGTGCGCCCGGAGCATTCGCTGGAAGAGGCTTTAAGCAAGCTGCGGGAAGGCGAATATGCAGCCCTGGTTCATGTGCCGGAGGACTTCAGCAGCGGGATGCTGCCAGCGGGAAAAGCTGCCCTCAGGGTGACCGTGGCTCCCAACCTGGCCATGGAGGCTTCCATTGTTGGGAATGTGCTGGACAGTTTCATTCACGGGGCCAATGCAGCGGTGGCGCTGCAGCAGTTGGGGACGACGGAAGTTTTATACAGTTATGGCGGCGCGGCAATCGTCGAACAGCCGCTGGCCGCATCGGGGGTCATGCCGGGGGCGATGGATTATTACGCGGTAACCATGCTGGTGATGATTATTATGTACGGCTCCCTCTATGCCTGTTACGGAATGCGGGAAAGCTATCTCGATGCCGTGGGCAGAAGGATCAAGGGCAGTCCGGTCAGGGGTGCGGAGCATTACGCCGGCCTGGTGCTGGCAAACGTGGTGACCGTCTTTCTGCAGCTGCTGCTGGTGCTGGCTATCACCGGCCTGGTCTACAAAGTAAACTGGGGTGACAACCTGCCGCTGATCTTGTTGATTGCGTTTTCCCTGGTGCTCCTCTCCATCTCCCTGGGCACCATGGTGGCCATGGTAGCCCGCAATGAAATGGTTGCCGGAGGCGTGCTAAACATATTCATTCCCGTTTCAACATTTATTGCCGGGGGCTATTTCAAAATCGCATCTCCCGGCCCCGTTTTCAACGCTCTGCAGCACCTTTCTCCCAATTACCTGGCCCAGACCGCCATCTTCAATACTATTTATGGCGGACCGGTCACGCAGACCGCGTTTCTCCTGGGACTAATGGTCCTGTTCATCCTGGTCACCTTTGCCATTGCCATGGTAGCTGAAAGGAGGAGGCTGGCTTGATTATTTCTAGCCATTTTTTAAAACGCCTGCTGCGCAACACATTCCATGTGCTGATTATGCTGGTGGCCCCGGCCCTGCTGATCGGTTTCCTCTTCGGTTATAGCAACCCGGCTGGCTACGGCAGGAAGCTCGCCGTCGGATTGGTTGACCGGGACAATACCCCTCTGACCCGGATGCTGGCGGAAAGCCTGGCAGGGAAAAACCGCATCATTGATCTTGTGGATGAAACCCAGATCAGAAGCGCCCTGGCCGAAGGTAAGGCAGATTATGTCCTCGTGATCGAACCGGGATTCACCACAGCGATCCTCAAGAACCGGGAACCGGTCATCCGGGGCTACAGTATCCGGGAGAGCAATACCGCCTTGCCGGTTAAAATCAACCTGGCTGGCTTCATCAGCGCCGCGCGCACTATTGCGGCGGCGGCCGGCGGAGATGAAGGGCTTTTTTATCGCGGTATGGGCTATTATGCGAGCGGCAGCTTTATCCTGGACAAAGCGATTCTGGCGGAAGGGGAAAAGGATGTCAGCCCTGTCCTCGGCGGGACCGGCCTGCTGGCCATGAGCATGCTCTTTCTGGCGACCACAGCCGCGATTTTTTTGCTGCGGGACCGGGAAAACCGCACTCTATATCGCATCCTGGCTGCTCCGGTGACCATGCTCGCCTATATGCTGCAGGCCATTTTGAGCTTTCTGGTTGTGGCCTTGCTCCAGGTTGCCGGTGTCTACCTGGCAGTGCATTTTATCTTTGGCATTTACCTGGGCCCTTCGGTCCTGAATCTCTTTGCGGTTATGGCCGTTTATGCCCTGCTTTGCGTTTCCTTCGCGGTCGCTCTGTCGGAGCTGGCCAGAACTCCCCGGCAGGCGGGGGTTGCCGCATCGCTGATTATCATCCCCATGTGCATGCTCGGCGGGCTGCTCTGGCCCCGGGAGATGATGCCGCAGATCTTGCAGCAGATCGGGCGTTTCATGCCGCCATCCTGGGCCATTGATGCGGTGCAAAAAGTGATCCTGGGCAATCCCCTCACTACCGCCGCGCTGGAGATTGTGATCATGCTGCTGTACGCCCTGGTCTTTTTTCTACTGGGCAGTTGGCGGCGGATCGATGTGGCGCAGCGGTAATCCGCTCGCCATAGATTAAACCTTGTCAGAGCTCATCCGTTAGTGTAAAAATTATGTAAGGAAATGGTCAAGGGGACGGTTCCGATGACAAGCTTATCAACGGGACGGTTCTCCAGAGCTGCTCTGATAATACGGTAGCCGGATGCAGCCTCCTTCACCCTGACCCTCCCCTCCCAAAGGGTGGAGGGGGATTATTAACGGCACCATTTTCATCGGCGCACCGCGTATGGTAGGGGCATGGGGGTTTGCTAAAGATTGCTTGACCGGCTCGAAAATAGCGGAATGGCGGGGCAACCGATGAGCTATTTCATTAAAGTAATCTGCCTGCTCTTCGTGATTACCATAAAAACAGCCGGCGGCAGTGCCGCACACCTGGAGGTGATGGGGCTATTACTGCTGGTGGCTTCATATATTTACCGGGAAAAGTATGCGGACCTCGCCTGGCTGCTGGCGGGAGAAGCGCTGCTGGTTTTCCTGCTCTCCTGGGCGGATCCGGTTTACCTGGCGCTTTACGGCAGCACCGCCTTTGATCTGGCGTCGCGGGGGCTGCACTATTACGCACTCGCCCTGGCGCCCGCCGGTTTTATTTTTTTTCTCAGCCCCTGGTCGGCAGCCTATTTATTACTGCTGGTGATCAGCGGCTATGCCGGATTTTTACGCCGCCAGTTGCTAGAGCGAAAGACTACTTACCAGCAGGCATATGACCGGGAGCGGCAAACACGCTACGCCCTGGAGGAGACCAAGGCGAAGTTGCTCCAGGCGGCACGGAAAACAGCCCACCTCGCCGAAATCCGGGAACGCAACCGCATTGCCCGGGAAATCCATGACAGTGTTGGGCATAAACTGGCCGGGATATTGCTGCTGCTTCAGGCCACAGCCAAAGTCCAGGGGAAAGATCCGGTGAAAGCAGAGGGAATGCTGCAGCAGGCCATAAGCGGCCTGGCCGGGGCGGTGGAGCTGCTGCGGGATACCGTCCATAATCTGAAGCCCGCTGAAGAGCCCGGATTGGCCTATTTCGAAGCAATTATCGAAAATTTTCGCTTCTGTCCCGTCGATTTCCGCCCGGGCGGAGATTTCACGGCGCTGACTCCCCATCAGGTTGAAATTCTATCGTCCACGCTCAAGGAGGCGTTGACCAATGCAGCCCGCCATTCGGGGGCGGATCGGGTAGAGGTTCACCTGGAGATCCGGGAAAAGATTATCCGCCTCTATATCAAAGATAACGGCAGAGGCTGCGAAACGATCCGGGAGGGTTTAGGGATCAGCGGGATGAAGGAGAGGGTGCGCAACGCCGGAGGGCAGATCACGATCAACCCGGCGGCAGGGAGCTTTATGATCGTCTGCGTCCTTCCCCGGGAGGAGAGAGCGGAAGGAGATGAGCGCGCCGGTGCCCTGTAAAGTGCTGGTGGCCGATGACGATGCCCTGATCAGGGACAGCCTCAAGCTTCTGCTTGAACTGGAGAGCGATTTTACCGTAACGGCTACCGCAGCCGACGGGCAGGAAGCCTTTGACTTATGCCGGAAGGAAAAGCCCGACCTGGTGTTGATGGATATCCGCATGCCGGTAATGGACGGCGTCACGGGAACCCGCCTGATTAAGGAACATTTCCCGGAGGTGCGGGTGGTGATCCTGACCACCTTTAAAGACGACGCCTATATCAAGGCGGCCCTTGAATACGGCGCCGAGGGCTATATTTTGAAGAGCCAGTCCGCCGACAGCATCATCGAAAGCCTGCGCGCCGTGGTCAAGGGCAACGTCGTCCTGGAGCGCGATATCGGTTTAAGCCTTTCGGCCATGATTAAAGAGAGCCGCAAGGAAAGCCTGGACGATTACGGACTTACCCCCCGTGAACTGGAGATCATAGCCCTCGTCGGCGAAGGCCTCACCAACCGGGAGATCGCCGCCAGGCTCTATTTAAGCGAGGGCACCGTCCGCAACTATGTCAGCGCCCTGCTCGAAAAACTGGAGTTGCGCGACCGGACTCAACTGGCGATCTTTTACCTTAGACACCGGTCTCCCTAATAATGATTAACCCATAATCCAAAAGGGGAGATTACGCCTTGATAAAGATCAGGCCTTTTTCAGAAAAGGATTTGTGCCGCCTGATGGAGATGATTTTCTCCTATTATTGCGAGATGGCAGGCCATGATGAGCAGCCGATCTCCGAGGGAAAAATCTTGCGGACCGTCAACACCCTGGCAGCGGACCCGGCTAAGGGCAAAATCTTTATTATTGAGGTCGGCCGGCGGCTAGCGGGATACGCCATTTTGATTTATCACTGGAGCAATGAATCCGGCGGGGAGACACTTTTCATAGACGAGCTATATGTAGAGCCCGGTTCGCGGCGGCGGGGTGCGGCAACCGCTTTCCTTGCCTGGGTTGAAGAAAACGAAAATTTTTTTGCGCTGCAGGTGGCAGTAAATCCTGATAACCGCGCAGCTTGCGGCCTGTTCAAAAAAGCAGGATTCTCCCCACGGCCGGAAAAGCGAGCCTTGTTTAAACCCTGCAATAGAGTCACGGCAGCCCGCAAGGTCCCGGATTTAAACGGCACCGCGGCCCTTCCGCAGCTTATTACGGAGAGGCTGCTGCTGAAAGCCATCGATGAATCCTATGCCAGCGAGGTCTTGGATTTTTTCAAGCGGAACCGGGGTTTTTTACAAAAGTGGGAGCCCCTCCGTCCGGCGGACTTCTACACCCTTGAATATCAAAAAAAAGAAATTATCTCCGAATTGCTGAGCATGCGCCGCGGCGCCATGTACAAGTTCTGGCTTTTTAAAAAGGAGGAGGATCCCGGCTGCAGCAGGGTGATCGGCTCTGCAGCTTTAAGCTGCATTGCCAGGGGCTGCTTTCAGTCCTGCTTCCTGGGTTACCGCATGGATAAAGCAGAAACGAACCGGGGTTACATGACGGAGGCGCTGCGCTGCGTCATCGATTTTGCCTTTAACCGGTTAAGGCTGCACCGCATTGAGGCGAATATCATGCCCCGGAACCATGCCTCCCGGCGCGTGGTGGAGAAGCTGGGTTTCCATTACGAGGGGCTGGCCCGCCAGTATCTCCAGATCAACGGCCGGTGGGAAGACCACATGCGTTTTGTCCTGATCAAATGATCAGCGCAGGGAGGATTAAAGAGCCGCCGGGAAGAATAAAAATCGATAATGTCACGGCAGTTAAAAGCCGCACGCAGGGTTTGCATTGGCTGTTTCGCTTTGATTAAAAAAGCTGCGAGGAGGCAGGGCCATGATTGTGACCACTACACCGAATGTTGAGGGGAAAAGGATAGTTGAATACCGGGGGATTGTATTTGGCGAGGTGATATCCGGAGTCGATTTTCTTAAGGATCTATCGGCCGGTTTGCGCAATATCTTCGGAGGCCGCTCCGGCGCCTACGAAGGGGAGCTGGTTGAAGCCAGGGCGGCTTCCCTCAAGGAAATGGGGGAGCGGGCCGCGGCTCTGGGTGCAAACGCGGTTGTCGGCGTTGATGTGGATTATGAAGTGCTGGGGCAGGGAGGCAACATGCTCATGGTAACCGCTTCGGGCACGGCGGTGATCATTGAATAAATGTTCGCGCGGCCCTTAAGAAAAGACGCGGGACAGCTCTCTTGAGGCCTGTTTAGAGCCGCACCGCTCCAAAGCAGGCCTCATTGCTTTGGAGCCCGGAGCAGCTCGCGATTTTCACTTATGGACCTTTGAAGATGACGAGGCGCCTCTGCTTGCCGAACCTGAGCGCCTCTTCAACGGTTTCCACGGCCAGATCGATATCATCGGGCCCGATGGCGCTGCCCCGATCTTGCACTGTGTACCACCCCAGGCCTTCCACGTAAATCCTGGTGCCAAAGGGAATGTTCGGCCCGGCGGCTGCTGTTTCACCAGGGACCACCTTTTCACCGCTGGCTGTCAGCGCCGGGTTGCCGGCGAAATCCTGACCCCTTACTGCACCGGCGCTTAACGGGGCATACATGGTAATATTCATTTCCCGCACTGTATATTCTCCCGCTTCCAGTTCCAGCTTCTTTGCATCGGTTATCTCCTGCCTGGCTTGATGAAGCTGCCGGTTAAGGTCATAGACAGTGAAGACAAAAAAGAGCATGAAAACGGCGGCCATGATGTAGATATGCCGGAGCGGAATCATCTTCCATCTCCTTTGCCTGGGGATTTAAATTTATTATTTGTAGCTTTCCAAAGATTAAACTCTGCGTTGCGGCTGGCAAGGTCCGCAGCCTGGTTAAAGCATCTTCCTAATTTTTTTACCGTATAAACTGTGCCCATAAAAGAGATATTTTAGCGCCGGAATACAAATTTTAAGCAATTACTCAGTTTGGTTTCAGTTAAAATTAAGTATTGCCGCCTATTATCAAATAAATATAGAAATGTCACAACAGTTGTACAGATCTCCAAAGGCATGCATGCTGCCCGCCATTCACAAAAGCTGATCATCTTGATGCCATTTATCTCCATGACGTCCGGGTGCGCCGGGTAAAAAGGAAGGAAACGGAGAAGGTGGAGGCTGTCCCTGGGACAGGCCGTTTAACTTCAGTAAAAATATAAGGGAAGGATGGTCAGGATGTTTTTTAAAAGCACCCCAATTAAAAGCATGAAAAACGCCTTCGATGTGAGCGGGAAAAATGTCGTGGTCACCGGGGGCAATCGCGGGATCGGCAGGGGGATCGCCGAAGCTTTTGCCCAGAGCGGGGCCAATGTGGCGATCTTGTGCCGCAACTACGAGAGCGGATTGAAGGCCGTGGAAGAGCTCAAGCAGTACGGCAGCAGCTATGCCTGCTTCAAGTGTGACGTATCCGATCATGAAAGTGTTAAGAACGCCGCCAGAGAAGTATTTCAATTATTTGATCAGGTCGACGTGCTGGTAAACAACGCCGGCGTGGCCACCACAACGCCATTTTTAAGTGAAAATGGTCTCAGCGAATGGCATCGCGTCATCAATACGGATCTCCACGGTGTCGCCCATATGATCTATGAATTTGCCCCAGCCATGCGCGACAGCGGGAAAGGCGGCTGCATCATCAACATTTCTTCCGTCGGCGGCCAGCGGGTGAGCGGCTCCAAGCAGCACCACAATGCCCCATACAATGTGTCCAAGGCGGGAGTAGAGATCTTTAGCAGGTATCTGGCCATTGTGCTGGGAGATTACGGCGTCAGGGTTAACTGCATCGCCCCGGGGCCGACCCATTCCGATCTGGACAAGGATTTGCCGGAAAGCTTCATCAAAACCGTGGAACAGGATCTTCCGGCCCACCGGTTTGGCGAGCCCATCGAAATCGGGGCGCTGTGCGTTTTCCTCGCCAGCCCGGCAGGCGCTCAGATTACCGGTTGTGTCTACCCGCATGATGGAGGGCTGCTCTGCATCGTCTGATTTATGGCAACCCTTTTGTTTTAAAGCCCAGCCGGTTTTCAGGCCGGGCGCTTCAATTAATGTTAAATCGATGTCAATTGGAATAGGGGAATGTCAATTCAAATTGGGGCAGGAGGAATGGAGATGTCTAACGCCAGATATTTTGCCTTTGCTCCCGGTGATTCCAGCGCCGGCAGTCCGGCAAACGGAGCGGCGCGGGTTCAGGTCGTCACGATGGACAGACAGTTTTTACCGGGCTGCTTTTACGGCAATGCGAGCTGGATTGTGAAGCCCTACCGGCAAGACGACTTTTTTAAACATCGTTCCGATGAGCTGCTGATGTTTATCGGCGCCGATCCCGGTGCCCCCGAAAACTTAAATGCCGAAATCGAGCTCTGGATCGAAAACGACAGGCTGCTCTTAACGCAGACGAGCATCGTTTTCGTTCCTGGAGGGGCGGCCCATGGCCGCCTGGAAGTGCGCAACCTTAAGCAACCAGTCTTCCACTATACCTGCCACATCAATACCGATATCTATGAAGAGATTCCGGCGGAGCCCACCGCGCCTGCAGGCACCTATGCCCGCAACTGGGTGGTGAGATACGAACCGGTGGATGGCAGGCTTCCCTCCGCACCCGAGGGTTTTCTCACGCCGCTGCTGTGGATTGACGGCAGAAAACTGCGCGGCGCGCCGTACCTGGAAGCAGTGTGGTTTCATACGGACAATGATACGGGCCCTGAAGAGCACAGCCACGATTTCGATGAAATATTCGGCTTTATTGGCAGTGATGCCCGGCATCCCGATGAGCTGGGGGCTGAATTGACCTTTGCCATCGGCGATGAAGTGATCGCGGTGAAAAAAAGCTGTCTCGTCTATGTTCCCCGCGGTTTGAAGCACAGCCCCATTTTGGTACCGAAGCTGGAACGCCCGATCATTCATTTCTCAGGCGGCAACGGCGGCGATTATATCAGGGAGGGCAGTGACCAGTTTTAAAGCCGCTCTATATTTAAAATTTGCAGGTGAAAGCATAAGGGTTTCGAGGAGTCCTCGAAACCCTTATGTATAGGTAAATAGGCCAGCCAGGAACAGCATTAGCCAAACTTAACCACGCGCGGTTCTTCAGTAAAAGAGCAAAAGCTAGCGGTGGCCTTGGTCAGGTAAAAGACCTGGTTGTTGCCGTCGTCAGGGCCATAGCGCGACTTGAGCTGGGGATAGGCATCCAGCATTGCCTGCCTGGGTTCCACCCTGTCGTCTTCAACGGCAATGGCTTCCACGCGAATCCACTTCCCGCCATCCAGCATGCCGCAGATCTCAATTTTGGGGTTCGCCATCATCTGCTTGGAGACATTTTTGACCTTGCCGGTTTGAATATACAGCTTACCCTCAAAAATATTTACGGTGCCGAAAGGCCGGACCCTGGGCTGGTCACCCTCTACCGTGGCAAGAAAATAGGTTTTGCATTTTTTTAGATATTCATAGACTTCCAGCATTGCTTCTTGCATGCTAGCACCTCCTTAATGATTGATGTTGATCCCCTTTTTTATTACATCACAAGGTAACTGAATTTTCAAGATGGACAAGGGGACGAGGCGAGGTGCCGGGCCTTGACATTGTGACATTAAATTGCAATAACTGGAATTAAGATTATTTCGAGGCAAAGCGCCAGTCATAATTGCTTGTAATTTAGGGCTTCCTGCGCAAGCCGGAAAGCCTTTAAAATAAGGACTTTTTGCCCTTTTTATGATATAATAAGTGCAAGGAAAACCATAGAAATCCCTCCAAAACCTTGCACTTGAGGTGATGCAATTGT
>JAAYGO010000168.1 GCA_012727685.1 Bacillota bacterium | reverse complement strand
TCTCCGGCGGCATGGCCAAAAATATCATTGGTCAGCTTTAAGCCGTTCATATCGCCCATGATGATCGAGAGGGGCAGATTTCTTTCCGTATCCAATCGCTTCAATTCCTCGATAAAAAAGGTCCGGTTATAAAGGATCGATGCAACATCTGATCAAAAAAAGCGCCGGCTTTAAGCTGCTCTGCTATGACGGAAGTATATTGAGCACCGTCGACTGGATCGATGTTTTAGAGTATGATTATTTAAAAGTTTAGTGGTGAGACCGTTACTTAGGTAAGCTCAGAGCCGGCAAAATTGATTTCCTTGGTGTTGCACAGTTTTGTTAAGTAACAATTTATGATCAATTTCCTTAACAGTAAATGAAAACATTCCCCAAAAACCTACTAAAACTGCTCAAAAACAGCGTAAAAAGTCCCCATTTACATGGAGACTTTTACGGAATGGAAGGTTATACCTACAATCTGGTAATACCGAGCATTCTGGCAAAATCGGCCAGTTCCTCTTCGCGCTGCAGCTTCAGTTTTTCCTTGATATTATACTTATGCCTATCTACCGTCTTCACGCTGATCGATAACAGTTTAGCGATCTGCCGGCGCCCGTTGCCTTCAGCCACAAGTTGCAATATCTCCCGCTCCCGGGGAGAAAGCAATTCGATGAGATTATGTTCATCCGGGCGGGGCTGATTTTGCAGATAGTCGTTGACCAGCACCTGGGAAACCGCAGGACTGAGAAAGGTTTCATTCTTTTGCAGAGCCCGTAGCGCCATCTCCAGATCCTCGTATGTGGATCCCTTGTACACATATCCCGAAGCGCCGTAACGTAAAGCGCGGAAAACATAATGATCATCCGTATGCATGGATAAAATGATCACCTTGACCAACGGATTGGCACTCTTCAACTGTAAGAGCGCCTCCAGGCCGTTCAAACCGGGCATGGCAATATCCATAATCACTACGTCGGGCGCAAGTTTCTCGATTAGAGCAATAGCCTCCCTGCCGTCGGCGGCCTCGCCGATCACTTCCACCCAGGACTTTTGCTCCAGCAAAGAGCGCAACCCCTGGCGAAAAATGGCATGATCATCTACCAGGACAATTCTCATTGGTAACCTCCACTATCCAGCCTCTAACCTCTAATCAGGGAAGGCCGCCGGAGAGCCGGGGAACATTGATCGCAATTCTGGTGCCCCGTCCGTTTTCGGATTCAATCGTCAGTTCCCCGCCGAGCAGTTTTACTCTTTCCCGCATACCCGTCAGGCCGGTATGATCCGGCGATACGCATATACTATCGGGTTCAAAACCGATCCCGTTATCTTCGATCCGCACCGTTAAACCTTGAGCGTTGTGGACCAGGGTTACCATTACCCGGGACGCCCTGGCGTGGCGCATGATGTTCGTTAGCGATTCCTGCACACAGCGGTAAAGCGCCGTTTCCATCTCAGGGGGCAATCTTTTGGAGAAACCATAAACCCGGACGGTTGCTTGGATACCGGTCCGGTCCATGAACCCGTGAACCATGTCCCGGATCGCAGACTCAAGCCCCAGATCATCTAAAACAGGAGGGCGCAGGGACACCGATTGCCGACGCACCAGCTGCAGGGTTTTATCGACCAGGGCAATTCCTTTAGCCAGTCTCTCTCTCTGGTTTTTAAACCCGGCCAGTTCACCTTGAATCATCTGCAAATCAAGCTTTACCGCGGTTAAAGCCTGCCCCACTTCATCATGCAGTTCCCTGGCCAAACGCTTTCGCTCTTCCTCCATTACATTTAAAGTGCGTTTCGACAAAGCCTCTATTTCCGCATAACTGGCCTGGAGTTGTTGTTCTTTAATTTCCCGTTCAGTCCCATCCCGGGCAATGCCTTCAATAACAGCCGGTTCGCCCGCTTCATTTAATATCGGCGTCAGATACAGTTCCAACCAGACCTCATGCTGATCTTTATGCCTGCACTTGAGGACGATCGGTTTGCTGAATATCCACTCTGCAAAAGGTTCATCACCGGGCAGTAGCTGGCTGATTATACCGTGTATCAGGGCTGGATGATCCAGTATCTCCCGGGGGGTATACCCGAGGATATGGCCGACCGCCGGACTGATATAATCACAGCGAAATTCTGGCAGCAGCTCTACCCGAAAAACAATATCCCTGGCGTTTTCGGCAAGCAAGCGAAAGCGCGCTTCGCTTTTGGCCAGGGCTTCTTCCATAAGCTTGCGTTCGGTTATATCAAATAAGCAGACTAGCACCAGCGGCTGCTCTCTGATGATCATTTTTTTGGTAGATAAGAGGAAAAAAACCTCTTTACTCACTCCCTTAATCTCAACAGAGAGACTAAACTCGATATGATTATGAGCTCGACCTGTTTCAAATGTATCGCGCACGGTCTTGAGTAGCCGGCATTGCCGGCAAGCCGGCGTCGCTCCACATCCTTCCGGGCCACCATCACAGTGCCGGCAGTGTAACAGCTCACCGCCTCGCCTGCCAATTATTTCGGTGGCAGGGCAATCCACAAATGCGGCGGTAAAAGAGTTCAGGCTGGAGATTCTACGCTCCTCGTCAACAAGGAACATGATCACCGGAGCGTTCCGGTATAGCGCAGCCAGGGTAGCCTCGCTTTTCTGCGGGTAAACAGTTTCTTGCCGTTCCTGGGTCGCCACGCAGATCACCCCTTTAGTTACCGTCCATTTTTTCGACAAGTATTAACAGGATTCCTGCTACAATTGGCTTTAATGGATACACGGCACTGCGTGCTGAATCTATATTCGTTTTAAGCCCTTTTAAGGCGTTACTGTATAATCTGGAAATTTTTTATGGGCAAATTAAAAAGGAGCCGCCCCGTTTTATGGGGACGGCCCGGTGTTTAAGAAAAGCCGCCGTCACTGGTTGTCGATTTTTGAGATAGCGATGATCACCGCCTCACCATTTTCATTATTAGTGTAGGTAAATTTAATCGGATCATCGACCGCCAGGGCGTATTTTTCAAAGCTATCCCGCAACTCTGCGGAGAGGTGGAATTCCTTTGTTCCGACCTCTTCGGGAACACCGGAAATCTTAACAAAAAAGGTATCGCCGTCTATCCCGGCATAACTACCCGAATCAATCATAAGCTCACTGTTATCGGGTGCACCGTTTTCGGCCGCACCATTCTCCGCGTTACCGGTTCCGGCTTCGCCTTTTTCCGTCTCGATGCTTTCCGCCTCATCATTTTCAGTCTCACCGCTGTCTCCGCCTAAGTCTTCTAAGATCACAACCCGGGCAGCCTTTGCCTGCTCGGGATAAGACTCGGCTATGGCTCCGTCAGCCCATACCGCCACTTTTAAACCGGTAAAATTATCCGGGGTTACCGGTTCGCCGTCCCTTTCGATGACGGTGTCGCCGGTCAGGGTAAAAAAGATCGCCCGCTTGCCGAACCACTCCTCCTGGGGCACGCCGGCACGCTCCAGGCCTTCCACAACGAGGATACGATCCCCCTCCACAGCATTTACGACACCGGTGATATCCGGCTCTG
>JAAYGO010000156.1 GCA_012727685.1 Bacillota bacterium | reverse complement strand
ACCCGCTACGATCTTCTGGAGGGGATTAAGGAAGGCGGCGTCTTCTTGCTGAACTCGCACTGGTCTGTCAGCGAGATGGAAGAGCGCCTGCCGGCAGCGATGAAGCGAACCATTGCCACTAAAAAGCTAAAGTTCTATAACATCGATGCTTTCAAGATTGCCAGGGAGTTGGGCCTGGGTTCGCGCATCAACATCATCATGCAAACAGCGTTTTTCCAGGTTTCAAAAGTGATCGATAGCAAGCTCGCTTTTGAGAAAATGGAAGAGATGATCCAAAAAACTTACGGGAAAAAGGGCGAGAACATTGTCAAAATGAATGTCGCCGCCATCTCGAAAGCAGTTGAAGCCCTGGAAGAAATCAACTACCCGGCAAGCTGGGCCGAAGCAACCACGGGAGCTGTCTATACACCGGAAGAAGCTCCCCAGTATGTGCGGGAGGTCATCTACCCGATGGTTGAACTCAAAGGGGACGATCTTCCGGTAAGCAGCTTTAGCCCTGACGGTGTCGTTCCCACCGGAACGACTCGCTATGAAAAACGCGGTATTGCCGTCCAGGTACCGGTTTGGCTTCCTGAACACTGCATCCAGTGCAACCAGTGCGCGTTTATCTGCCCGCATGCCGCAATCCGGCCTTACCTGGCCAGACCGGAAGACCTGGCCAATGCACCGGAGACATTTATCACCAAGGAGAGCAGCGGTAAGGAGACCAAGGGTTGGCGCTACCGGATCCAGGTTTCGCCGCTTGATTGTACCGGCTGTTACAACTGCGTTGATGTCTGCCCGGCCAAGGAAAAAGCGCTGGCCATGAAAGCACTGGACGAAGTCAGGGAAATCGAGGATGCCAATTTCCGGTTTGCCGAAAGCCTTCCCGAACCCGACCTCGATATTCCGGCGCATACGGTGCGCGGCAGCCAGTTTAAGAAGCCGCTGTTCGAGTATTCCGGCGCCTGCTCCGGCTGCGGCGAAACGCCGTACATTAAAGTGATCACCCAGCTCTTTGGTACCAGGATGCTCATTGCCAACGCCACCGGCTGTTCCTCGATCTACGGCAGCAATACACCGACCTGCCCCTATACCGTGGACAGCAAAGGCCGCGGCCCGGCCTGGGCCAGCTCACTGTTTGAAGACAACGCCGAATACGGCTACGGCTATTACCTGGGGGTCTCTCACCAGCGTGATGAACTGGCGGCACTGGTTGAGAAAGCGCTAAAAATGGAGCTGCCGGATGACCTCAAGACCGCTTTGGAACAATGGCTTGCCGTAAAAGATAAAGGGGATGAATCCCTAAAGGCGGCGGAGCAGATCGTGCCCTTGCTGGATAAAGCTCTCGGTGCAGCAACCGGTGAAACCCGCCAGGTGCTGGCGGAAATCAAGGAGCGCGTTGACCTGCTGCCGAAAAGGTCGATCTGGATTATCGGCGGTGACGGATGGGCTTACGACATCGGTTACGGTGGACTGGACCATGTCCTTGCTTCCGGAGCCGATGTAAACGTGCTCGTCCTCGACACCGAGGTCTATTCCAACACGGGCGGCCAGACTTCCAAGGCCACACCGATGGGCGCGATTGCCAGGTTCGCAGCCGCCGGAAAAGCCATCGGCAAAAAGGACCTGGGGCTGATGGCCATGAGTTACCGCTATGTGTATGTGGCTTCGGTGGCCATGGGGGCAAACAAGAACCAGTTCTTAAAGGCGGTGATCGAGGCAGAAAGCTATCCCGGCCCCTCCTTGATACTCGCCTATTCGCCATGTATTAATCACGGCATTAACATGAATTTCAGCCAGCGCGAACAGAAAATGGCGGTCGAATCGGGATACTGGCCCCTTTACCGCTTCAATCCGCTCTTGGAACTGGAGGGCAAGAATCCCTTTATTCTAGATTCGCGGGAACCGAAGGAAGATTTCCGCAAATTCTTGATGAGTGAAGTGCGCTTCCGCGCGCTGACAAACGAGTTCCCCGAACGGGCCGAAGAGCTCTTTGCGAAGGCTGAAGCAGAGGCCAAGGAAAGGCTGAAGCGCTATCAGAAACTGGCTGAGGGTTAAAGCGGAATTGCTGCAAGGGACGGCCTAATCATAATGAGCCGCCCCAAGGGCAGTAGCCCTTTGCAAGTAAATTTGATTTGGGGAAAGGACACTCTGAATTTTTCAGGGTGTCCTTTTTTTCACCGGCACCATTTCCCTTGATCAAATCAAAGAAAAGCCGCTCTTACTTTAGGCCTAGCCAATTTCAATATCCAGCAGCCGGCAGACGTGATCAATCCGATTGCAAATACTGACCCGGTCCGAGCCGGCAAAAAGCAATCCTACCGCCCTGTTGTTCTCATCAACGAGCAAAGAGCCGCTATCTCCCGGCCTGGAAACCGCTGAGGTGATCAACTGGTCTTCAAACAGGACCTCTTCACCGGAATGCATGGTGATATAGAGGCTAACCTCCATCGCCAGGATCTTTCCCTTTACCAGGCCGCTGGTTCTGCCGCTAAAACTGATTGGCTGACCCAAATATGCCCTTGCTGTGCCGCTGATCCTGCCCAATGCCAATATTTCATCGGCCAGATCTTCCTCCCGCTCCGGCATGGCCAGGGCGGCGTCTACCAGGTTGCCCCCTTGATTTAAGCGCTGCAACTGAACCCGGTAATGCGGGTGAAGCCAGGATATTAACCTGTTTGCCACTTTCTCCAGGGCTGCCGCTGTCGCGCATTGCGGCTGGGACGCAGTGCGGCGAAGCGGAACAAAGCGCATCAACCGCCCCAAAACATCGGTGTTGGCATCCCCGCCATCGTAAGCGCCGGGCTGCAGGATGATATCGCCGGGAGCGGCGCGGTGGTCATTGCCTGACGTAGTATTGGCCAATACATGGTTGTTGGATAATATCAACCTGGCGCCGCTGGCTCTATCTCTTACTGCCACCCCCAGGGTTCCGGCTGTAATGGCATAATGGCCGATGCTAATCCCGCCCGGGGCGGGTCTCCACTTTTTTACGCGTTCCGGGGGCGGAGCGTTTGCTTGCGCCTCCTCTGCCCCGTCCATGAATCTTACTTCTCCGATCTCTATAACATCAACCTGCTGGCCTTTCAAGAAGCGCGGCACCAATTCCTTTGCCTTTAATTCATTGGGAGCCACTTTTTTGCTCACCAAAACAACAATGCTTTCTTCCCCGGTGATGGCCCCTTTTTTTTGGCGAAACCCGATCCCCACTCCCACCACATTCGGTTTTTGCATTAAATCCTTTCGGCAGCGCCTGCTCAGCCTGATCTTTTTTTCCATGGCTCCTCTCCTTTAGCTCCTCCCTTTGCACAGCTACTGCTATTACAACCTATGAATGATCGGGAGGGATGGTTCACGCCAAATGCAACAGGCGCCCCGCGGGGCGCCTGATTGATTGGAACCCGGCTTTTGATTAGAACTCAACCAGCGTATCAACTGTTCTCGATACCAGTTGAGCCCTCACTCTCTCAACGAGATCTCCCCCGCTAGTGCTGAAGACATTGCGGGATATGATTTCCGCCATGACACTTCCCACCGCTTCCCCATCAACTGTATCAAGCGCATCGGGGACCGAAATAGATACATTTCGGTTTTCTTCGTTTCGAAAAACCATCTGCAGAGTTAAGGCCATGAGATCCTCCCTCCTTTCCCAGGCCGAATTTCATGCTAGGGCTTTTACTCTTCTTCGCTGAGCTCAAATTCGTTTACCCGGCGAATAGACTCCAGATCATGCTCCTGGAAAGCAGCCAGATCCTGCCCGGTTAAATAGACTGCTTCATCGCTGGCATTGGGCTTAATGTTGGCATATGAGCGGGTGCGCACGATCGGGTTGCCGCCCTCGTCCACCCCCACAATGAGACGCAGCTGCAACCGGCTCACCAAAGGCGTAACCGTCACCGGCATTTTCTTCTCACCTCCTTGGCTGCATGATGATCGCCCTGCAGAGCTGCTTTTGATTATAAGGAGAGGCCTAAAGGGTGACAAATCGCGATTCGCTCCGTTTAAACTGACTATCAAGTGTAGAAACGAGGAAGAATTCAGGTGAAGCGCTGTTAAAAGTCGCAGTTGGAGAGGGAAACGTCTGAAGAAATAGCCTCTTTCCAACAAATCCGGAGGCCAACAACACCCTGGTCAAGCATAAGTAAAACAATACGGGGCGGTAATCGGGTTAGGAGGCTACCCATTACTTGGGTAGCCGACCTCCCACACCACCGTACGTACCGTTCGGTATACGGCGGTTCCAAAGTTTACACGTTACCGTGCAGAATAACAGTCCATTAAACTAAGGTATCCGGCGCGTTTGAACCTTTCATT
>JAAYGO010000094.1 GCA_012727685.1 Bacillota bacterium | reverse complement strand
TGATATCCGTGCCGAAAGCAAAGGGCTTGGGCACAGGCATCTTACCGACCATGTGACTGCCCCAGGAGACTACCAGAATGGCGCGGCCGACCAGGGCCGGGTTAAAGATGTTATAGCCGATGCCGCCAAAAACCTGTTTGCCGATGATGATGGCACAGGCCGCCCCCACAACGACGATCCACCACGGCGCCGATGCGGGCAGGGTCAACGCCAGCAGCCAGCCGGTCACGGCGGCGCTGCCGTCGTTAAATATATCCAGCTTGCGCAGCCACAGCGCTTCTACGACCATGGCGGTAACCACGGAAATGGCAATTGTCAGCAGGGCCCGGTAGCCGAAGAGCAGGACCGAGACCAGGGTTACCGGGAAAAGGGCCACCAGGACATCGATCATAACGCTCTGCACGGATTCGATCGTCCGGATATGCGGTGATGAAGAGATAACCAATTTGCCGTTCATTTCTATTCACTCCCATTCTCACAGGGGAATAATGTTTATTTTTTCCTGCGCTTTTCTAAAATCTCCGCCTTGGCCAGCCTGATCAACTGGGTGAGCGGGATCCGGGAGGGACAGATGTAGGCACAGCAGCCGCATTCGATGCAATCGGCGGCGTGCAGCTTCTCCGCCCGCTCCAGCATGCCATGTTCATAAGCCTGGGCGATAAACGTGGGAACCAGGTTGATCGGGCAGGCGGCCACACACTTGCCACACTTGATACAGGGACGGCTTTCAAACAGATCCACGTCCGGATCGGTCAGGGCGAGGATTCCGGAAGTGCCCTTGATGACCGGGATATCGTCCGTGATCTGGGCCAGCCCCATCATGGGGCCGCCGATGATCAGCTTGCGCGTCTCTTCCTTCAGGCCGCCGCACGCTTTCAGGACATCGCTGACCAGGGTGCCGATGCGGATCAGCAGGTTCGCCGGGCGCGCAACCCCTTCGCCGGTCACGGTCACCACCCGTTCAATGAGCGGCTTGCCTTCTTTAACGGCGCCGGCGATGGCGACGGCTGTACCCACGTTGTGGTTGACAACGCCGACGTCCATGGGCAGCCCGCCGGAAGGAACCTTCCGCCTGGCGATGGCGTAAATCAGCATTTTTTCCGCACCCTGCGGGTACTTGGTATGAAGGGCCGCCACCCGGATGTTTGCTTCGCCTTCCACGGCCTGCCGCATCACCCGCAGCGCATCGGGCTTGTTGTCTTCGATCCCGATGACCCCGCTGGAAGCCCCGAGAATCTTCATCATTACCTTTAACCCGAAGACGATCTCCTCCGGTTTTTCCAGCATGAGGCGGTGATCGGCGGTCAAATAGGGCTCACATTCAGCACCGTTGATGATCACCAGGTCTATGGGCTTATCCGCCGGCGGGGCCAGCTTGACATGGGCCGGAAAAGTTGCGCCGCCCAGGCCCACAATGCCCGCCTCGCGAATCAGGGCGCGCAGTTCGTCCGCGGAAAGGCTGTCTAAGTCACCGGGCGGTTTTAGATCGCCGGCCCAGCTATCGATGCCGTCCGATTCAATGGTCACCGCCTCGACCGGCCGTCCGAGAGGATGATTGTAGGGGCCGATGGCGGTTACTTTTCCAGAAATACTGGCGTGGACGGGGGCTGAAACAAATCCTTTGCTTTCACCGATCTTTTGACCGACCTTGACTGTGTCTCCGACTTGAACCAGGACTTCGCAGGGAGCCCCGATATGTTGTTGCAAGGGGATGACAACCCGCCCCGGGATCGGGAGGGAGTTTATGGCCAGGGATGCGGTCAGTTCCTTCCGGTAGTCGGGATGGATACCACCCTTAAAATTAGCTATACCCATGCTTCAAGATCACCCCTTTAGGGAAAAATGTAACTAACAATGCCATATGGATCCCGTAACAATACACTGTTCGTTAAAACAGGCAGAAAGTCCTGCCCGGATCAAACGCAAACATACCACTAAAACTAAAATATTCCCGCGCATCGTTGCTAATCACTGAAAAAAAGGGCTACAGGGCTTTGCCCCTCCTGTGGCGAGGCAGCATCAGTAGTGCTGATGGGATGGCCCAAACAATTATAACAAAAACAAGAGCGCGGATCTGCAGGAAAAATTAGCAACTGGATGGATTCTCTTAAGCTATTGCCAAAGGAAGGGCCCGCTTGACAGCCCCCGTGACAAAGGAGTTCGCTGTCAGAAGAACCGTCCCGGTGGCAACTTTAGCAGAGATGGGCGCGGGCTTCGCTGATGGTGTAGAATGAGCCGGTGACGAGGACGGCGTCGGCGGGATCGGCCATGGCCAGGGCTTTTTGGACGGCCTCCTTGACGGCGGGCTCGACGGCGATGGGGCCGGTAAAGCCCAGGTGCTCACGGGCGATGGCGGCCAGGTCGCCGGGAGCGGCGGCCCGGGGCAGGTCCGGGCGGCTAAAGATCACGGACCGGGCGAGCGGCAGCAGGGGGCGCATCACCCCTGCAACATCCTTGTCTTCCATGACCCCCATCACCAGGATTAAATGCCGGTAGTTAAGATATTCCGGGAAGGAGGCGGCCAGGGCTGTGGCCGCAGCCGGGTTATGGGCGCCGTCGAGGACTAAAAGGGGGTCGCGCCGCACCACTTCCAGGCGGCCGGGCCAGGTGACCTGCGCGAGGCCCCGGCACATTGCCTCTTCATCGACGGCCACGGCATGGCCAGCGAGCAGCTCCGCGGCGGCCAGGGCGGTCGCCCCATTGGCCACCTGGTAAGCGCCGCGCAAGGGGATAAAAAGGTCTTCAAAAGAGCGCTGGAAACCACGGTAAGCGAAACGCTGCCCCTCCGGGGTGATGCCCTGCCGCCAGTAGAAGGCGGCATTTTCTTGCTCAGCCCCGCCGCGTGCCTCCTCCCGGGGCAGGACCCGGTAGAGGGGGGCGCCGAGGGCGCGGCAGCGCTCCTGCAGGACGGCGAGCACTGCCGGGTCCGTGGTGGCGGTCACCAGGGGAACAGCCGGTTTAATGATCCCCGCCTTCTCCGCGGCAATGGCGGAGATCGTATCGCCCAGGACGGCGGTATGATCCTGAGTCACATTGGTGATCACGCTTAGTAGGGGGGTCACCACATTGGTGGCATCGAGGCGGCCGCCCAGGCCCACCTCCAGGACAACCAGGTCCACCTGCCGCCGCTCAAAAAAGAGCATGGCCAGGGCAGTGACCACTTCGAATTGGGTCGCATGGCCGCGCTCCGGATCTTTGCTGATCGCTTCGACGGCGGGGCGGACCTCCGACACGAGCTCCGCCAGCTCCGCCCCATCGATATCGGCGCCGTTGATGACCATGCGGTCGGTAAAGGAGAGGAAATAGGGGGAGGTAAAGAGCCCCACCCGGTAGCCGGCCGCCTGCAGGATGGAGGCCAGGGCAGCCGCGGTGGAACCTTTGCCGTTGGTGCCGCCGATATGGACGAAGTGCAGGCGCTCCTGGGGATTGCCGAACCGCTCCAGCAGGGCGCTAATCCGTTCCAGGCCGGGTTTCATGCCGAACCGGCCGATGCTGTGAATCCAGGCTACAGCCTGCTCGTAGTCTTTCTCTGCTTTCATCTTTAACTCAGTTCGCGCAGCCTTTCCTGCAGCTTGCCCCACCGGGCCAGATACTCTTCCCGGCGCTCTTCTTCCTTGGAAACCACCTCGGGCGGCGCCTTGGCCAGGAACCCGGGGTTGTTCAGCTTGCCCTCGGTGCGCCGCAGCTCTTTTTCGAGGGCGTCCAGCTCTTTTTGCAGCCGCGCCGTCTCCGCCTCCAGGTCGATCACCCCGGCCAGCGGCAGGTAAATCTCAACCCCTTCGCCCACAACGGCCGCCAGCGCCTGGCGCGGCTTGGAGGCGGCGCTGTCAATGGTGAGGGGTGCGGCGAAGCAGAGGCGGGCAATCTGGTGGCGCTCCTCTTCCAGCCAGGCGGCGATGCGCTCCGGGGCGCGCACGATTACCGGCGCCTCTTTGCCGGGGGGGAGATTGACCTGGCTGCGCAGGTTGCGCATCGCGTGGATCACGGCCTGGGCCAGCTCCATTTCTCTGGCCGCCTCCGGGAAGTGCAAGGCGGGCGCCCTTTCCGGCCAGGCCGCCACTACCAGGGCGCTCTCCCGGTGCGGCATGTGGCTCCATATTTCCTCGGAAATAAAGGGCATAAAGGGATGCAGCAGGCGCATCACCGTATCAAGCACGTAGAGGAGAATGCCGCGGGTGCGGCGGCGCTCCTGCTCCACCCGGGCCGAACCGTCGGCCTCGCGGTAGAGATAATACTTGCTGAACTCCACGAACCAGTCACAAAAGTCGTTCCATAAGAATTCGTAGATCAGGCGCGCCGCTTCGCCCAGTTCGTATTCTTCCAGGAGGTCGGTCACGGCGGAGACGGTTTCACCGCAGCGGTGCAAAATCCAGCGCTCGGCCCGGGTCAGGTCCGGCGGCAGCTTGCCGGGATCGAAGGGTGTATAATCGGGCTCGGCCCCTTCGCCGGCAGCCATGTTCATCAGCACGAAGCGCGAGGCGTTCCAGATCTTGTTGGCAAAGTTGCGCCCCGCCTCCACGTTTTCCTGGCGGAAGCGCTGGTCGTTGCCGGGCGCCTGGCCGGCAACCAGGGTAAAGCGCAGGGTATCGGCGCCGTAATTCTCAATTACCTCCAGGGGGTCGATCCCGTTGCCGAGCGATT
>JAAYGO010000165.1 GCA_012727685.1 Bacillota bacterium | reverse complement strand
TTATCAACCTTTTCTTCAGGACTTAAAACGGTTAGCCATTCGAATCCACGCTTCTCATAATGCTTCACGATCTGCGCATCTACAATCACAAAGGCACAGCGATCTTTCTGCCTGGCCACGGCATTGGCCAGATAAGAGGGGTTTCCCATGATTTCTTCGTTAATAAAACGCTCTCCCTGGATATTGACCATAAGGTTAGGGTGCTTGAATACATTAGTAATGATCATGTCCGGCGTAATATTGCCCTGATCATCAATACTGACCGGTATGTTACAGATAAGCTCCATCTGCATTCTTTCTCTGCCGGCGCCCACCTCCCAGGCCATCTTGATACCGTCTCCTACCAAACCGGGGACCCTGGTCGAGTATAAGTCCCGGCCCCACTCAAAGCCGGTATATTCTTTAATCCACTCCGGATTGTCGCCAAATCCACCGGTGGCAATGATTACTGCTTTGGCATTGGCCCGAATTTCTCCGGTAGGGCCTTCGGCTATAACTCCCGTTATTCTGCCTTCTTCTTTAATAATTTTTTTAACCGGCGTTTGAAGAAAGATTTGCACGCCCAGTTCCTCTGCCCTTTCGGTTAAAGCCTTCATCATATAAGAAGCACACCGGGGACCGGGAACACCGGAAGCAGGCTTAACAACATGGTGGGTAAAATGCGCTCCCTTGATATAAGCTATACAATCAATGAACTCAACTCCCATTTCCTCCAGCCAGGCAATGGTATCGGCGGACTTGTTTATATAGTTTGAAACGAGACGTGCATCAACGCTCCAGTGGGTAGCTTCCATGAAGATATTAAAGGCTTCTTCCCTGGTGAGAGGAACATTCTTTAGCTTTTGGAGCCTGCTTTCTACTGCAAAGGGCCCCATCCCCATATTGGCGGTTCCACCGGTAGTAGAGCCTTTTTCAAAAGCAATTACCTCCATGCCCTTCTCCGCCGCTGCAACAGCCGCCGCCAGTCCGGCAGTGCCAGCCGAAATAACAATGACATCCGCTTCTAAAGTGTCCAAAAAAACCATCTCCTTTCCAAATTTATTCCTTCTCAGAGCGCTTTGGCCATGCCGGTATTATTGCTTGATTTTACTTGGAGGCTTAAGGGGAGTTTTATATTTCTCATACTTCTCCAGTTTTGGTGGCACCTCATGCCTCCTGGGCGCATATGCCCCTCTCACCTCAGCGATTTCCTGGACGTGAATCCTAAGACCTTCCTCGGTTAAGCGGGATTTTTTTTGTTCCTCTTCAGGAAAGTCAACGAAAACCTTGTTCCCTTCCACTTTGATGGTCCCTTTCACACCGCACACGGCGCACTCCACCAGGGTTTCTTTCCCCACGATCAGCAGGTTATTATGGCACACCGGGCATGTTCCGGTTTCTTCACCTTTATACTCAACCTCCTCAAAGGGCTTGCCCATGGCCTCGGCAACATGGCGTCCCAACTTCCTGGCTCTGCTTAAGGCAGCTTCATCCAGGACCACCGCGCCTTCATCAGCCGCCCTGAGCACCTGCATCTGATCGACAATTGCAACCTGAAAAGAGAAAGTCAAGGTATGCAGAATGGGAAGCCCCAAGGAAACCCAATTGGGGTATTTAGCACCTCCCACCGAAATAAAAGCGCCTACTCTACTTTTAAAGATCCTCTCGTCTACATCGACGCCCTGCTCCTTCTCCATTTTTTTAAATACCACATCGGCTTTGGGCCCAAACCCCCTGTCAAACACCATTTTTAAATGCCCCGGTGGGGTCAGGGTATATACCGGTGCGCTGATAATCAGCCCATCACATTCCATGATCTTGTCCCATAAGAAAGGAGCGTCATCTTTGATGATACACTTTTCAGGCGCCTTCATTACCCAAGGACAGGTGTTCATCGCACAAAGCTTGCACGGCTGTATATCCATGTCCAGCAGGCGCAGTATTTCTACTTCCACCCCTAATTCCTCGGCTCCCATCAGTGCTTCTTTAAGCAGTATTTCGCTGTTCCCCATCCTTCTCCCACTAGATAAACCAAGCAACTTCATGCACGACAGTCTCCTTTCCCAAATAAAAAATTTACATTAAGCTCGGCAAATACGTTGAAAGAACCGGGAATGCAATCAGAAGAGCCACTATAGCAAAATCTGCCGCAAGAAAGGGTAAAATGGATTTATAAGCCCGGCTAAGCTGTACGCCGCTTAAACCGCTCAAGAGAATACAATTAATACCGATTGGTGGGGTTAAGGATCCAATTTCGGTTGCTTTCACTACCAGAACCCCAAACCAGATGGGATCAACGCCAAGAGCTTTGATCACGGGAAAGAGTACGGGCATGGTCAGCATTATAATCGCAGGTGCAGGCATAAATGTGCCCAACACAAGGAACAGTATGACTATGAAAATGAGAATTACCACTCTGGGCGCATCAACTCCGACAATGAAGTTGCCCAGCCACATCGGAAGCTTGCTCACTGTCATAAATGACGAAAAGACCGCCACCCCAATGATCATAATTAAAATCGACCCGGTCATCTTCCCGGTCTCCATGACACTATCAACAAAGCCTTTGAAACTCAGTTGCCGGCTGAATAAACCAATCGCAATAGCACCCAAAGTGCCCACTGCTCCGGCTTCAGTAGGGGTAAAAAGTCCCCCGTAGATGCCGCCGATGACCAGAACAAAAAGAGCTAATGTGGACCATATCTTTCTTAAGGAAACAATCTTCTCTTTTAAACTCGTTTTGGGCCCGGGCGGCCCCATCCGGGGATTAATCAGGCAGAGGGTATAGATGGTGGCAATATAAACGGCTACCCCCAGCAAACCAGGGACTATACCGGCAATGAATAGCGAACCCACCGATGTCTCAGTCATGATGCCGTATAAAATAAAGGGAACACTGGGAGGAATCAAAGCACTTAAAGAACTGCCCGCGGCAATTGACCCAATGGACAACCGATCATCATATTTGTATTTTTCCATCTCCGGCAGGGCTACCTTCGACAAGACCATGATGCCGGTTGTACTAGCGCCTGTAATAGCCCCTATTCCAGCGCAAGCAAGGACAGTGGCACTGGCCAATCCTCCCCGGGCTCCCCCGACCCATTTATGAGCTGCTGCATACATGTCGGAACCGATCCTGGCTACCGCTATAATCATGCCCATAAGGATAAACATGGGCATGGCCGTCAAGGAGTAATCAAGTGAATTTTGATAGGGCACCATTTCCATCAAAGAAGAGGCCTGGTGTAAACCCCGAATACATATTATCCCAAGAATGCCTACAATTGCTGTAGCGGCGCCAATCCACATGCGCATCGCTAAAAAGATTAATAGAAGAACTATCCCTGCAAGACCAATTATTTCTGGGGAAATCATTCTTTAATCACCTCGATTATTCTCTGGGCCAAGCGTCCTGCTACAGCCAGACAAAAAGTTGCAAAAGCTAATACCAGCAATAAAAGAAAGTAGAAATGGGGTATCCCCAGAGTAGCAAATCGAAGGTTTACACTTTTAGCATACAAAGCTGCTGCATAGCCCCTCCAGGCCAAAAAGGCAAAAGCTACCAGGGTAAGAAAAAGATTAACGATATCGAAAATGCCCTTAACCCTTGATGGTAAATTCTTTGCCAGTATGTCGATCCTAAAGTGTTCATCCTCTACGACACACCACGCCAGAAAGAGAAGCATAAATATCAAAATCATCTGCGAAAGTTCAGAAGCGCCAGTTATGGGGCGGTTAAGTAATTCACGCGTAAAGACATTCCCTCCAATAAGCAGCATCATTGCTACCACCAAAACAAGCGGCAAATATCCGATAATCCGGCTAAGATAGTTTATCCAATCAATAATTCTCATGATAAGCTTCATTTTCCAAGGCCTCCCCAGCCAGGGCTTCCCTGTGTTTGAATTTTAAAGGGCAGGGTTCCGTTCCAAGACAACTGGTTAACACCGAAACCCTGATATTCCATGCAACGAGTTATAGTTCACCTTGAAACCCTGCCCAGCCCCGCTAATACAGGTGCAAAAACGTCTACTTACTTGGACTCTTCGATCAGCTGCTTGGCCCTGTCGTATATGTCCCTTGCCGGTACTCCTTTAGCCTCCATTTCTTCGATCCATTCTTCATGCAGAGGTGTAGCTAAATCTTCCCATAATTTGATCTCTTCAGGGGTTAGTTCTGTAATTGTATGACCTGCGTTCGCCACCCTATCCATGATTGCCTCGTGGAGCTCAGTCTGCATCCTAATAGTCTCTTCAACAAACCAGGGTTCCGACTCATCGAAGATTTGCCTTATATCTTCAGGCAGATTGTTATAAAATTCAGGGTTTATAATCACAAATTGAAAGAATACTCCGAAGCCGGTATCGCCAAAGACTGTGATATGTTTCATGAAATCAGTAACTCCAGCACCATCCGTAGCCGTAGCAGGGCCGATGCCTCCTTCAACTATTCCCGTGTCGAATCCAGTGTAAATATCTCCAAAACCCAGCTCAACCGGAGTAGCACCCGCCTTGGATAATAGGTCGGCAAACGGGGAAGGACCCCATACATGAATTGGCATACCTTTTATATCCTCAGGAACCCGCACTACTTTTTTCGTAAAGCCCAGGTTATTAGGCGATCCGGTCGCCAGCCCGTACATTTTGACTCCTAATTTACTGAGCTCTTCGCTCATTACGGGAAACTCTTCATGCAGTTGATGCCATGCGGCCAATATCGCCTCCCGCGAAGGCCAGCCCATAAAAGGCATGTTTTCCAGCCAGTAGTTTACAGGCGTTAGGCTTGGCTCCCAGTAAAAAGCATGGATATCCGCAATTCCTTCTTTAACTCCTTTAGGTGCTTCTTCCTGAGCCGGAATCAGAGACCACATCCAGTGTGTTTCAAACTGTACCCTTCCTCCGCTTCTCTCCACAATTTTGTCCATCCATGCCTGGTGAACTAGACCTGTATCCGATTCCGGGGGAAACGCTCCACCATAAACAACGGTTATAGTGGTGTCCTCCGCTGCCGGGGTGCCACCTTCTGAAACTTCTCCTGTTTCTTTGCCATTACAACCAATGGCAAGCAGAAGCAACACCATTAATACCGCCAATACACCAGCACACAGCCATCTTTTATGCATTCTTTTCCCTCCTTAATTTTTTAAAACTTAACACCCAGCAACCCTCTCAACACGATTCCTCATGCAGTCTCATATCTTTGCGGCAACATCCCTCCCTTAAAATTGCAGAGTGAATTTTGAGTTTTACACCTCTTGAAACTCCACTCTGGCAATAATATCGTTTTGCAACGTCGTGCTGAGTTCGACAAAATATGCGCTGTATGTGGCAACTCTTACCAACAGGTCTCTGTATTTATCAGGATTTTTTTGGGCATCCTTCAACATGCCACTGTCCACGATATTGAACTGGACGTGATACCCCCCTGTTTCACAATAAGTCCTGACCAGGGAGACAAACTTTTTCATCTTGTTGTTGTCTTTAAGAACCTCCGGGTTAAGCCGCACATTAAGCACCGAACCTCCCGCGATCTTTAAATGATCCAGCTTCGCTACAGACTTCAAGGTGGCCGTCAGGCCGCTTATATTCCTTCCCTGGTGCGGAGAAATACCCCCCTCCGACAATGGCTCACCCGCCTTTCTTCCGTCAGGGAGAGCACCGGTGACCTTTCCCAAGGCCAAATGGCCGGTACCGGTAGCAGCAGCAATAACCGGCTTAGTGCCCGCAATACCCCTGTACTTGCTGATCTCACTTTCAACAAGCGTGACCACGTCGTTCACAATTCCATCAACATAATCATCATCATTGCCAAATTTAGGCATGCTCTTTAACAGGTGGAGGACTTCTTCGTCCCCTTCGAAATTATTATCCAGGGCGCGAATCAATCTTCTCATTGTTATTTTTTTATCCTCAAACACGGCTTTCTTAATTGCCGCCAGTGAATCTCCCACATTGGGCAAACCAACTATTCCATGACCTTCGGTTATGTAAGGAGCAGTGCCGCCGTTGGTAATATCTACACCCTTTTGAATACATCCTTCAAAAAGGGCAGACTGGAATGGACAGGGGGCATAGTCTGCGTAAACCTTCCTATCGGCATTTCTCAATAACATACCTTTGGGCACCACAGCTTCCACCTGTGTCTTAAAGGCATTCCACACATCATCGAAAGATGTAAATTTTTCGGGATCTCCTGTTTGCGGTCCTATCTGCTCTCCTGTCAGACGGGAAACGCCGTTATTTAAGGCCAGTTCAAGGATGAGAGGAAGGTTAACCATGGCAGCACTGGTATCAAAACTGAAAGCGGGTACCGTGGGTGTAAAACAGCCGGCTACGATATAGTCCCGGGCGTATTCCACCGGCATCCCTTTTGCCAGGAATTGCTGAATGGTGGTATCGTCACTGATAAATTTAAGCTTCCCTTTCAACGACTTGGCTACTTCACACGCTTTCATCAAAAAAGTATCGGGGTTATTCTTGTTCACCCTGATAATGAACTCTTCCACCGTTAAACCGACATCCAGTTCCGCTTCAAGGAAGAGATACGAAAGCTCATTTACGGCATTTTTCCCTTCTTTGGTAACACCGCCGATGGT
>JAAYGO010000088.1 GCA_012727685.1 Bacillota bacterium | reverse complement strand
TACTTTAACCATCATCCTTGGGTCAAACGGTGGCTGGCCCCGACGATCCCGATAACTACGGTATATTAACGTTAAATCAAGCTTTTCAACCACCTCGCTTATGAAATGTACCGGGTGGTCGGCGGGCAGCCATTCATTCATGCAAATCGGAACAAGCATCAGTTGGTTAGGTTGATAGTCTTTAAACTTTTTCATACTATCTAATTCGACATCGAGATCCTAAATCTTGCCTGTTTGGGAAGAATTCTCACACAGGCTGCTAGCGATCAATAATACAAGGAGATCTGATCATGGCTAAGTTGCCCCCAAAGAAATACGATAGCTGGTCCAAATATCTAATCAGCATCTTGCCAGGTTTTTTAGTGGCGTTAATCGGAGCAGTGATCGTCTGGTATCTATCCAGCGTGACACCGTCACACTGGCCTGTCAACTATGTTCTTTATGCCATTATTTTAGGCATGATCCTCGGGAATGTTATAAAGCTGCCTGCAATTTTTAAAGAAGGCTTGAGTTTTTCATCCAAGATCCTGCTATTTATGGGCGTAATATTCCTGGGCGGAACCATAAACTTTGCGGTCATCGTTTCTACCGGTCCGCATGCCGTTATTTTAGCAGTTATTGCTGTCGCCTCCATGATCATACTCTCTTATTTACTGGGCAAGTTATTCGGGTTGCCGGAAGACTCGAAAGCGCTGCTCGGGATCGGAATGGGGGTATGCGGCGTTTCGGCCATCGTGGCCTTAACTCCGGTGATCAAAGCTAAAGAAAGGTATGTTTTAACAGCCGTTGTCGCTTCTTTATTAAACAGCGTGATCCTGCTGTTCGTCATCCCCCTGCTGGTGCATTGGCTGGCGATGCCGGAGCTATTGGCGGGCTACTGGAGCGGTGCCATATCATCAAACACCGCCCAGGCAATTGCCACCGGCTTTGCCATTGGTGAAGAAGCGGGCACCATTGCCACCATCACCAAAACGGCGCGCAATGCCCTGATGGCCTTTGCCATCCTCTTCTTTGCCTATTTTTATACGCGCAAAGGCCTGCCCATTGGTGTAAAGCTTCGCCCCAGCCTTATTTGGGAAAAATTTCCCAAGTTCATTTTGGGGTTGTTGATCATGTCACTGCTCTCAACATTTGGTTTGTTTACTCCGGAAGTAACCGGCCAATTTAAAGCTCTTTCCCACTGGTGCTTCATGATCTGCTTCGTGGGGATGGGCTATGAAATCAGCTTTCGCGATTTGAAATTAAATGATCTAAAGCCGGTTTTGTTTGGTTTATTATTGTCAGTGATCCTGGCGCTAATCGTCTACCTTTATCTCAATCTTTTTATCGCCGGCTAGGGAGAGATAGATCGGAGAGCAAGGCCGGTCATCCCCGCTATTCCTTGCTTCAGCTTCATGATGGGGCTGTCCCAAAAGGGCAGCCCCTTGACGTTATCCTGGACTCATTGTCGTCATACTGAGGGCGAAGCCCGAAGGTTTATCCTGAGGACGAAGTCCGAAGGAACTCAGCGTCCCGGTTGAGATCCCTCGCTACACTCAGGATGACATCCGCTGCTCAGGATGACATACGCGGGAGAATCGTCATTGAAGAGATCCCGCTCCTCTTTTGTCTTAAAGGGTTTTAGCTGCATTTGTCGAATTAATTCTGAAAGTATAGGGCTACTTGGGAAATATTAGGAAAACCCGCGCATGGTGGTGAGCCGCAGTGAATATCGAACATCTCAAACGTTTTGTGGCAGTTGCCGAAACCCTTAGTTTTTCCAAGGCGGCAAAACAGCTTTATATTGGCCAGCCGGGTTTAAGCCAGAGTATCGCTAAGCTGGAGAAGGTCATCGGTATTAAACTGTTGGAACGCACCAGACAGACCGTCAAGCTGACCAATGCCGGCATCGTTTTTTATCGGGAGGCAAAAAAAATACTGGATGATCTGGATCAGGTTGTTAATAAAGTGCGCCGGGAGAGCAATTTCTACCGCGGAAACCTGAAAATCGGTTTTTTACCGACCCTGGGCGTGAAATATCTGCCACAATGGGTGATTAATTTTAGCCGCCAGTACCCGGAGATCGAGATTTCGACGATTCTCTACACCGAAGCGAACATCCATAAAGCGCTGCGCAACAGAGAGATTGATTTGGCCTATGCCCGGTTTTTTCCTGGCATGGACGATTTAGAAATACAGTGGCATGATGTCTACACAGAATCGGCTTCTTTTATAGTCAATGAAGACCATCCTTATGCCAGCCAGGAGAGAGTCAGTTTTTCGTTATTGTGCCGGGAACCTTTGATTTTAATGGACAAAAATACAGCGGCCGAATGGTATAAGTTTATTATGAATCACTATCAAGCTAAATCGATCGAACCGCATATTGCCGGATTAGTGCTGCGACTGGATGAGCTTTTTTCCAGGGTTGGCTGTGGGGCAGGAATATCCATTGAACCATCGTGTGCAGTCTTGCAGAAGCCGCCCAATATTAAATTCATTGAAATAGAAGAAAGGGAGTTTTGCTTTATGGTTGGGCTTGCCTGGGTAAAAAATAATCCCAATCATGGTGTGAAACTATTTGTAGACTTTGTTAAAAATTTCAGTCCGAACTAATCCCGTCGATGGCCATAATATAATGAGCTAATAATAGAATAGCACTTTTTTTATGCAGAGACGCCTCTTTCCCCTTAGGATGCGAGGCGTTTTTTTATGGATTTGTACGGTTATTGATATTGTTTAT
This sequence comes from Bacillota bacterium, assembly GCA_012727685.1. GTDB lineage: Bacteria > Bacillota > Dethiobacteria > DTU022 > DTU022 > JAAYGO01. Next base: position 4,050 of record JAAYGO010000088.1, on the reverse strand, counting down.
AAAGGTTCATAAATTTTTGCAAAGAGGGTTGCTTCATTCCGGTGCGAAGAATAAAGAAGAAAAAACCAGGGGTTTTACCGGGTATAAAAAGGCATGGCTTGTTGGGCAGGTGCACGAAGAGCAAAAGCGTCAGGCAGGAGGTTTAATCAATTGGTCCATGAATTTCCAGACTGCCGGGAAATGGTTTATGAAACCGACGTGCTGATTGTCGGCGGCGGCTCTGCGGCCATGTTTGCGGCGATTGCTGCCGCGGAAGAAGGTTGCACGGCCACCATTGTTGAGAAGGGAGCCAGCATCTCAAGCAGCGGCAATATCGGCAGCGGCATCGATCATTTGCAGGCGATTCTGAACGAGGAACCCTGGGATACCGCTGAAGAGTTCCTGGGCAACCTGGTGAATGCCAATGAGGGCTTGATCGATTTAGAGGTGGCCGCCGTCTTTGTTGACGGGATCAAGGATATTGTGGCCCGTCTTGAAAAAATGGGCGTGCCGCTGCGGGATCCGGCTACGGGCAAATACCGGCGGGTAGCCGGACTGGGAAGCAAGCATCCCACCGTGATCAATTTTGCGGGTGGAGAGATAAAGCCGATCCTGGCCCGGGCCGTCAGATCCTCTCCGTCAGTCAAGATTATAGAAGAAACGATGCTGCTCAGCCTTCTCGTAAATGATAAGAGGGTAATCGGCGGGGTTGGATTCAATATCAAGGAAGGCAGCCTGGTCGTGGTGATGGCGAAAGCGGTCATCATTGCCAGTGGAGGAGTGGTGCGCCATTTCCCCGTCACCTCCGGCCCCCCTTTTCGTACCCACCATTATCCCTACAATACCGGCGATGGTCTGGTCATGGCCTATCTTGCCGGCGCGGAACTGGCGAACATGGAGTTTGCCTATTGTTCGGTTGTTCCCAAGGGATTCAGTGCGCCCGGAATCACCGGCTTTGTCGGCTTGGGGGCCAAACTGATCAACTCCGCCGGGGAGCAGTACATGCATAAATACCATCCATTGGGTGAAAATGCCCCGCGCAATTATATCGTCTGGGGCACATGGAAAGAGCTGGAGGCAGGCCGTGGTCCCTGTTATCTCGACTGCACCCACCTCACCCCGGAAGCGATCAGGCACGTGGAAGTGGGGATCCAGAATGAAAAGCCCCTTCTTTTGGAGTATTTGAAGGCAAAAGGAATCGATGTCAGCAAACAATGGCTTGAAATTGAGCTCCAGGAACTGGACCAGGGCGTCACCTTTGCCGTTGGCGCCGGCAACGGCCTAGTGATTGATGCCGATTGCGCCACGAACCTGGAAGGGCTTTACGCCTGCGGTGATGCGGCATACATCAGCTTCGCCGCCGCCGGTGCCTTTGTTTACGGCTTCAAGGCGGGAACCACTGCAGTCCGCTATGCAAAAAAGCTGGCAAACGTTGAGCCCGTTGATCGGGAGCAGCTTGCGGCAATCAAGAGCAGCATTTATCAACCCCTGGCCCGGCCCGATGGCTATACCCACCAGGAAATCCAGGAGAGGCTGCAGGCCATCATGGCGCGCCATGCCGGCTTGGTGCGCACGGCAGAAGGCTTAAAGGAGGCCGTCCGGCTGCTGAAGGCCTTGAAAGCTGATGCCGAAAAGATGAAGGCGGCTAATTATCATTAGCTGATGAGAGTGCAGGAGATGTCCAACCTAATTCAGGTCTCGGAGCTCCTCGTGCACGCAGCCCTGTTTCGGGAGGAAAGCAGGATGGTCCCGGCGCACTACCGCAGCGACTTTCCCGCGCGTGACGACGCCCGCTGGCTGGGTTATGTTATCGCTTCTTATTTCGGCGGCGAACCCTCAGTTGTTTTCCGGAAGATCTAAGCACCATCTGCTCAGGACGCGAAAACCGGGTATTACCGCCTGAAGTGGTTTGGAAAATAAACACTCTGGTTTGATCACTATGTGGAGAGGTGTCAGCAATGCCCGCCATCACTATAGAGGATAAATGCGTCGGCTGCGGCAGATGCGTCGCCATCTGCCCCGGAGACGTTCGTTCGCTCAGCACCGGCGATCCGGCTGCGATTACAAAATATCCCAATGAATGCTGGTATTGTGGCTGCTGCCGCCGGGTCTGCCCCTCCGGCGCCATAACCTATCTATTTACATAGCAACTGTTTGCACAGGAGGTTGTTCTGATGATTAAAAGCATTGATCACTCCGGTTGTATTAAATGTGGCATCTGCGCGAAGTTTTGCCCTGGCCATGTGATCGTAATTAGCAAAGAGGATGGATTGCCCCATATTGCCTATGGGAACGATTGCTGGAATTGTTTTAACTGTGAACTGATGTGTCCCACCGAGGTTGTTCATGTTGAACCGTATCGCAAAGAAAAACCGATGGCCTGGTAGCAAGGAGAAGCCGGCTGCGGCGGATGGCTGCCCCTGCGAAGCTGCCGCGGTGAAACCTTTGCCAGGTTCTGGGAAGCAATCAATGTTGAAACCCAAGGAGGAATCATTTATGAATCATCAAGAGATAATATATGGCTCTAGCAAACAATGGACTACGCATGTCAGCGATGTTTTAGTCATTGGTGGCGGGTTTTCCGGTTTGTGGGCCGCCATCAAGGCCAGCGAGGCTGGGGGAGTATCGGTAAACCTGGTGGACAAGGGTTATTTCGGCTCAACCAGCCATTCTTTTTACGCCGGCGGCGGAATGGTCGTTTTAATGCCTGAAGACAATCTGGACGAATGGGTGGAAGACATCGCCCGGGCCAATGAAAATATCGCCGATAAAGAGGCGATCCGGGCGGTGCTGAAAAACTCCTACCAGCGCATGAAGGATTACGAAGCGATGGGGGTTTGCTTCCCCAAAGTAGATGGCGAATACCGGCGGCTCCGCTCCCGGGGGGTAAAAAAGGTTAAATTGCTGGGCTCGGCGGACGGCGGAGGAAAAGCCATGGTCGTCGCTCTCCACAAGGAAGCCATCAGGCGGGGAGTAAGTATCAACAACCGCATTTTTATTATCGATTTGCTACTTTCCCCGGATGGAGAGATAGGGGGAGCCATCGGCGTCGATATCGACGATTTCCAGTTTCATGTCTTCAGAGCCAGGGTAACCATCCTGGCGACCAATAGCGGCAGCTTCCGCGGCCACCACTTGGCCAGCGATCAGCAGGGGACCGGTGTGTTCGTGGCTTTTGAGGCCGGGGCCACCCTGCGGAACGCGGAATTTCACTACATCAACATTCGCCCAACTCGCTTTGAAATCGAAGGGTCCGGCATATTCCCCAAGTTTGGCGCTCGCTGGAGCAATGCCGATAATGAATACTTTATGGATAAATATGCCCCCGAAGAAAAAGACCATGCCTCCAATCATCGCATCGTTACCGCCATGGCCCGGGAAGCGCTGGCAGGCAAAGCGCCCATGGGCTTTGACACCCCTTCCTTGTCGGAAGAGGGGCGCCGCGGCTTTCGCGAAACCATGATGAGCCATGGCTGGATGAAGCTGATCTATAACAAGCTGCGGCATGACGGAATAGACTTTTTACGCGAAAAAATTGAATGGAATGCCGCCTATGAAACCAACCGCGTGGGGATCCACACCGATTTATCCGGCAAAGCCCATGGAGTGGAGCGGCTGTATGCCGCTGGTATGGCCCGCGCATTCATCCCCAATATGCTGACCGGATTTTCCATCGCTTACACCACCTGGTCCGGGTACGTGGCCGGTGAAGCGGTTGCCGGGAAGGTTAAAGAAATGGATCTGCCCGAAATCGATTTGCAGCAGATCCTTCTGAAAAAAGAAAAATTTCTGCAGCCCTTATCTCGGAAGGGAGGCACCACTCCCGATGATGTGGTCGAGAAACTGCAGAAGGCCATCTTCCCCGCCAATGTTTTAATCCTGGTCAAAGAAGAAAAATTGCAGGCCGCCCTTCAGGAAGTGAAAAAGATCAGCGCTGAGCTGGTACCCCAGATGACAGCCCCGGATCTGCACGAATTGATCAAGGCCAGGGAAACCGAGACGATGCTTGTGGCCGCCGAGCTTACTCTGCGCGCTTCCATGCTGCGCAAGGAATCGCGGCCGGCCATATTC
>JAAYGO010000010.1 GCA_012727685.1 Bacillota bacterium | reverse complement strand
GGGACTTTTATGTCCAAAAACCGGGATCAATTTCACGCCTTTGTGGGTTTGGGTAGTATGACCTGTCTTTGGTTGTTTCAAACAGGGAATCCAAGCTGTGCTCATGACATATTATGTAAGCCAAGGTAGCTCGTGGATAAATATTGGGTTGACACCCATAACAGAAAATTGCTATAATTGCTCCAGGCAAAAGCAAATTCCTATCTTTTCCTATCTTTTTGCTATAATTGCTCCAGGCAAAAGCAAATTCCTATCTTTTTCCCCCAGGCCATTATCGGCGCGATGATGTTCCTGGTAGGCCTGGAGATGGTGAAATTCGCCAGGGACATCCCTTTCAACTGGGACATCTCTGTCCTGGCGGTGACCGTGGCCGTAGCGGTATTCACAACATGGCTTACGGTTTCCTCGCCGGCCTGGCGGTATACTATCTGATCAAGTTTATTCTACGTAAAACCAAAAAAATAACGGCAGCGTGCCGGAGAACCAGGTAAAGCACAACAGTGAACAGAATTAAGATGGCATAAAGGAGGAGATGATTATGCGTCATAAAGCAATAAGCTGCCCTTTCATCATCCTTTTGCTGCTCGGTTTGCTTGTTTTAACCGGCTGCGGCAGCCCGGACCGGGAACCGGCCGGCGGGAGCGATGCACCATGCATCGAGCTGGTCGATGCGGCCGGACAGACCGTTGCCTTTGGCGAGCTCCCGCGGCGTATCGTCGTCGTCGGCCGCGGTCCCCACATGGTCCTGCATTTGCTGTACATGTTCCCCGAGGCCGGAGAACGCCTGGTCGGCATGGAGAAGAAGGGCGGCACGGTCAGTGACTTTTTGCCTCTGGTCGACCCCGCCCTGGAGGAGAAGGTCGTCCTGGAAACCAACCCCAATGCCGAGCAGATTGCGGCGCTTGAGCCTGACGTGGTCATTATGAAAAACACGATGGTCGATCAGCTGGGCAAGACCCTGGCCGAGATCGGCATACCGGTGGTGTATGTGAACCTGGAGACTCCCGAACTGTTCTTTAAGGATCTGGACAACCTGGGCATGCTGCTGGGCAACGAGGAGCGGGCCCGGGAGATCCGGAACTTTTACTCCAGTCGCCTGCAGCGTTTCCAGGAAGTTGCCGGAAGTCTGAGCGAGGAGGACAAGCCGCGGGTGCTGCTGGTCGAGTACAGCGATCGCGGGGGTGCGGTGGCGGTGCAGGTGCCGGCCAAGTCCTGGATGCAGACGATCCAGGTGCAAGTTGCCGGCGGCAATCCGGTGTGGTTGGAGGCGGTCCAGCTGACTGACAGCTGGACGGTGACCAACCTGGAGCAGATCGCCCGCTGGGATGCGGATAAGATCTTTTTGGTCGTTTGGTACACCCTCAACCCCCGGGAAGTGATCTCCTCCTTGAAAACCGATCCCCGATGGAGCGAGCTGCGGGCGGTGAAGAACAACGAGCTTTACGCCTTCCCGTCGGATATTTATGGCTGGGATTCACCCGAGCCGCGTTGGATCCTGGGCATGATCTGGCTGGCTGCCAAGATGCATCCGCATCTTTTTGCGGATATAAACCTGGAGGAAGAGATTTACAGCTTCTTTGAGCAAATGTATGGTCTGGATCGAGATGTTATTGCCGACCAAATCATGCCGGCGGTGCAGCTGGATGTCCATTGAGACCCTGCCGGCGCAGGCCCGCAGAGCCGCCGCCGGACGCCGGCTGTGGTGGCTGGCCGGTTTTGTGTTGTTAACTCTGGCTATATCGCTGTTGTTGGGCCGCTATCCGGGTCCCCACTTCACGTCGCCTGCCTTTTTGGCCGAAAGCGGCCTGGCGCAGAGCCTGGTGCTAAACCTGCGCCTGCCGCGTATCATCGCGGCGTTTATCCTGGGCATGGTCCTCGCCGCTGCGGGCGCGGTTTTTCAGATGATCTTCCGCAATCCCCTGGTGGACTCGGGCTTTCTGGGCGTATCTCAGGGAGCGGCCTTCGGGGCTTCGCTGGGCATCGTGATGCTGGGGGGCAAAGCTGCCACCATCCAGATCTGTGCCGCCCTGTTTGCCTTCGCGGGGCTGGCCTGCAGCCACTTCCTGGCACAGCGCTTCTGCTTTGGCGACGGGGTGCTGCGCCTTGTCTTGGCAGGTATTGCCGTCTCGGCGCTCTACACCTCGGGAACAGGCGTGCTCAAGTACCTGGCCGACCCGCTTAAGCAACTGCCCGACATCACCTTCTGGCTGCTGGGAGGGCTATGGGGGATCACCTGGCCGGATCTGCTCCAGATTCTGCCTGTTGTCGTGCCCGGTTTGATGATTATATACCTGATGCGCTGGCGTCTCAACCTCCTCTCCATGCGGGAGGAAACGGCCTTCTCCCTGGGGGTTGCCGCCGGGCGGGAGCGGCTGGTCCTGCTGGTGGCGGCTGTTGCCTCCACGGCGGCAGTGGTCGCTAAGGCCGGCCAGGTTGCCTGGGTGGGTTTAATCATGCCCCATGTCGCTCGCCGCCTGGTCGGTTCGGATGCGCAGCGGATGCTGCCGGGAGCCATGTTGTTGGGCGGTTTTTTCGCCCTGCTCTGCGATAATGTTGCCCGCACCTTGCTTTCCGGGGAGATTCCGCTGGGCATCCTTACCTCCTTTGTTGGCGCCGTCATTTTTCTGGGCATAGTGAGCCGACAGAGGCGGAGGGAGGTAAAGCGATGAGCGGCAAGCCGGCCTTGACGATCAAGAACCTTTCCTTTAGTTACGCTTCACCGGCCCGCATGGTGTTGCATGATATCTGGCTGGAGATTCCCTCGCGGGCGATCACCGCCCTGCTGGGACCCAACGGCTCCGGCAAATCGACGTTGATCTACCTCATGCTGGGGTTGCTGGCGCCGCAAAGCGGCGAGATATTGCTGGGGGATAGATTACACAGCTGCCATACACGGCAGGAGTTGAGCAGGCTACTGGGGCTGGTACCCCAGGAGGAACATGTTACCTTTGAGCTAAGCGTTTTGGAGTACGTTTTGCTGGGGCGGGCCCCATATCTCAATCTCCTGGAGCTGCCCGGGGAGAGTGACCGGCGGATCGCCCTCCAGGCGGTGTCTACCGTGGGCCTTACCGGCTTGCAGGACAGGCCGGTGTCCTCGCTCAGCGGCGGTGAACGCCAGCTGGCCGTCCTGGCGAGGGCCCTCGCCCAGGAACCGGAGATCCTGCTGCTCGACGAACCTACTTCCCATCTCGATCTGGGCAACACCCGCCGCATCCTGCACCTGCTGCGGCTGCTGCGGGAGGGTGGGAAGACGATTCTGTTGACCACCCATGATCCCAACCTGGCCGCAGCGGTAGCGGACAATGTGATCCTCTTGCGGGAGGGCCGTGTACTGGCTGCCGGTCCCATATGCTCATGCCTCACGGCAGAGAACCTTACGGTTACCTATGATGTGGAGGTTGAGGTGATCCCGTGGCGCAGCCACTCGCTGGTGATAACCTACTGACCGGCGTTGCATGGTGACTAATTTATGACTGGAGGATGGGTATGGAACGTGTTACAGACTGGATTCTTCTTTGGCGGCAGCTGGTCGAAGCACATGCCAGGAGATACTTAAAAGAAAAACAAGGGGATGATGCCTGGCGAAACAGGGCTCGCCGCTACGACGAGCATGTCAAACGCCGCTGGCAGACCCCCGACTCCAGCCGCAGCTTCGTCTTGTCGTGCTTGCAGGCCACACCTGGAGCTACCGTGCTGGATATCGGCGCCGGTACGGGCGTGTGGACCGTTTTTCTGGCCCGCCACGCCCGGCGGGTGACAGCTGTCGACCCTTCGCCGGCCATGCTGGAGATCCTGGAGGAGAACCTGGCTGCTGAAAAAATCGACAATGTGGAGATCATACAGGGCAAGTGGCCTGAGGTGAAGGTGGCTCCTCACGACTACTCCATCTGTGCGCACGCCATGTATGGCTATCCCGATCTGCCGGCCTTTGTGCGTGCCATGACGGCTGTAACCCGGCGCACCTGCTTTATGGTGCTGCGCGTACCTGTCGCCGGATCGCTCATGGCGCAGGCTGCGGAGCGCATCTGGGGCCAGCCTTACGACAGCCCCAATTTCCAGGTAGCCTATAATGTGCTTCTGCAAATGGGTATTTACGCCCATGTCCTGATTGAGGACACCGGCCTTTGGAAACCGTGGACGAATGCCAGCCTGGAGGAAGCTTTAGACGATATTAAGCGTCGTTTTGGCCTGGACGAGGAGAGCGAGCACGACGAATTCCTGCGCCAACTGCTGTCCCAGCAACTGGTCCATAGCGGGGATCGATACGTTTGGCCGCGCAGCGTGCGCTCGGCGCTGGTATACTGGGATGTCCGGAGGGACACCGGCGCGGTCGAAGGCAAGGAATAAGCATGGCCACCGCGCCTTCTTTAAGCGGTTGGCCATTAACAGGCCCTGCCGGAAAACTCCAGTCCAGATGGAAGACGAGCGCGCCCAATGTTGCGGCTACGGCGGACATATTCGTGCGGTTAATCCGCCTTTATTGGATAAAATTGTCGCGAACAGGGTACAGGGATCCCTCATCCTTACGTAACTTATTGCACCAATTACCGGGACACTTTTGCCGGTGTGCAAAAACCGGCGATCCATCTGCTCGATCTGCCAACTTACGGCAACGCCGGCGGGGACCGTGCGTTCAGGCATCCTCCCTCGCTGACGCAGAGAAGGGAAAACCGCCTCCAGCTGAAGAGACAACTCCTTAAACCGGCCGAAGAGTTTCGCAGGAACTGGGCCCGCCTCATTCAAAAGGTATACCATGCGGATCCCTTGCTCTGCCCCAAATGTAGTGAGCCAATGCGTATCATCTCTTTTATTGAAGATTCCGAGACCAT
>JAAYGO010000115.1 GCA_012727685.1 Bacillota bacterium | reverse complement strand
GTACTGGGGGTGATGATCCTGTTTGTGCTGCCGCAATTCGCCCAGATCTTCGACTCGATGGGTATCACCATGCCTCCCTTTGCCAGCGCCCTGCTGGCTGCCGGCCGCTTTGCCCTAAACCACTGGCCGGCCCTGCTCGCCTGCCTCCTGATAGTGGTGGCGGGATGGAACTTTTACGGGCGGAGCGAACAGGGCCGCTGCCAGAGGGATCGCCTGCGCCTGCACCTTCCTCTTTTCGGCTCCTTTTACCGCCAGGTGCTCTATGCCCGCTTCACCCGCACCTTAAGCATGCTCTTGAGCAGCGGCATAAACCTGATCGCCGCCCTGGAGCTGGCAGGCCGGGCGATGGACAACCGCTTCCTGGCGGCCACCCTGGATTTAACCCGGAAGGCGGTCAGCCGGGGAGAAAGCCTGGCCGATGCCCTGCAGGGGACTGGGTTTTTCCCGGCGCTGCTGCTGGAGATGGTGCGGGCCGGCGAGGCCAGCGGCACCCTGGCTGATCTGCTCGGCCACAGCGCCGCCTTTTACGAGCGCGAAATTTCCTACCTGGCAGCCCGGCTGGGCACCAGGCTTGAACCGATCCTGCTGCTGTTTGTGGGGGGGCTGGTGGGAGCCCTGGTCTACGCGATCTTTACCCCCATCTTCCAGGTATTCCAGATGATCTGAACGCAGCCGAAATTTAATAGGGCTTCCGGTATTGGATCACGGTGCCGTTGCCGGCATTGACCACAAAATCCTCTTCCTGGGTCAGGTTCAAGGCCTGAACACTGGTCGTCAGCTCATAGAAATCACCATCTGCAGTCACTGTAAACTGCACCACGTTGGTTACCCCCTCCCGGGAAAAGGAGACGCCGTAGGCGATTTGATCCTGATCGCTGTTGGCCAGGATGCGCTCCGCACCGCTGCCGTCGCGAAAGATTAGGGAGCCGTCCTGCAAGTAGAAATAGCTGAAACCGGCGGGCATGCTGCCGGGATTGATCGTGATCTGCGCGGCGTAACGGAGTTCCGATACCATGAAATCGGCACTCCCCCGCACACTTTGCTGGGCAATGGCCATCCGTTCACCGCGCTGGAAGGCGCGGTAGCCGAAGTCAAAATAGAGGTAGCCGAGCCCGAGGACAATGCCGATCAGGGTCATCGTGATCGCCAGCTCCACCGCTGTAAGACCGTGTTGATTTTTCAGGATCTTTTTTATCACCGCACCGCCACTCCTCTTAAAGTGCCGCTGCCCATCAGGCAGGTCCAGCCGTCCGCGCCGCTGCCGGTCAGGATCACACCGCTCCGGCCGGCGGCCACATACTGGCCGCGGATGCTATCCCAGACAATGTCATAGATGGTCTGAGCCACCGGCAAATCCGCTTCCAGGAGCCAGGCGCTGCCGTCGCTCGAATAGATGATGATCCCGTTCTCTCCGACGGCGGTAAAACCGTCGCAGCCGTAAGCCACACCATGGAGAGCGCCCCCCGGCACGCCTGAAACCGGGTGCCAGCCGTTTGCCGAGGAGTAAACGACCGCTCCGCCGGGGCCTTCGCCTACGGCAATCCAGGCGCCGTGCCCGTAAGCCACATCGTTGAAGGTTAAGCCGTCCTCCCCGGTATGGGCGGCGGTCCAGTTTATGCCATCCGGCGACGACAGGATGGTCCCGCTGGCTCCTACGGCCACATACTCTTCGTTGTTCCAGGCCACAGCCCGCAGCTCGCGATGCCCCACGCGGTTCACATTCCACTTTTTAAAATCCCTCGTGGTGACGATGGTGCCGTTGCTGCCGACCGCCACGAGCAGGCCGTCGCCATAGGCCACGCCGTTCAGGTCATCAAAGCAGGGGTAGAGATACGCGGGTTCCCGCCCATTGGTCCAGCGCATGACCGTGCCGTTCATAGCCACGGCCACATATTCGAAGCCGGTCCAGATCACATCACGAAAAAAAGTAGCCTGGCCGTAGTCCTTCTGATTCCAGGTGGCGCCGGCATCGGGCGAGGCCAGGATTCTCCCCCATGAACCGACCGCCACCGCATAGGGGAGGACAACCTGCAGGCGCGCCCGCACCCGCACCACGATCTCATTGTCCATTTCCCAGGAGGCTTCCACCACATAAGGGCTTTTGGCACTGGTCAACTTCGGCAGTAAGGTAAAACGGGCATACTCGTCATAACCTTCCGGCACTCCCTCGTATCCCGCGGGAATTCCATCAGGATAGCTGATGGGAGAGAAATCAAGATAAAAGGAGTTTACCGCTGCTCCGTTGCAGTCGAAAAGCTTGAGCTGATCCACTTTCGAAAACTCCGTGCTGCGGCCCATGATGATAATGGGGGTGGAGCCATAGCCCTCGGCCAGGGGCAGCGGGGCCAGGTAGAGATTGATCGTCGGGACAAAGGGGACGAAGCTGCTCAGCCAGGCGCCGGCCTTGCCCTCTGTTTTTTCGACCTCGACCAGGCCGCCGGGCACGCTGACAATGGTCTCGCCTGCCTCCCCGAAATCCATAATCAGTTCATAGCCGTCCACAGTTTCCTGTTCCACCAGCTTGAACTCCATCTCCGACTGGCTCCGGTGCAGCGCTTCGCTCTTATCGCCCGCGAAATAGATGCGCTCGATGCTGCCCAGCAGGAGCGGCGTGAAGGCGAATACAATTATAACCAGAACCGACAGGGCCACGAGCAGTTCAACCAGGGAAAACCCGGCTGAACCGGAAAAGATCCCGGCAAGGTGCGATTTCAAGCTGCGCATTCGGTTGCCGGTCATGTCCTCTCACCTCCATCCCTTGATGCCCTTGCTCTCAATACTATACGTCATGCTTCCCTTACCCTGAATATGGGAATGGATTTAGCCCCCCTCACCCTGCCCTCTCCCCCCAAAGGGGGGAGAGGGGATTATGAGTGGCAACTTCGCTCTAACCCTCAGTGATCAGGGGCAAAGTATTTTCATTACCTTCTGGTGCCCCCGCCCGGCAGGGGCATGGGGGTCTATCCTGAAAATGCGATAGCCTGATTC
>JAAYGO010000249.1 GCA_012727685.1 Bacillota bacterium | reverse complement strand
TTTATTTCCTTCAGACTGTCCACAGGGATGATCATATCCAAAGATGACTCTTCTTGCGCCCGTTCCAAATTTTTCTTAACCAGCAGGAGCGGCTTACCCTCTGACGGCACAAAAAGGTGAGAACGCTGTATAGTCCCTGTAAAATAAAAAAGATCGGCGTTCTGAACAATTACTGCTCCTTCTATACCGCTCTGCCGCAAGCCCTCTTGCAATTTGGCGATTCTCTGTTCCAACTCAGCTTTCGGCGTGTAACGCATAGCATAAACCTCCATCAATAAAAGGGCTGAAAGTAAAACCGTTTAAAGTCCTCTCCATAAGTTGCCATGATAATTTTATCACAAGATAAATAAACAATCCACCGGCTTTTCCTGAAATATTTTAAGCGGCCCTGCACCAGGACCGCTTCTTTTACTTTTAAAACAGCCTTCTTATGCTATAATATTTTCTATTAAGCCAACGGAGGAGTGAACACTTTTAGTAGCGAACTTTTAGCTTTTTTACCGCCTGCGACAGCCCTTCAATGGTCAGTTCATACATCGGAATAAGATTGCGGATCATAGTAATACTCTGTGCCCTATAGTTAAAACGTTCATCCCATGCCCGGGCGGGAATGGGATTAATCCAGACTGCATGATCAAAATGTCTGATAACACGCTCTAACCAGACCAACCCCGGTTCGGCATTATTATGATCGATATCAATAGCCCCGCCTACCTCGGTAAGTTCAGAGGGTGCCATACTGGCGTCGCCTATAATAATGAGACGGTAATCAGGATCGTGCTCTTGTAAAAAAGTATGCGTTTTTATAGCGTTGACATCGATACAATCCGGTTTAACATAAATATCTTCATAGATACAATTATGGAAATAATAAAACTTAAGCTCTTTAAAAAAATTGGTCGAACGCTTAACGGCAGTGAACAACTGACTGCAAAGATCAATATAACTGTCCATGGAACCACCGGAGTCCATTACAACCAATACCTTCATCTTGTTCTTACGCGGTCGGTCCCACACAATTTTCAGCTTGCCGGCGTTCCGGCAGGTAGCATCTATAGTGCCCTCCAGGTCGAATTCATCTTTCGGGCCTTCATCGCAGGCCAACTGGCGTAAGACCCGCAAAGCAGCCTCAAATCTTCTTACCCCGATCACTTCATCGCTGCGGTATCCCCGGTAAAGGCGGCCGCCTGCCACTTTAACAGCCGATCCACCCATCGGTTTCCCGCCAACCCGTACTCCCCCTTTAGGGTTGTGGCCTCCTTGTCCGGATTGCGCTCCGCCTGAGCCTCCTTTAGCAATGGCTAGCGAATTGGGCTTCTGTTCCGCGCCTGGTGAGCCGATTTTTCCTATATTGAAGCGAGATTTTGTCAGATTAGGATCCTCCAACAGTTGTTCTTCCGGCGATATAAACCAATTTAACTGTTCTTCTCCCAGTAAGTGCAAAGCCTCCTTAAAAGCTTCTTCGGGGGTTTCCAGAGCGTTAAAATAATTATAGAAGGCCTGATCATAATTATCAAAATGTGCCTCGCTCTTTACCAGCACCGCCCGGGCGAGATAATAAAAGCTGTTTAAACTTGAATAAGCCAGACCTTTGCTGAGGGCTTCCATCAGAGTCATCCATTCGGTCGGAGAAACCGGAACCCCTGACCTCTTTAATTCATAAAGGAAACTGGTGAACACGGGGCATGCCCCCCTAAAGTCCGGTAATCTTATCTATAACATAAGCTCTCACGCCCGAAATATTGTCTCCGGACTTGCTTCATTTACTTGCCTCTTTTGATGAATTTTACTAAACCAATCCGGTAAAGTCAAGATTCTACCCATGTGAAAATGTGCCAGGAGAACCTCCAGGCAAGCCTTAAAGCAGCGCCAACTTTCGTCTTCCCGGCCTTAGAAAATGCAGGCGGTCCTGCCGGTTATTCCTGAAAACAGCAATATTTACCTGTCTGAAACACTGTTTTGTTAAACAAATGTTTAATATAATGGCTCCGTAACAAAGTTTTTTAACGG
>JAAYGO010000097.1 GCA_012727685.1 Bacillota bacterium | reverse complement strand
CCTTACTCCCGAGGCAGAGCTGAGCTGGGCCCTGCTCATGGCCTGTGCCAGGAGGCTTACCGCCGCTTTTGACCATGTCAAGGAAGGATTATGGACCAGGGAGCTTTTTCCGGGGATCATGCTTCGGGGAAAGCGTCTCGGCCTTGTGGGCTGCGGACGCATCGGCAGCTGGATGGGGCGCTACGCCGGAGCTTTCGGCATGGAAGTGGTGGGATATGATCCCTATGTGGAACCGTTTCCAGAACATATCAAGGCTGTGCTGCTGCCCGAGCTGGCCGAAACGTCTGATTTTATCTCCATACATGTTCATCTTTCCGCGGAAACCCGCCGCCTCATTTCCCGCGAGCTTTTCCGGCGCATGAAGAAAGGGGTCGTCCTGATCAATACATCGCGGGGCGCTGTGATAGACGAATCGGCCTTGCTGGAGGCCCTTATCGAGGGTAGGGTCGCCGCTGCCGGCGTGGATGTTCTGGAAGGCGAACCGGACATAAACAATCACCCCCTGGTTGAATACGCCCGCCGGCATGACAACCTGATTATCACCCCCCATTGCGGCGGCTTCAGCTACGACGCTATCAGGATCGTCTGCCGGAGGGCTGCGGAAAAAATAATCTCTTTCTTGCTAACGGGTAAAATTTTATGAGCGACCTGGAACGGCTAGCCCGCGAAATATACGGCTGTGGCATAACCGACGTTTTTGGCATACCGGGCAGCGGCCAAACCCTTGAGCTTCTGGATTGTTTGGAGCAATACCCGGTCAAGTTTCACCTGGCCCATTTTGAAGGTGCGGCGGCGATCATGGCCGGCGTTGCCGGGCGCCTGTCGGGCCGCCCGGGTGTCGCCGTCAGCATTAAAGGTCCGGGCCTGGCGAATATGATTCCCGGACTGGCTCTGTGCTACCTGGAGCGGTTTCCGCTGGTGGCCATTGCCGAAGCATACCATGCGCAGGCGCCGCCCTCCCAGGCCCATAAAAGGATGAACCACGCCGCACTGGTGGAAGCTGTAACCAAAGGGCGCCGCTACCTGGCCGAAAGAGGCCCTGGTTTCACAGAAATGGCCGAGTGGGCTGCGGCGGAAATTCCAGGACCGGTGCTGCTGGAACTGGCGGGCGGTAAAACGGAGAGAGAGTGCGGTGTGCCCCCCGCGACCTGTCCGGCCGGGGCGGACCTGGTTAAATACATATCCCGGGCGAAGCGGCCGCTGGTTATTGCCGGGACCCTGGCTCTGCGCTACGGGTGGTCGGATCAGTTAAACCGCCTATCCATACCCGTGTTTTCCACCGTTGCCGTCAAGGGAGTGATCAACGAACACCTTCCCCATGCCGCCGGCGTTTATACCGGGGCGGGGCTAGAGCTGACACCGGAAAAAAATGTGCTGCCCATGGCCGATCTCATTGTCGGGATCGGTCTTCATCCCAACGAGGTTCTGGCTGCACGACCTTTTCACTGTCCGGCTGTAAACATTTATCCCGTGGACGATCCCGGCTGTGCCGCAGCGTTTAACTTTGCGGCTACTGCCCCTCCCCGGGAAGCTGCCGCGGTGTTCGATGCCCTGGCGCGGCAAAGCTGGGGCTTGGAGGCGGTACAGGCAAGCCGGCACAAATTGGAGGAAAAACTACTCGGCGGTCCGTTTTTACCAGCCCGGGCTTTTCGCATCATTGAAGATGCATTTCAAGGGGCGGTGAGGCTGGTTCTCGATACAGGCAATTTCTGCACTGTCGGCGAGCATGTCTGGCGCAGCATCAGGGGCGACAGGTTCCTCTGTTCCGGCCAGGGGCGATACATGGGGGTTTCCCTGCCGATGGGCCTGGCGGCGTCACTGTACGACCGGCAGATCCCGACGGTAGTGGTTGCAGGCGACGGCGGCATCGGCCCATTTCTAGCGGAGATGAAGATCGCCGTGCAAAACCGCCTGCCGCTGATCTTGATCCTGATGACCGACGGTTATTTTGCCTCCATTCGCGGCCGGGCGCTGCGGGACAGGCTAACCGAAAAGCCGCTGACCATTGCCGCCCCTTCCTGGCTCTCGGTCATGGAAGGCTTTCGCCTCCGGGCAGAGCGCGTGGAAATGGCGGAAGCTCTCCACCGCGTTCTGGCGGAATGGAATATCCATGAGGGCCCCATGTACATCGAAATTCCTTTTCCTGCTACGCCATACCAGTGGATGTTACGCGGTATCCGTTAAAAGGAGGTATTACTGTTGGCTCAGAAACATATTTTGAT
>JAAYGO010000242.1 GCA_012727685.1 Bacillota bacterium | reverse complement strand
CCGGACTGAAAGGACCAACGCAGATGGGAGCAAGGAAGTCGACTATCACGAGAACCTGGTGGGTGCTGCTTTTGTGGGCTGCCCACCCAAATTTGGAGCTGTTTTTTAAAGGCATTTGCGGAATGCCTGGGCAGCTCTTTTACGCTGTTGACATGCTAGAGGGGGTCTGATATCATAATTAAAATAATTTTCCTGCCCAAGATTCACGATTATACAGGAGGGAGTCGTGTTGCAGCCGGATAAATTTGCCCGGGAAGGCCTTACTTTTGACGATGTATTATTGGTACCCGCAAGATCGAGAGTTATGCCCAGGGATGTAGATGTCTCTACGCGATTAACCCGTAAAATAAAATTAAATCTCCCCCTGATGTCAGCTGGCATGGATACGGTTACCGAATCCCGGATGGCCATTGCCATGGCCCGGGAAGGCGGTATCGGTGTTATTCACCGTAATCTTTCGATTGAAAAACAGGCTGAAGAAGTAGATAAAGTTAAGCGTTCCGAGCACGGTGTGATCACCAATCCTTTTCGACTCTCTCCCGATCATACGCTCAGCGACGCCGCCGCTTTAATGGAACGCTACCGGATCTCCGGGGTGCCCATAACCGTAGGCGACCGCCTGGTAGGGATTATTACGAACCGCGATTTGCGGTTTGAAAAAGATTATGCCAAGCCCATCGGTGCCGTAATGACCCGGGAGAATCTGGTCACCGCTCCCGTTGGGACAACCCTGGATGAGGCCCAGGAAATATTAAGGCACCATAAAGTAGAGAAGCTGCCCATAGTTGACGAGCAGTTCAATCTGAAGGGGCTCATTACCATTAAAGACATTGAAAAGGCCATTCAGTACCCCCGCTCCGCCAAAGATGAAGCCGGCAGGCTCCTGGCTGCCGCCGCCATCGGAGTAGGGAGCGATGCGCTCGACAGGGCTAAAGCGCTGATCGAGGCCGGCGTTGATTTGATCGTCGTGGATTCAGCGCACGGGCATGCCCAGCCTGTACTCGACATGGTTACCGAGTTAAAGCGCCGTTTCCCCGAGGTGCAGGTGCTGGCTGGAAACGTGGCTACGGCTGAAGGCACCCGTGATTTAATCAAGGCCGGAGCAGATGCCGTCAAGGTCGGGGTAGGGCCGGGTTCCATCTGCACAACCCGTGTCGTCGCCGGGATTGGCGTGCCGCAGATTACCGCCATTTACGAAGCCGCCAGGGTTGGCCAGGAATTCGACATTCCGATTGTCGCCGACGGGGGCATAAAGTATTCGGGTGATCTGACGAAGGCCATTGCCGCCGGGGCAAGCGTGGTCATGCTCGGCAGCCTCCTGGCGGGGACGGAAGAGAGCCCCGGGGAATTCGAAATCTATCAAGGCCGCAAATATAAAGTTTACCGCGGCATGGGATCGCTGGGGGCCATGAAAGAGGGGAGCCGGGATCGCTATTTCCAGGAACATGAGGAAAAACTGGTTCCCGAAGGGATCGAAGGACGGGTCCCTTACCGGGGGACTGTCAGCGACATGGTCTTTCAGCTAATCGGGGGGCTGCGCGCGGGGATGGGATACTGCGGGGTTAAAGATATCGAAGAGCTGCAGCATAAAACCAAGTTTATCCGGATTACCAACGCCGGCCTGAAAGAAAGCCATCCCCATGGTGTTCAGATCACTAAGGAGGCGCCGAACTATAGCTTTCAATGAAGCAGCATCGTTCATGCTAACCGCAGGCCGAGAGCCTGCGGTTTTTCGTAAAGGGAAAGCATATGTCTAAGGCAGAATATCCTCTCTACCAGGCTTTGCTCGAACAACAGGGGACGAAGCGGCACCGCTTTCATGTGCCTGCCCATTGCGTTGAGGGCGGATACTGGTACAGCTTTGATCTGACCGAACTGTCCGGCCTGGACAACCTCTTTGCGCCTCGCGATTGTATTGCACGGGCCCAGGAGCTGGCCGCTGCCGTTTTTCAGGCTGACCGCACGTACTTTTCGGTAAACGGCAGCAGTGCCGGTTTGGTTGCAGCGGTAAGCGCGCTGTGCCGTCCCGGCGATACGATCCTCTTAAGCCGCCATAGCCACCGGTCGGTAGGGACGGGGTTAATTTTATCAGGAGCAAGGCCTTTATTCATCCCCGTCGCTGTCGATGAGCGCGGCATCGTGAGCGGACCGACCGTATCGCAGGTGGAGGCGGCCCTGGCGGCCTGTGATACCCTTCCGGCGGCGATCCTCGTTACAAGCCCAAATTACTGGGGAATCAGCCTTGACCTGCATTCCCTGGCAGCCTGTGCCAACCGGGCAGGAATACCGCTGGTGGTTGACGAAGCACATGGCGGGCATTTTATTTTTCACCCCGATTTCCCCCGGGGAGCGGCCTCAGCCGGGGCGTCAATTTGGGTCAACAGCGCCCATAAAACCCTGGGAGCACTGACTCCTGGGGCGTACCTTCATGTGCGCGATAACGGCCTGGTTGATCTGGAGAGGCTGGAGGCGGCGCTGGCCATGTGGCAAAGTTCCAGCCCCGCTTACCCGGTGATGCTTTCCCTCGACCTGGTACGGGGGCGGCTCCAGGAGCACGGACGGGCTCTATTTGCGGGAGCTCTCTCTTTGGCCGGGCGGGCGCGGCGCCGGTTAAAAAAGCTGCGCCGGTTCGACTTGCTCGAGCAAGATGACCTGCTGCCGGAATACGGCCTTGATCCGCTGCGGCTGACAATCTGCTGGGATGATCCGGCCATAAACGGCTTTCGCCTCTATGAGTGGCTGCACCGGGTCGGCCGCATAGAGCTGGAGATGGCGGGGCCGCGCTACCTGCTAGCGCTGATCAACCCGGGGCTGGCGGAGCAGTCGGTGGCAGCCCTGGTGGAAGCCTTGGGCCGCTTCCAGGATGAATCCGCCTTGTCCTGCAAACCGGCTCCGGCTGTGAGCGGTCATTACCCTCTACCCCGGCAGCGGATGACGCCGCGGGAAGCGTTCGATGCCCCGGCAGTTTGCATCCCCCTGCTTGAAGCGGGCGGCAAGATTTCCGCCCAGTTGGTGACTCCCTT
>JAAYGO010000273.1 GCA_012727685.1 Bacillota bacterium | reverse complement strand
GGATGGGGCGGACCCAGCGGATCGTGCTTTACGATACGCTGCTGCAGCGCTTTAGCCGGGAAGAGCTGCTGGCGGTGGTCGCCCACGAGATGGGGCACTGGCGCGGCCGGCATCTTGCCGCGGGGGTAGCCCTGGAGGCGCTAGGCACATTTGCCGCTCTCTTTCTGCTCAATTTTGCCACCAACCGCATGGGGCTGGCCGGCGATTTCCGGATCATTCCGCTGGCCTTTTTGTTCATGCTGCTGGTCACTACGGCGGCGGCGCCGCCGCAAAACGCCATCTCCCGCGCCAAGGAACGGCAGGCCGATGCCGCAGCCCTGGAGTTGACCGGCAACCCGGAGGCGGTAATTTCCCTGCAACAGAGCCTGGCCCAGGCTAATCTTTCCGTGGTGCGGCCGCACCCCCTGCTTAAATTTGCGCTCTATACGCATCCCCCGACCATGGAGCGGATAGAGCACGCGTTGGAGTTTGAGAATAATTAGGAGGTGCAAGCGCAATGGAACTGATTGTGTTGGGTTGCTACGGACCTTATCCCCCGGCGGGCGGCGCCTGTTCGGGCTACCTGCTCGAGGAAGGCGGCTGCCGGGTGCTGCTCGACTGTGGCAACGGGGTGTTGAGCCGCCTGCAGCAGTACCTGCCCCTGTGGGAGCTGGACGCGGTGGTTGTCTCCCACCTGCACAGCGATCACGTCTCCGACCTCTTTGTTTTGCGCTACGGCCTTGAGCTCGCCCTGGCGGAGGGCCGCCGTTCCGCCCCGCTGCCCCTGTATGCGCCGGCAGAACCCGCCGCTGAGTTCGCGCGTTTGTCCTATAAAGATGTCTACCGGGTGGAGGCGCTCTCCGCCGCCGCCCCGCCGCTGCAGATCGGGCCATTCAGCTTTACCTTTTGCGAAACCGTCCATGCGGTGCCCTGCCTCGCCGCGCGCGTGGCTACGCCCGGGGGCACGCTTGTTTACTCGGGAGACACCGGCTATTTTGACGGCCTGGCCTCCTTTGCCGCCGGTGCTTCGCTCTTCCTTTGCGAGGCCAACCTGCAGGAAAAGGAGATGGCGCAGCAGCCGCAGCCTCCCAGGCATCTTTCCGCGGCGGCGGCCGCCCGCATCGCCGCGGAGGCCAGGGTGGAGCGGCTCCTTTTAACCCACCTCCATCCCGCCCGCGAGTCAGCTCTGGCGGTGGAAGAGGCACGCCCCCATTTCGGGGCGGTGGAAGCAGCCCGGGAAGGAGCGCGCTACCGGGTATAAAAAGTGGGGCTTTTCAAGGAATAGCCCCCATGCCCTGCCAGACGGAGGCACTCCTAGGAGGATGAAAATGGTGCCGGTCGTTAGTTCCCCCTCCACCCTATGGGGGGAGAGGGTCAGGGTGAGGGGGGCCATGAATCCGGCTCCGCATGTAATGCAAAACCTTTGCCTTTTGTTACTTAAGAAGCTGGAGCGACTGAACGAGTGGATCTAAGATCGAGAGACAGACCTGCAAGCGTAGGTCTGTCCCCATCAGAGGCAGGCGAACCAAGGCCTTATGAGAAGTGAGAAGTGGGATGTTAGAAGAGAGAAATATAGACTATGTTATTCAGCTGAGGTTTAAAGCGTTTGATGAAGCTCACTTCCCACTTTGCAGGCCGCCGAGACAGGAGACAAGGACGAGTGATTGCCCAAGGGCAGCCCAGTCGGAAGGCCGCAGGTGATCCGCCAGGCATTTGACGAGAGAACCTTGAGCGAAAGCCTCAGGGATGAGTCAAAGTCAAGTCACCGTCCCCTTGACTCACTTGACTCAAGGTGCTGCACCGCGATTTTGGCCAGGCAGCCGATGAGGTGGGCGGCGCTATTCACGTCCGTCGGGTCTGCGACCGCGATCGTCAGGGCGGCAGGGGGGCGGCAGGGGAAGAAGAGCAGCGCTGCGTCGCCGACGATCCCGCTGACAGTGCCGGACTTGTTGGCCACGATGACTGTCTTGTCGAGGTAGCGGCCGATCCGATCTTTGTCCGCCGCCGCGGCCAGCAGCTTGATCGCCAGGGCGCTGTATTCCCCGCCCGCCGCTTCGCCGCTATACAGCGCAGCCAGGATCTCGGTCAGATCACAGGCGGTGGAGTGGTTCGAGGGTAGCGGGGAGTCCAGTTCGTACATGCGGCGGTTGAAGGCGGTATCAGCCAGGCCGGTCTCCCGGGCAGTCTCCCTGATCCGGGCGGGGCCGACCCGGTCGTAGAGGATATTGGTGGCCACGTTGTCGCTGATCGTGATCATGTAGGCCAGCAACTGTTTCAAAGTACAAACGGTGCCGGTTTCGGCAAATTGGAGCACCCCCGATCCGGTTACCTTTGTCCGGCCGGCGTAGCGATCAGCCTCCGTAAGGGTATGGGTGCTTTCCAGCAAAAGGCGTCCTGACTCTACCTCTCTCAAAAAAGCCTGCAGCAAAAGCAATTTAATCAGGCTGGCAGGATAAAAACGCTGCCGCCCGTTGATCTGCACGGTCCTTCCGGAGTCAAAATCGCGCAGGCATAGATAGGTTTTCAAGCGGGAGGCATCGATTTTGGCCGCCAGCTGCTCTTTCAGGCTATGGAAATCCGGTTTGAGCCCCATGGGTAATCATTCCCGCAAAAGAATGACTTTCCGCGCCTACTTAACTATATGCGGCGCCGCCGGGGCGCTTGCCTGTCTGCAGTTTATTGGGGGGCTGGCAAAGTCTCGAGGAAATCAAAGAAACCGAAGCCGAGCAGCAGCTCAAAGGCAACGGCGCCGATGAAGATAATCGCGATCAGGACGCTGGCCCAGTTGATCCAGCCGCGGGGCAGGAAGCCGCGCCGGGAGGGCAGGAGAGGGTTAACCCGGGACTGCCGCTGCAGCAGGAACAAACCGCCGATCATGGCGGCAAAGGACAGCCCGGTGATGGCCAGCCAGGCCAGGGCCACCGCATCTTCTGAGCCGGCGATCTGGGTATCCATTTCGAAGCGGTTGGAATAGTACATGGAGAAAACGGCGATGAGGTTGTTCAGGGTATGAAAAAGCATACCCCCGTAGATTGATCCGGTTTTAATCACGACCAGGCCGAACATGAGGCCGAGCACAAAGGTGCTGAAAAAGGATAACAGTGACATGTGCATCATGCCGAAGAGCAGGGAACTGAAGAGCAGAGCCGGCACCATGCCGTGCTGCTCCGCGGACGGCAGCACCGCTCCCCGGAAAATCACCTCTTCGCATACGCCGGGGGTAACGGCGATGACCAGAATATAAAGCAGCAACTGTCCAAGGGTCTCTGGAGGCGGGATCTCTTCGAGGGGCTCATAGCCCAGTTCCATCAGGTTGCTAAGGAGGATCGCTTCGAAAAAGATCAGGACGAGCCAGGTGCTTACCGCCAGCATGATGATGGTAGGAATATACTTAAGCTGCAGCGGTTTGAACCGGGCGAATGCCGCCGGGTTTGGAGAGGCCATCTTCAGGTAGATCAGGGCTGGGAGAAGGAAAAAGAGCGCCTCGGTAATGATCGACCCCGCTTCGAAATGGAGTGCCTGCAACACTGTCCCCACGGTAAACATGATCACAATCAGAACCAGGACCAGGATCGAAGCGTTTTGCACGGACGGCTTGATGGCCGTCGTGCGTGGTTGGAGAAGCGGGCCGGTTGGCAATGACATTAACCGATTCCTTTCCTAAACGATGAAAATACCATTTACTCCATGCTGAGAACACTCAATCTATTATAAGCGTTTTGCGATTTTTCGTAAAGCAATTGCCGGGGAGAGATAGTGTCAACCCATTGTAGGTTTTTTAGAACCCCACATCCAGCTCAGATTACTTTTAATTCGTTTAAACTCCTGATTGCCATACTCGCGAAGCTGTTTTTAGCTTTTAATAGAGGAACGTTGTTAAGATATTCCTTGCCCAGCAACCTCTTCTCTATTAGCCGTGTTAATTCTTTTCTCACCTCGTTTTTTTGTTGTTTTTAACAACATTTTTTAATAAATATTGAATAAAGTTACTTTAGGTAAGCTTGAAACTAATGCTCTTAACTAAAACTTCATTTTTTATTAGTTCAATTGCCATACCTATAATTGCTCTTTCT
>JAAYGO010000005.1 GCA_012727685.1 Bacillota bacterium | reverse complement strand
GCCGCGGGGGACCAGCAGGGCCATAACCGTAGATTGGCCAAACTCTTCTTTGATCGCGACGCTGTCCCGTCCGCCCGGGCTGTTCGGATTTACGTTTTCGTATCCATAGATAAAGTCGGTCTGGCCCTGGCCTAAATAGCTGGGTACGACCACGATCACAACCGCGATCGCGACCGGAACGGCAAATCTGGACAAAAATTTATGGATGTTATTAAAAGCGGGCATCAAGGCGCGGTGCCTCGTTTTATCGATCAGCTTATAGATGCTGAGCGTTAGCGCAGGTAGGAAAACCATTACTGTAATGAAGCTGAGGATAATCCCCTTGGCCAGGCTAAGGCCCAAATCAGCCCCGATGCGGAAGTCCATGAATACCAGGGCGACAAATCCAAACAGGGTCGTGGCGGCGCTGGCCGCGATGGTGGACATGGATGCTTTGATCGAGTGCCGCATGGCTTCTTCCACGGCAGCGTATTTTTTTCGATTGTCGCCGAAACTGTGCAGCAAGAAGATAGCGTAATCCAAGGATACGGCCAACTGCAAGATGGGGCTTACCGAATTCGTAATAAAAGAGATTTCACCGAAAAATAGATTCGTGCCCATATTAATCATGATCGCAATCCCGATCGTGGCCAAAAAGATGAGCGGTTCGAGCCAGGAACTCGTCGACAGGGCCAGGATTAAAATGAGCAAGGGCAGCAGAATAGCCAGGGCATTGAGCACTTCGGTGATTGCCGCCTCCTGGATGGCAGCCAGATCGGGCGCTTGACCGGCAAGGGCATTTTCCGCGCCGATGATCCTGCGTATGGCGGCACAGGCTTCCGTTTCCGCTCCCTTGGCTATGGTAACCGAAAAGAGGGCATGGCCGTTTTTATAGAATTTCTCAATTGTAGCGGGGTTGCCTGTTTCCAGCGGCTGCTTAATATCCACGAGGTCATCCAGCCAGAGCACTGCGGTAACACCGCCTACGGAAGCCAGCTTTTCTTTATACTCCAGGGCTTCTGCAATGGAAACATTTTTGATCATGACACTGGCATTGGGCATTGATGCGGTGAACTCTTCGTGCATAATATCCAGCGCCGCAGTGGATTGGGCATCAGGCGGAAGATAGTCGACCATATTGTAATTGATCTGCACAAACATCAGTAAAACCAGGCTAACCAGGGCGGCAACAATGAAGATGACGATTATTTTTTTCCTTTGTGTAATGATTAAATCTGACAATCTAGCCATAAAACCTCCAAAATAAACAATAACCAGTTGTAATTTCATCTGCATTGTATGATAATAGACACAGTGTAGGATTGCAACCATCAAAAAGGGAGAAACTGTTTTAAGCACAACACTTGCTCCTTAAAGTGTTGGTTTGCAAAAAAGAAATTGATGATTGGGAGGTCAGGAGATGAAGGAAGGGAAAACCGATCGCCGGGTCAAGTATACAAGAATGATGTTAAAGGATGCCCTGGTCCAGCTCATGCAAAAGCAGCATATCTCCAGCATCTCCATAAAATCGCTCTGCGAAACCGCCGATATCAACCGCAGCACTTTTTACGCTCATTTTAGCGATCAGTATGACTTGTTGCACTCTATCGAACAAGAGGTGATGGCCAGCCTGAAACGGTACCTGGAGCAGCAGGAGTTCACTGAACATAGCCCCGTATCCGCCCAGGTTTTAACCCGTATTTTAGAATATGCCAAGGCCAATGCCGACCTGTTTAAAGCTCTGCTCAGTGAAAACTGCGATTATGCCTTTCAAAGGGATATCATGCAGCTATCGCAGATTATATCATCACAGTTAAACCGGGCTCCTGACCCGAGAACACAGGAGTATTTGCTGGAATTTGGGATCACGGGATGCATCAGCGTGCTGCACAAATGGTTGCAGGAAGGGATGATCGAATCACCGGCGGAGATGTCGGAATTCATCATTCGCGTGCTCTATCACGGGATCATCAGCTATCCCGAAGATGAAGCTAACGGCAATCAGGCGAGAGCAGATCTTTCCAAAACCAATGAATATAGCCGCAGCGATCGCAAATCAAGGTGATTGCCGATTCGTTCAGCCAGTCCAGCCCTAAAAAAGTCATGCCCCTGGTATTGAGCAGGGCACTGCTTTTATGGAACAGATCATTCCGGCAATGCAGGCAGATAACCGGGGTGCCATCCTGTGACTGGTAGCGCCTGGGCCGGTTTTCTTCTTCTCTCTCTTTCATCCGTTCTTCCGCCTCTTTTTTTAGCGCTTCGAGCTGTTCTTTGGAATAAAACATCGCTTCACATCTCCTTAAAACCAATCTTTTCTTAGGAGCAACCATTGCCGGTTTCAAAAAGGTTTTTCCACCGCCGGCGCGAACCTTTTTACTGTGCAGTTTAGAATAAATTTCTTTATTTATAATCAGTAGCGTTGCAAAAACATAACTCAAAAATGTCAAGCGGCGGAAAAGAGAGTATTCGCTAGTAAAAAAGAGAAAACATCCAATAAGGGCTAGACATAAAGAAAAATCTCCTTTATAATAGAGATAT
>JAAYGO010000037.1 GCA_012727685.1 Bacillota bacterium | reverse complement strand
GATATTATGAGGCGGACCTGGCCGGCCGGGTGACCTTTTGCAACGATGCCGCTTGCAAGATCCTCGGTTATGCCCGGAAGGAACTGGTGGGGAAAAGTTACCGGCATCTGTTCAAGGAACCGAAAGCCGTTTTGAAGGCTTTTAACCGGGTTTATCATACGTCAAAGCCCAACCGCTCTTTTACCGTAGAGATCAAGCGCAAGGATGGCAGCACTTTTTTTGGCGAGCTGTCGGTTTCGCCGATTCTGAACAGCGAAGGGGCGGTGACAGGGTTCAGGGGGGTGGCGCGCGATATCTCCGAGCGCATCAAGGTTGAGGAGCAGTTGCGCTACTTAAGCCTGCATGACCAGTTGACAGGCCTTTACAACCGGACCTTTTTTGAGGAGGAGTTGAAGCGGCTGGATGGGAGCCGCAAATACCCGATTACGATCATTTCTGCCGATCTGGACGGGCTGAAATTAATCAATGACACCCTCGGCCATGATTGCGGTGATAGGCAACTGATCTCCTGTGCCAAGGTGATGAAAGAATCGCTGCGGGCCTCCGATATCCTGGCCCGGGTGGGCGGCGATGAGTTTACCGCCATCTTGCCCGGTACAGATGAGCAGACCGGGGAAAAAATCGCCGGCCGGATCCGTGAAAATCTTGAAAAGTATAACCAGACTCACGCCGGGCCGCCACTAAGCATTTCTCTTGGGGTGGCCACCGCCTTAAGTAAGGATACACCTTTAAATGAGCTGTTTAAACGCGCCGACGATTTGATGTACCGTGAAAAGCTGTACCGGTGCGACAGCGTGCGCAGCCAGATTGTGCAAGCCCTGCTGGCCGCCCTGGCGGAAAGGGATTACATTACCGAAGGCCACGCCAAGCGGCTGGCCGCTCTTTGTCTAAAAGTGGGCGTCAAACTGAACCTTTCCTCGCGGCAGCTTTCCGATCTGGACCTTTTAGCCCATGTGCACGATCTGGGCAAGGTCGGCATACCGGATAGCATTTTGTTAAAGCAAGGCCCATTGACCGAGGAAGAGTGGGAGATCATGCGCCTGCACCCGGAAAAAGGTTACCGCATCGCCATGTCCTCCCCCGACCTTTCCGGGGTGGCCGACCTGATCCTCAAGCACCATGAAAGATGGGATGGCAAGGGCTACCCGCTGGGGCTCAAGGGCAAGGAAACACCGATCGAATGCCGCATCCTGGCCATCGTGGACGCTTATGACGCCATGACCAACGGACGGCCGTACAGCAAGGCCAAGCATAAGAAAGAAGCCCTCGCGGAGCTGCGCCGCCGCGCCGGGAGCCAGTTTGACCCGGAGCTTGTGGAGCTGTTCATCTCGGTGGTGGAATAAGACCGGATAAGCGCGTCTTTGTATACTCTGTGGTACAAGGGGCTAGAATTAAACCCGAAATCTAATTGATCGGGAGGTTGAGTCCCTTGGAAGCACGTGTAAACGAAGAGTGCATCTATTGCGGTCTTTGCGCCGACCTTTGCCCGGATATTTTTCAACTGGGAGATGAGACCGCCATGGTCACGGTCAAAGAGATCCCCGCAGAGTTGCAGGATTGCTGCCGCGAGGCTGCGGAGGAGTGTCCCACCGAGGCCATTGAAATCGATGAATAACCGGTAACGGGTTTTTTATCTTCCATACCCCTTTCTGTCTTCCCTTCGTTAAAATTAAAACACCGTTCTTTAGTCCAAAGGCGGTGTTTTTTTGTCGACTCCTCATTCATTTTATCAGAAAAAAAGGATCTCATGTCACGGTGCAGAAATAGCTTAACCAAAAGTTTTTAGAAACGGAGGTGGTTTTGCTTGTCCGACACTGTAGTTGTCCAGGAAGTAAGCGGTAAAAAGGATCGCCATGATTTTATCACGCTGCCGTGGCGGCTCTATCGTGATGATCCGAACTGGGTGCCTCCCCTCTTCCAAGATATGCATAACACCCTTGATCCGCGCAAAAATGCCCTGCTGCGCCTTGGTCCGTATCGTTTTTTTCTGGCCCGGCGGAACGGCGTGACGGTGGGGCGGCTCGGGGTAGGTATGGATCTGCGCTTGAACCAATCGAAGGGCGAGAACTTAAGTTACATCACCTTGTTCGAATCGGTTAATGATTACGCCGT
>JAAYGO010000077.1 GCA_012727685.1 Bacillota bacterium | reverse complement strand
TAGATGTAGCCAATTATCGTATTCCGTTTGCTTCGGCCCTTTTGGGCGACTGTATTGAGAAAGGCATGGACGCTCGAGAAGGGGGCGTTCGCTATCCTCAATTTCTCTATCATGTTAGTGATAGAGGCCTGCAGAATGTAGCCGACTCCTTAGCCGCTATTCAAAAGGTTGTTTTTGAAGAGGAAAAGATAACGATGAAGGAATTGCTGGATGCAATAGCGGTTAATTTTGAGGGTAAGGAAGATGTGCGCAGAATGCTGCGAGAAGCCCCGAAATATGGTAATGACGACGACTATGTCGACAATATATTCGGCGAGTTGTCATTATGGCTGCAAGATAGGATTCGCCAGGAAAAAAATCCCTACGGTTCGAGTCTGTGGAGTGGGAGAAGCGGAGCGGTTGCCCACGTGCTGTTCGGAGAGAAAACACATGCTTTGCCGGATGGGAGAAAAGCAGGAGAGCCTTTAAGCGATGGTTTTCTATCTCCGGCGCCGGGTATGGATGTAAATGGTCCTACCGCTGTGTTCAACTCAGCGTCAAAAGTAAATCACAATGAGAATTCGGTTGCGGCTCTGATGAATATGAAATTTGAGAGAAAGCTATTTGATAATAGGGATAATCGAGTCAAGCTTGCACGAATGATCGAATACTTTTTCCACCGTGGAGGATTTCATATTCAAATCAATATTCTTGACAAGGAAACATTGATTAAGGCGCAAGAGTGTCCGGAGCAATATGCGAATCTGATGGTCCGAGTAGCCGGATACAGCGCCTTCTTTGTGGATTTGCCCCGAAGGATCCAGGATGAAATTATCTCCAGAACCAATGAGCCTCTATAAAAAGCATTAGTTGGAATCAGTGTGGGGGGGTGGAATTGCAATTTAACCAGGCTTAAAAAGTTGGTATTAAAGCCGGTAAAGCAGTAAAGTGGTGGAAACAAGAGCGGTTGGTAAAACGGTTTGAGGTTTGAAGTAAAAAATGGAGGGTTGCAAGAATATGAAAATTAAAAAGTCGTCTACATTATTTATCCTTATTTGCTTAGTTTCTGCGGCACTCTTTTTCATCGGGGGCTGTGCTAATGAAGCGCCGCAGGAGGCAGGACCAGAAGATCCAGCAGATTCGGGAGAGACGTTTGTACTTGATTTTTCTGATACCGGAACTAAACATGGTGTAACATTTTTTGCAGGCAGCAAATTCAAAGAAATAGTTGAGGAAAGAACAAACGGAAAAGTTACTTTTAATCTTCATTTTGAGGGAGAGCTGTTTGGCCCTCCGCAGGAAATCGAAGCAATAAGTAAAGGCGATATAGACATGGCCGGGATACATCACGCCTTTGCCGGAGCAGTTTCGCCTATGATCGAATTTCTTTCCGGGGTCGGTGCTAGAGGGGTCTTCGACGATATTCACCATTACTGGAGGTTTATCGATACCCCTGAAATATACGAGATTGTCGAAAGGGAGATCGCCACAAAGTTTAATTCTAAACTTTTGTGGATGGCACCGGTTAGTAATCCGATCATTGCCAGTAAAAGGCCGATCCATACTTTAGAGGATTTTCAAGGTCTACAATTAAGAACCCCGGGCACTGCTTCTGCTACCGCGTATAACTTGTTAGGCGCCGTGCCTGTCGAGTTAAGCTCTAGTGAGCTTTATATGGCGCTGGAGCGTGGTGTAATAGAAGCTGCCGACACAGGCACCGATGAAATCTACTATAAGAAATTTTATGAAGTGACCCCCTATCTTATTAAGGATTACACCGTTGTGTCTCCTCATGCATTGATCAGTATGAATCTTGTTGTTTGGAACAGCTTACCCGAAGAATATCAGCAGATTATACTTGAAGCGAGCGCTGAAGTATCGCAATTGTCCCGCGAGTTCGTTCTTAACCAGGAAACCGAGCTTTATGGAGAGCTGGAACCTTTAGTTGAAGAAATTTACTTTTTCCCCGAGGATGAGGTGGCTCGCCTAACCGAGATCCTCTACGAGAACACTCGCAATACATTTTTCGAAAAGAATGATGCGGCGGAAGCTGAACTGG
>JAAYGO010000264.1 GCA_012727685.1 Bacillota bacterium | reverse complement strand
TTTGTTCTTACCAGAAATATTCTCGTTTCATTTTGTCTTTACATTCGCCATTAGTTAATTCCTGGAGATTCCGGCACATTGGTGAATAATACTCTATGAAGCAGTTATAGTTACCGCAAGATTTATACTCAAACCAACCGCCCGTTACGCTGTTCAGCGCTTCTTCATCCAATGCTTCTTGTTTTGCAGGCAGGATAATATGGATAAGATCAGCAGTATTCTCCAGCACCTTAACTTTGATCTCAGGCGGAATTCGGATCCCTTCCTCGCGCAAGGTTTTTTCCGGGTCAGTAAGAAGCCGCTGCCGGAAATCTTCGTCTGCTTGAGCCCTTGCCGCCATTAAACCCATTATGTTTCCTGGTTCATGATTTGCCATTGTGCTTCCTCCTAAATTTTAACATATTTTGCGAGCTGAATAGTTTATCGCTGTGAGCTAAGCGAATTTTAGCGAGTACTAAACATAAAACGCTCTATCATGATAGTACAACAAAATATACTAATTGGCAATGCTTGGGACCCCTGTTAACCCATATTTCGATAGAAGCAGATAAATATTAACAGGATTTTACCGAATGATGTAGAATTTAGTAGATATTTGCAAGGACTTCAAGCGTGGATGGTTAATGTGAGAGAAAAATTTGGTAAACATTTTATAAAAATACAGGAGGTAAGCTTATCATGTTAAAGCTAACAAAAAGCATGTTGATTCCGGCATTAGTGTTCCTGCTTACGCTGGCGGCGGCGCTGCCGGCGCTGGCCGGTGATGATGGCGGAGTGGTGACCAATGAAAGAACAGGCGAGCAGTATGAAACCATTACGGCGGCGGTGGCGGAAGCTGAAGAAGGCGATGCGCTCATCGTGGGCGCCGGAACTTACAGCGAGTCCGTGGTGATCGACAAGGCTCTCACGATCACGGGGAAATCCGGCGCGCTAGTTGAGGGTGTATATGACTATACCTTTGCTATCAAGGCATCGGGAGTTGCCTTAAAGGGGCTCACCATCCGGAACGGCAGCGAATCCGAAGGGAAGAGTTATGACTGCTGTAATTGCGCTGTGCTAGTTGATTATGACTACCTGGAATCGGAAGATTATGATGCAGTCAGCTGGAGCATCACCGGCTGCCATCTGGATGGAGACGGGAAAGCAGAAGACGGTATCCACGTTTGCGGTGATGTGGCGATTCCGTCGAGCATAGTAATCGCAGGCAACACCATCGAAGACTTCGTGGAAGATGGAATAGATTTCTTTTCGTGTAGTTATTTCGTAAAAAATATAACTCTGACGGTAAAAGACAATGAGATCAAAGATGTGGAATATGGCATCTCTTTTGAAAAACTCTATGATAGCAGCGTTACCCTGGAGGATAACACCATCGAGTCCGAGTGGGATTGTATTTACCTGGTTTATTTGGAAGACTGCGATTTTACGGTAAAGGATTGCACACTTCTGAGCACTGAATCAAGTAATATCTATTTAGAAGAAGAGGACGAAGAGGACGACAATTACCAGGACTTTATTGTCAGGGGTACCTTTACCGTAGTAGGAAATAATTTGCAAGCCGGGGATTACTGCATAGATTTGGGTCTCATTTTGGAGAGCGAATTATTTAAGATTAAAGAAAACGATTTTACTGGTCTAGGCGGTTTGTACTCAGAAGGGTGTCTGGATAGTACAATTGAAATCGGGGAAAATAGCTTTCAAGTTGAATATGATGCCCTGTATTTTGAGATCATTTTTGATTCGGATGTTATTATCTCCGGCAACACGATCGCAATAGACTGTGATCAGAGTGACGAGTTTTTATTCGGCATCTACTGCCCCGCTGCCAGCGGAGCAATTAACATTGAGAACAACGTGATCACGGCAGAGTCGCGTAATGTTGACACAGAAGGAATTTGTATTTACATAGAGGAAGATTATATCTTAACCGGCAGCGGTGCGGATATAAATGCGGATATAAACATCAAGGACAACAGGGGCAACAATAGCAGTAAGGGTAACAAGTTTTCCGGATTGAACGGCAAGGAAGTTGAAGTAAAGGAAAATTACGTGACTGATTACGGCGCGGATATAAACATCGAGGGCAACAGATTCTCCGGATTGACCTATGGGATTCACCTCTACATCGATGAGGCAATAAGGGATCTCTTCCGCGTTGATATTCACGAAAATATTTTCCTAGAAAATGAGCATGGACTATCCCTCGATCTTGCGCTCAACAATCCCGATTCAGCAGTGACCGTCTTCAACAACCTCTTCCATCAAAATGAGTACGGCATCCTGGTCGAATACCTCTTCGACGACACTGCCGCTGAGCGGGTGACAGCCTATTTGAACAGCTTCACCGGCAATACTGAGGCAGGCATTACCAATTTTATGGAGGAGATCATTTTTAACGCGCCCTTAAACTGGTGGGGTTCGGAGGCGGGCCCATCCACGGAAGGAAATGAGACCGGCGGCGATGCCGTGGAGGGGGCAGTGAACTATGAACCCTGGCTCAAGAAGCTGAAGCTCTCCACCAGCGGCAGCAAGCTCGCGGACGGCGGGAAAAACAGACTTCGGGCCACCCTGCTGGACAGCGATGACAACGTGGTGGATACCGACCTGCTGTCAGTGCTCTTTAAGGTTAGCGGGGCCAATAAATACAGCAAGGTGGTGCAGCTGGACGGCGGCATCGCCACCTTCAGCTACCGGGACCTCTCCCCGGGCACCGATACCATCTCCGTCCGGCTCCTCTTTGCCGGCGAGGTTGCCGGAGAGGACGAGGAGGGCCTAAGTATGGTGAGCGAGGCGCAGACCAGCTGGGTGGAAGCGGCTGGCGGAGATGAAGAGGAGGAGGACGAAGATTACAGGCAGCGTGAGATGCCGCGCACCGGTGCGGCCGGTTCTATGCTGCCGGCCGCCATGGGGCTGGCCTGCCTGCTGGCCGGTGCCGCGCTGCGCCTGTGGCGCCGTAACGGTGCGAACCTTTCAGGCAATCGGTAAAATGGGCTGCATCAATTGAAGGGGTGCGGCAGAGCAAGATTCTGGGCGGGGGCTGCTTCCGAGAGATGGGGGTGGCCCCCGCGCCGTTTCCGCGGCGACTCCCTGCCGCTGCGGGGCCGGGCCTACTGCCGGCCGGGGCGGCGTGCGCCCAGGCCAAGTTTAGGGCCCGGACTGCTATCTGTGATATAATAAGCATGGCCATGGAAAAGCTATACGTCATTTACGGCAGCAAGGGAGAAGAGATGGCCCGGGCGATCATGGAACGGATGAATATCGCCCGGGACCTGGAACTGCTCAAGAAGGATCAGCCGCTGATCTGCCTGAAGCCGAACCTGGTGGTGGCGCAGCCGGCGCAGTGGGGCGCCACCACCGATCCGGATCTGGTGAAGGGGGTCATCGGCTACCTGCGGGAACACGGCTATACCAACATCGCCATCATGGAGAGTGCCTGGGTCGGCGACGATACCGCCGTGGCTTTCGAAGTCTGCGGCTACCGGCAGCTCGCCGCCGAGTTTGCCATGCCCCTGGTGGACCTGAAAAAAGACGGGGCGGTTGCGGTAACCGTGGATGGTCTGGAACTGGAGATTTGCGCGAGCCTGCTCGCGGTGGACTACCTGATCAATCTGCCGGTGCTGAAGGCCCACTGCCAGACAAAGCTGACCTGCGCCTTGAAGAACCTGAAGGGCTGCATTCCGGACCGGGAGAAGCGGCGCTTTCACCGCCTCGGCCTGCACAGGCCCATCGCCTGCCTGAACAAGGTGCTCCGCTCCCATTTGACCATCGTGGACGGCATCATTGGCGACCTGACCTACGAAGGCGGCGGCACCCCGGTGCGCATGGACTGCGTCATCGGCGGCAGGGATCCGGTGGCGGTGGACGCCTATGCGGCGGAGCTCATCGGTTACCGGGCTTCAGAGATAGAGTATATTGGCCTGGCGGAACGGCTCGGCGTGGGCTGCGCCGCGGTCGGGGCGGAATCCATCGTCTATTTGAATCGCCGCCAGGAAGCCCGGCGCGATGAACCGGCGCTGGCCAGCGAGGCAGTCGATTACCTGCGGCGCTGGATCCTGGAGAGAGAAGCCTGTTCACCCTGTTACGCCGCGCTGGTTTATGCCCTGCGCCGGCTCAAGGAAAACGGGCGGCTGGAGAAGCTGCCACCCGTTTGTATCGGACAGGGATGGAAAGGCCATGCGGGGAAGATCGGCGTGGGAGCATGCACCAGGGGGTGCCGCAGGCATGTGCCGGGCTGCCCGCCCCGGGCCGGTGAGATCGTGGCAGCCCTGCAGTCCTGGCTGGATCAGTGGCCGGGATCAGGCAGCCGATGATAGTTAACAGCTCCAAAACAACAGCCGCGATGAAAGTGAGACTATTAGCTCCAGCTACAAAGCCCTTTGGTGATCAAAAATTTTCCAAATTGATTGCCGTTAAGAGAGGGAGGCTATAGTAATTCTTATTTGCTATTGCTTTTCCTCCTAATTTTGACAAGTTTTTTGAATTGAATAGTTTTTTTGCCACACCGGGGTGGGCATTGACAACGACGTGGATGGGCTGGCCTGCCTGCTGGCCGGGGCGGTGCTGCGCCTGCGCCGCCGTAACGGTGCGAACCTTTCAGGCAATCGGTAAAAGGGCCGCATCTAAAGGGGTGCGGCAGAGCAAGATTCTGGCAGGGGCTGTTTTTAAGAGATGGGGGCGGCCCCCGACCGCTTCCGCGGCCACGCGGAGCTGAAAAAGGAAGCCCGGCGCATGAACCGGCGCCGGGCTTGAATTCATTGGGTGTTTTCCAGAACCTTAACCCTGATCAGGGTGTATCTTATCATAATTGGTGTACTTGCACAAGCCGAAGAAACTCAAGCTCCATCTCGCCCAGCAGCCGGCCGAATTATATTCTTCTGTGCACGTAGAATTGCCGCAAGGCTTGTGCGGGTCTTTCCCGACCCCGGCTGTGACCTGGTCCAGCGTTTCGTCGGCCAGTGCCTCCTGCTTTGCGGGCAGAACAATATGGAGCAGATCGGCGGAGTTTTCCAGCACTTTGACCTTAACCTCAGGCGGTAAAGCGATGCCCTCCGCACGTAATACTCCTGCCGGATCGGCAAGAAGCCGTTTCCGGAATTCCCCATCTGTCTGAGCCCTGGCCAGCAGCGCTCCTATTTTGCCATCTTGATCTTTGTTTGCCATTGATCTTCCTCCTTGAATTTATTGATTAAATCCCGTTGTGCACGCGGAATTTAAAGAACTCTTGCTTCGTTGCCTGCTTCGGGATTTGGCAGCATTCTTCCTGTTAATTATAAATATAAATTAGCCTGCTCTTAAGAAAAAAAGAGATTTGCAGGGGTAATGGATCAAAATCAAGCAACTTTAAATAATTATACAATATAATTTCATTACTGACAATATTTTCGGGATTTT
>JAAYGO010000098.1 GCA_012727685.1 Bacillota bacterium | reverse complement strand
TAGGGATATAGACCGTCCCGCTATCCGCAAAATTTTTCCTAAAACGCTGCACATTCCGGGCTTCATTGAGGTAATCTAGCTCGCTGAGTATGATCTTTTTCAGCTCCAGGGCCAGATCGTTAAAGTGATAATACTGTCCCAGGCTGGTGCTCCGGTCTACCAGGGCGGTGAGTGCAAGCAAGATGGCCAGGTCTTCCCTGATCTGAGCATCCACCCCGGGACGCTTAATCTTTACCGCCACCGGCTCACCGCCCGGCAAAGCGGCCCGGTGCACCTGGCCGATGGAAGCGGCGGCCAGGGGCTGCTCTTCGAATGAGCTAAAGCAAAGATGCAGGGGCATTTTTAGCTCGCTCTCGATAATCGCTTTGGCCTTTTCGGCCGGGAAAGGCGCCACCTTATCCTGTAAATTTGACAGCTCCGCGATGTAGGCCGCCGGCAAGAGGTCGGTCCTGGTGCTGAGCAACTGTCCGATCTTCACAAAAGCCGGCCCAAGCTCTTCCAGGGCCTGCCGCAAGCGGGTTTCAAGATGATGCGCCACAGCCTCTTTTTGCTTTCCCCGCCTCACAAAGAGGCGTTCCCATAAGCCGTACAGGTTGAGCTCGTCCAGAACCTGGGCAAACCCGTACTTAATCAGGATGCGCAGGATCTGGCGGTAGCGTTTTAAATGGCGTAGCTGGCTTAGCGGACCCCATCCGAAAATCATTTTTCTTTTTCTTGCAACAAGGCCAAAAGCTGGTCGATCTTGCTTTCCAGCCGCCGGAAATCTTCTTTGGTAATCATCTTTTCGTCAACTAGATTGCTGTACTTGTCCCGGAACTGCTCGCGGTAACGATCGGTCTCCGCCCTGCCTTTTTCGATCAGGCGGTTCACCAGTTTTTTAGCTTCGTCCCGCTGCATCTCCCCTTTGTCTACCAGCATTTCAATGAACTCCTCGGCTTTTTCCTTGCTGTAGCTCAAAAGACCTACTGTTGCTGAAAACAAATCCTCAAACATGGAAAACACGGTTAGCATTCACTCCTTTGCTTTATAATTCCCCCTTCTTTAATATTTTACCTTATTCCGGAAAAAAACTTAAGTGATACTCAAGAGAAAAACCCGGCTGTGAAGGCCGGGTCTTGTGTTTTGTTTGTTTCTATTAACGATTCGATTCTATTTCTTTTCAGGTGCCCTCTTCTTTTCGTAGAGGTAGTCTTCGTAAATATACATCAATTCCTTGTCAAAGAGGGTCCGTTTCATATCCACGGTAACGCTGCGGATCAGGGCGAGCAGCTCATCAGCCTCCTCTTTGCTCAGATCGATGCCGTATTCCCTGAACTTGAGCATTACCGCCTTGGAGCCGGAATGCTTGCCGATAATAATCTGCCGCTGCAGCCCCACCTCTTCAGGGCTGAATACTTCGTAAGTGGAGGGATCTTTGATCACCCCGTCGGCGTGAATCCCCGACTCGTGGGCAAAAGTATTGGCCCCAACAATCGGTTTGCTAACAGCCAGCGGGCGCCCCGAAGCCCGGGCTACATATTCGCATAGATTTAAGAAATCGCGTGTATTCACACCCAGATCCACACCATACAAACACTTCAGGGCCATGGCCACTTCTTCGAGGGCGGCGTTTCCGGCCCGCTCGCCCAAACCGTTGACGGTTACCCCCACAAAGCGGGCTCCCGCTTTCACCCCGGCGAGGGCGTTCGCCGTAGCCATGCCGAAGTCATTGTGGGTATGCATCTCCACATCCATGCCGATTGCTTCGATGAGACGGCTGATCATCTCATAGGTCTTAAAGGGCTCCAGCACACCGACGGTATCGCAAAACCGGAGCCGGTCAGCACCGGCGGCTTTCGCTTCACGGCCGAATTTGATCAAAAAATCGAGGTCGCTGCGCGAAGCATCTTCAGCATTGACCGAAACATAGACACCTTCCTGCTTGGCATAGGCTACCGCTTTGGTCA
The DNA here is from genome assembly GCA_012727685.1 of Bacillota bacterium. Taxonomy (GTDB): domain Bacteria; phylum Bacillota; class Dethiobacteria; order DTU022; family DTU022; genus JAAYGO01. Next base: position 2,497 of record JAAYGO010000098.1, on the reverse strand, counting down.
TGTTTTCCAGAACCCATTCGCGGGTTGTGCGCAGTTTATGGTTAATGTGAATATCAGAAGTTGAGATCGAGATGGCCACGGAGTCCACACCGCATTCCAGCGACTGCTTGACATCTTCGATATTGGCCCGGTTCCAGGCCATGATCGATGCCTGGAGCCCGTAGGAGGCGATTTCAGAAATTACCTGCTTCTCATCGCCGCCCATCACTGGAATACCCGCTTCGATCTGGTGGATGCCCAGGTTATCCAGCATCTTGGCAATCCGCAGCTTCTCCCGGTTGGAAAATACCACGCCGGCAGTTTGCTCCCCGTCACGCAAAGTGGTGTCTACCAGTAAGATCGCATTTTTGTCGTTTAAAGCTTCCTTAAATCTTTTCATGAAAAACCTCCTGTTATTGTTGGTGAATCACCAGATTATCCCGATGAATTACCTCAGCGGCAGCGGTCCGCCCGATCAGCCTTTCAATTTCTGAACTGGGGCGGGACTTGATTCTTAAGAGCTCTGCCGCTGAGAAGTTAGTAAGCCCGCGGCCGATCTCTGTCCCGCTTTGGTCCACAACGGCCACCAGGGCACCCGAGTCAAAAGAGCCCTGCACATCAATTACCCCGATGGGCAGCAGGCTTTTCCGGTCGTGGCACAATGCTTTCCTGGCACCGTCATCGATGACCACTTTTCCCTGGACCACTCTACCGTAGGCGATCCAGCGTTTTCTTCTGTTTAAAAATTTCTTCTGCGGGTAGAAGTAAGTGCCCACCTGTTCACCGTTTAAAATCCGGTGTAAAACCGCGGGTATGTTCCCGTTGGCAATATAGAGGCCGATCCCTGAACTGGTGGCGATCTCCGCGGCCTGCAGCTTCGTAACCATGCCGCCGGTAGAGAGATCGTCATCCGAGGCCTCTCCCCAGCTTTTTACCTCCGCGGTGATCTCTTTAACTGCCGGGATTAGCTGTGCCGTTTTATCTTTGCGCGGGTTGGCGGTGTAAAGGCCGTCGATGTTGGTCAGAACAATCACCAAATCGGCATCGCATAATCCGGCCACCAGGGCGGATAGCTGATCATTGTCGCCGAATTTAATCTCATGCACGGCCACCGTGTCATTTTCATTGATGATCGGCACCACACCCCAGCGGAGCAAAGTTAAAATCGTATTGCTGGCGTTAAGGTAGCGGCGCCTGCTGATCAGATCGGAGCGGGTCAGCAAGATTTGGGCTACGATCAGGCCGTATTCGGCAAAAAATTTCTCATAAATCTGAATCAACAAGCCCTGTCCCACGGCTGCGGCAGCTTGTTTTTCAGGGATCGATTCCGGCCGCCTCGGCATGTTCAAGCGGCCGATACCGGCTCCGATGGCACCTGAAGAAACCAGAATAACTTCGAGACCGCGGTTCCTTAAGTCGGAAAGCTCCCGGACCAGTTTTTCAATGAAATTCAGGTTAAGCTTGCCGTTGGCGTGGGCTACCAACCTGGTCCCGACTTTGACGACAATCCGGCGGGGGTTCATTCCGGCTGTGTCGCTGTGGTTCATGATAGCAGCTCACCGGCACGGCGGAAAGCCTGCATAACCGCCTTCCCCAGGCTGCCCCGGAAACCTGCTTCTTCCAATACCTGCAAGGCCGCACTGGTTGTCCCCGCCGGCGAGGTCACCGCGTTCCGCAGCTCGGCCGGGTGCAGCTTGCTCTCGCGCAGCATCTGCGCCGCGCCGAATACCGTCTGCACAACCAGGGCGGAAGCCACCTCTCTCGGCAAACCCGCATTAACCCCGGCGTCAATCAGCGCTTCCACGAAGAGGAACACGTAAGCCGGACCGCTGCCGCTTAATCCGGTTACTGCGTTCATTAATTTTTCCGGAACCGGGACGACCAGTCCCAGTGGCCTGAAAAGTGCACTTACCTCTTCCTGCTCCGCGGCGGTAACCGCAGCCCCGCTGCTGATCGCCATAGCCCCTTCGCCCACCAGGCAGGCGGTGTTCGGCATCAGGCGGATCACTTTACTGCCAGGGGGCAGCAATGAGGCGATAAATTGAATACTAATGCCCGCCGCAATGGAGGTGATCAGTTGATGCGGCTTCACCAGGGGGGCAATCGTCTTCAATAGGGCGGCCATATCCTGCGGTTTAACAGCGATGATCAGATGGCGGCAGTACGGGATCATGGCAGCCAGATCCGGGACGGCAACAAGCTGCAGCTCCTGAGCCAGCTTCTCACTCTGCTCGCGTTTGACATCATATACCTGCACGGCCGCCGGCTCAACGCCGCCTTTATTAATCATACCCCGGGCTATGGCGGACCCCATGGTGCCGCATCCAATTAAACCGATCCGCTTGTCCTGCACCGTTAGCCCTCCGCTAGACAACTTAACACTAGCACTAATTCTATTATATTGTTATATTTTAAGCAATACCAATGATCCGCGAGCCATTTGCGTTGTAATGAAATTCCTTAAAAAAATAGTGTGTTCCCCACCCCCTATTGTAAAAGGCAAGCAGATATGGAGGGG
>JAAYGO010000082.1 GCA_012727685.1 Bacillota bacterium | reverse complement strand
TCGCCATCATCTCCTCCGGAGATAGTCCTGGCTTGGAGTGGCTATAAACGGTATTGCCACGCGCTTCAAGGGCTTTTTCGACACCAAGCTGTTGAAGCGTCACAGAGCCGCCGATGCCGACCGTGGCCTCGGGCGGGATTAGCTTTTCGAGCCGGGCCAGGGCCTCCGCTGCTGTCCGGCAATAGGAAGCTTTAAAGCGATTTTTTTCCAAGGCGGCAACGGTTTGGAGCGCAGTTGTTTCATGGTTTTCCATCGCGCTGTTTTTCATTTGCATTTCCCCCGATTTTTTTAGATTATCTTTTTTGCTCCGAAATAGGTAGCTGTATTTGATGGCGCCCTGCTGGCGGGGCATGGGCGTCTACCCTGCAGAAAGCAAACTCCTATGTCCTATAATAAGTCATGGAGCGCCGCAATACTATTTGGATCAGTTTTACGGCGCTCCCCACGCAAAGCCGAACAGATGGTTGATCTATTAACCCTTCAGATTGGAATCCATCGCTTCCGCCTGTTTTCCTGTGAGCAGTTTAATGACATAAAGGACGCCAAACAACAGAACCAGGGCAATCGGCAGCAGGATCCAGGCGGAGTGGATCAGGCCGGCGATGATATAGACGACAAAGGAGACGGCTGCCACCGTCACGGCGTAAGGAAGCTGGGTCGAGACGTGATTGATATGGTTGCACATGGCTCCGGTCGAGGACATGATGGTGGTGTCGGAAATGGGGGAACAATGGTCGCCGCAGACAGAACCGGCCAGGCAAGCGGAAATGGAAATGATCAGCAGCTCCGGCTCAAGGCCGAAGGCCACTACGATGGGCAGCAGGATGCCGAAAGTGCCCCAGGAGGTGCCGGTGGCAAAGGACATGCCCAAGGCTACCGCAAAGACAAGGGCAGGCACGAGAAAACCGACATTGCTGCCTTCGAACATGCCGCTCACGTATTCCGGCGCCCCAAGAAGTTTGGTGATTCCACTTAAAGTCCAGGCAAAGGTGAGAATCAGGATGGCCGGGACCATGGCCTTGAATCCGTCAGGCAAGCACTCCATGCACTGTCTGAAATTGAGCACTCCGCGGAGCAAATAATAAATGATGATCAGGATCAAGGCCAGAGAAGAGCCCAGCGAGAGTCCCAGGGAAGCATCACAGTTGGCGAAGGCGTCGATAATGTTTTCCCCTTCCAGGATGCCGCCGGTATAGAGCATCCCCAGGATGCAGAGGACGATCAGGATCAAAACGGGGATAATCAGGTCAATAACCTTTCCCTTCCCGGCGGATACGGCGCCCTCCTGCCCTTCAAAGGGGCGGTCGGGTGTAGTATAGAGATCCCCCTTTAAAAGGGCGTTCCGCTCGTGGAGCCGCATCGGTCCATATTCGATGCCCATTAACGTGATGATGATGATCATGACAATGGTCAAAAGGGAATAAAAGTTGTACGGAATGGCCCGGATAAAAAGATCCAGCCCCTGATAGCCTTCAATGATACCGGTCACCGCTGCCGCCCAGGAAGAGATGGGTGCAATCATGCAGATCGGTGCGGCGGTAGCGTCCACAATATATGCCAGTTTGGCGCGCGACACGCGAAACTTGTCTGTAATCGGCCGCATCACATTGCCCACGGTGAGGCAGTTAAAATAGTCATCGACAAAGATCAGGATGCCAAGTCCGAAGGTGGCGAGAATGGCCCCTTTTCTGCTGCGGATTTTTTTCATGGCCCATTCTCCATAGGCCGCAGAACCGCCTGCTTTGTTCATCAGGCAGACGATTGCCCCCAATACTACCAGAAAAATCAAAATGCCCACGTTCCAGCTGTCAGCCAGGGAAGCGATAAAACCTTCATTGATGATTGCAGTGTAGGCTTTCAGCGGGCTGAAGTTTGCATAGAGGAAAGCGCCGCACACGATGCCGATGAACAGTGAACTGTAGACTTCCCTGGTAATAAACGCCAGGACAATGGCCACAATAGGTGGAACAAGCGACCAGAAGGTGGCGTATACACTGCTCTGAGGTGCTTCGCCTGCCGCATCCCCGGCAAAAGCCGGCACAGCGAATCCCAGGATGATCGCTGTGATCACAAACAGCATGATGATCAGTTTTTTCCGATGCATAACAAATCCTCCCCATACATGATTATAGTTTTATAGTAAAAAACATGGGGCGCAGAGAGGCCCCATGTTAAACTTTTACACGATAGCTCTCCACTTTAAAAAAAGTGACAGTCTATTGCATCTTCTGCAATAGCCCAGCATCGGCACCTTCTGGCCGGCAGCCGATACTTCGGCGGTTATTCTTTTCACCCGTTACAGCGCCAGATCTTGAATAACGGATTACTTGTAATAGACCGCGCCTCTATCGTTCTATTTTTTTCACTTTTTCCCCAGTATAGCCGCAGGAGAATAAAAAGTCAACAATTTTAAAATTCACCGGCTCTTCTTGCAGCCGGCACCGGCTTCCCTGCGGCACCTTGGTCTGATCACCGATCTGTTTACATTGCATTATCTCCCTGTTTTTAATGAGCCTAGGGTTGTCTATTTCTTCTCCCCCGCGAACAGAAATTCCTGCCTAAGGTCTTTCCACACAGCAGGCGATGCCCTGTCCGCCGCCGATACAAAGGGCAGCCAGGCCGCGGTGAAGATTACGCCGGGCCATTTCATGCAGCAAAGTAACTAAAATACGAGCGCCGCTCGCACCGATCGGGTGACCGAGGGCAATGGCACCGCCGTTAACATTGACAATTGCCGGATCCAAGTCAAGTTCCTTTAGTACGTAGAGGGACTGGGCAGCAAAGGCCTCATTGAGCTCGACCAGTTCCAGATCCGCAATATTCCATCCTGTTGCCGCCAGTGCTTTATGGCTGGCAGGAACCGGTCCGCTACCCATCACCGCCGGATCCACACCCGCCGAGGCATACCCACGAATAAAGGCCAGGGGTTTAAGATTCAGTTGACGCGCCTTCTCTAAATCCATCAGCAATACCGCGGCAGCGCCATCGTTAATACCCGAGGCATTCCCCGCCGTAACTGTGCCGTCTTTTTTAAAGGCCGGGCGCAAAGCAGCGAGCGCTTCCAGGGAAGTGCGGCGCGGGTGTTCATCGACTTTGAACAGTATCGGATCGCCCTTGCGCTGCGGCACTTCTACAGGGATTATCTCCTCTTCGAAACGACCGGCCTCGATGGCGGCCTTCGCCTTCTCCTGGCTGGCCAGGGCAAACCGATCCTGTTCCTCCCGGGTAATCCCAAAACGAGCGGCAATATTTTCCGCGGTAATGCCCATATGGTAATCACCAAGAGCGCACCACAGTCCGTCTTTAATCATCAGATCGACGCACGCTCCGTCTCCCATACGCATACCCCAGCGTGCACCGTTAAGGATATATGGAGCCGCGCTCATATTTTCCATGCCGCCGGCAACAACAATATCCGCTTCACCCGACCTGATCGCGGCAGCAGCCAGCGTAATACTTTTCAACCCGGAACCGCATACTTTGTTGATCGTAGTACAGGGGACCGAATCAGGCAAACCTGCCTTCAGCGCTGCTTGACGGGCTGCGTTTTGACCCAGACCGCCCTGAAGGACGCAGCCCATGATCACCTCGTCGACCAGTTCGGGCTTTAAATTGCTTTTTTCGAGGACGGACTTAATGACAATGCTGCCCAGGGTTACGGCAGGCACATCTTTTAAAGAACCGCCGAAGGTTCCGATAGCCGTCCGTACAGCACCGACAATGACGACTTCCCGCATACCTAAACCTCCCATGTAAGTCTTCATTTATTTAATTTACCCCAACAGCATCGGCTGCTGATACCTGCCATTGCTGGCAGTATCAGCCAATTTTAAGTTATAAGATAGGCGTTCTTTAGTCCTTGGTCTATTGTCTTCCTATAATATAACGGTATGGATCGATTTCGTTGCGTAATACGGCCAGTTCATCCTTGCTTGGCGGTTCACTGATCACAAGATCATCAGCCCAAAGCAGTTCAAAGCCTGTGTTTTCAATGATCTCTTCCTTCGTCCGTCCAGGATGGATACTTTCTACTTTCATTCTTTTACTCTGTTCATCAAAACCGATTACGCAAAGGTTAGTGATTACCTTGTAGGGTCCGCATCCCGGTGGCAGACCCGCTTTCTCTCGTGCCCCAGGCCCGTTTATATAGCCCGGAGTGGTTATAAAATCAATTTTTTCCGTGAATCTTCTTTTATCCTGGGGGGTAATCATCATGGTTTTCCAGCACAGTGAGCCGAGATCATTAGCACCACCGCTTCCTGGAAAACGTACTTTCGGAGTCTGATAGCTACCCCCAATCATCGTTGAATTGATATTGCCGTACTGGTCAATCTGCGCGCCACCGAGAAATACGTAGTCGACTAGACCGCGCTGACAGGTTTCCATAACTTCGGACATGCTGCTTGCCGCGATGGCACGGTAGAATGATTGCGAGTCGCCTACCGAAATTGGCATGGAAGAAAGAAGCGGTCCGATGCCTCCCGCTTCAAACATGATCGTTAACCGCGGTGAATATAATTTTTGCGCCAGCACTGCCGCAGCGCAGGGGGCTCCAGTGCCTACCATCACAATACTGTCGTCTTCCAGGTAGCGCGAAGCTATGCAAATCATCAATTCCATGTCATTGTATTCCATCCAATATCCCGCTCCTTGATCGTTTTATTATCTTTCAACTAGCGTTTCCAGTTTCCTCAATTCCTGCAGACGAGCCATGCCACCGATGGTATTAAGGTATTCATTAAAATCCTTTACCCCATAGATATGGCGCTCGAGGAAGGCGGAAAGTGTTTCCGGATCGTTTTCCGCTTTCAGCCACTCTTGCAAATGATTTTCATCACTGAAATATTCATAGGGCATGTTGCCAGGATAGCTGCCAAAGGGCACTTCAACCACTGCATCTACCAAATAAAAGGGAATAATCGTCTTTGCCGGCTCCCGGCGGATAAGCTCATTGGGGACCAGCCTCTCCGTGGTAATGATCAGCCGTTTTGCCGCACGGGCCAGATCATAATCGGCAACCACAATGCCATCAATTTGGCTGTTCCCATAAACATCGCAGCGGTGGACATGAATGATCCCGACATCTGGATAAAGAGCCGGTACAGCTAAATATTTAGTCCCGGTAAAGGGACATTCCATCTCCATCGCTGCGCTATATTTCTCCGTATCGGTACCCATCATGGAGCGCACCGGTAAAAATGAAAGTCCCATCGCTGCCGCCTTATAGCGCCAGGCTAGCGCTGCGTTCGTCCATTCTGTCAGCTCAATAGAACCACTCTCAACAGCCTTGCGAGCAACTTTCGAAAGGCCGCGCGCTTCAAGTCCGACAATATAAGCAACATCACAGCGATTTATGCATCCTCCCGCAGCCAGTATCTGAAAATCATGGGTGGCGGTATGCCCGGCAAAACCAAGGTTCTTCTTCCTCTGGCGGACTATTTCGTGCAAAATGGCTGTCGGAATACGATTTGTACCAAAACCACCAACCCCTAGATAATCACCATCGTTAACTAATTCGGATACAGCTTTTGCAACAGTAGTCACTTTGTTGACCATTTTCCTCGGCTTTTGATCACGGAAAAAGACTCTGGCCTTATCGGCGTCTGGATCGGTAAAAATTTTGCCTGTTCCCGCAGGCTTGTAAGTAACGCTGCGTTCTTTTAACAGGTGGCAATAATGCTGCATATAAATCACCCCAGAATTGTTAGCATCAGTTTTCATAAATACAATAAAGAGCTAGATTTAACCGCCTGTGGACGAGGCGTTTTAGCATGAAAAACGCTAAACATAAATTATGAACAGATTTAAATGCAAAGCCGTCATCCAACCTAGAGTTTTCAAGAGATTTAAAAAGAAGCACCACTTCTTTTCACATTTATGACCAGGTTAAAGATTCTAGGTTGGAATGACGGCATTTGCCTTTATCTACCGAAGTACATGTTCCACTCCATCATCTGTTCCTATGCCGTTGATTTGCGATCTGGCAACCCCAATATCTCGCGCGCTTCATCTGGTGTCGCGACTTCACAACCAAACTCTTCAATTACTCTGCGGGCCCTTTTAACGAATTCCATGTTGCTTTCTGCAAGTCTATTTTTCGAGTAATAGACGTTGTCCTCCATGCCAACCCGAGGATTACCGCCCAAAGCGATTGTTGCATATAAAATCTCCATGGCTCCCTTTCCTACACCAAACGCACTCCAGGTGCTATCTGGAGCCACCTCGTCCATAATCTCTTTCATAAAAACCAGGTTTTTCGTCGTGGCGGCGATACCATTAGCACACCCCATGCAGAATTGAAAGTGAACGGGAGCTTTGAGTACTCCTTTTTTCAAGAAATATTGAGCATTGTAGATCATGCCCGGATCAAAAACTTCGACTTCAGGTTTCACTCCCAATTCTTGCATCAGCAAGCCAGCCTTTTCTAAGAACTGCGGAGTATTGAGAAACACAGAATTGTGCATCCAGTTCATAGTCCCGCAGTCATAGGAGGCAAGCTCTGGACGCAACTCTTTTATGTGGAGGAGCCTTTCATCATCGGTCGCTTTAAGGTCGCCTGAAGTGGTGAGGTTTAAAATGATATCGCAATCCTTATATTCACGGATTAGCGCTACCGTCTCGCGGAACTTGTTAATATCCATAGTTCCATTGCCCTCATCATCGCGCATATGCAAGTGTGCTACGGCTGCGCCAAGCTTCCAGCACTCGTAAACCTCTTTCGCAATTTCCTGAGGTGTGATCGGGATATTGGGATTGTCTTTCTTTTTGGGCCATGCACCAGTAGGAGCAACAGTGATGATTCGTTTATTGAAAAGCTTTGCCATTTCAAATATCCTCTCGCTCTAGATTAAGCATATGGAAAAATAGTGATAGCTGACAAAAGTCAGCTATCTAGGTGGAAGAATCCCCCCATAATCGTAAACCCTGTCGGGAACATCGTTTAACTCATCTTCGTCAATTTCCGCCACGCAGCGGGCCATACAGCCATCTCCCATATACCAGCGAAGGGGGAAACAGTAAAACCGGAAACGTTTATTGGTGACCTTGTCCAAGTCGCCACCTAAGTTCTCCACACCGGTAATACCGTGGCCGAGCATGTATTTGTGGCAAGGTTCCCAGGTGCCCCAGCATCCGATCGCTTCCAGCTCACCATATTTCTCGTCGTACGCTTCTTTGCCGAAAAGCTTGATATAGGTGAATTTATCGAAAATGGCATAGGCTTCCTCACCGAACATCTCGATATACTCTTCGGTAATCGGCTTGCCGGAAGCACCAAGCAGATTCATGCGCGTCATACCATTGTTGCCCATCGCGGTATGCAGAGGATGATCCAAAGCCTGCATATCCATCGCCACACACTTGACCTTGTGTTTAACGAACCATTTTGCTGCATCAATGCCGGTGCCGCAAGAGTAATGATAATATTCCTTGCTATCGTCGAATTTGCGGTGCATTCCTGTATTTAAGCATAAAACCATGCCTTCCAATTCTTC
>JAAYGO010000299.1 GCA_012727685.1 Bacillota bacterium | reverse complement strand
TTTTGCCCAAGGCCCGCAATACTTTTTCGGGGGTGATAGGCAAGCTGTAGATACGCACTCCTATGGCATCGTGAACAGCATTCCCAATAGCTCCTAAAATTCCTGCGACAGACCCTTCGCCTACCTCCTTCGCGCCAAAGGGGCCGCTGGGTTCAATCGTGGACACTATTTCCTCTACAGATTCGGGAGTATCGAGGGAGACGGGAATTTGGTAGGTAAGAAAAGATGGATTGAAAAGCTGGCCGTTTTCAAAAACCAGCTCTTCGGAGAGAGCCTGGCCCGCCCCCATGGAAACGCAGCCTTGCACCTGCCCTTCGACAATGGTTTTGTTAAGGGGGAAACCGCAATCATGGAAAGTAACGGCCTTTAACAGTGTAACCTTTCCTGTTAATGTATCGACCTCCACCTCCGCTGCCTGGGCGGCAAAGCCATAAGCACCTGTAAATAATCCTTTTCCCTTGGCGAGACTGGGATAGCGGTCTGTCCGGGGATATCCCTTATAAGAACCTCGCCCGATAATGGGGTTGCCGCCCTGTTTTAATATGCTGGCCTGAATGGCCTGTTGAAAAGAAACCGATTGTTCCGGGTTATCTTTGAAAAAGATCTTTTTGTCACCGGTAGCCAGCCGGTCAATATCGTCTGTTCCCAGCAAATCGGCGGCGCCTTCCAGGAGTTGTCGCTTGGCATCTGCTGCAGCCAATTTGACTGCATTGCCGGTTACCAGAGCGGTGCCGCTTAAAAAACTGCCGATATCTATGGGACAAAGATCAGTGTCTCCGGCCACCACACGGATATCCTCGATGCTGATTCCCAGTTCTTCGGCCAGCACCTGTGACAGGGTGGTATAGCTGCCCTGCCCTATATCCTGGGCCCCGGTAAATAAAGTAGCCGTGCCGTCGTCATGTAATGTCACGACCGCCGCCGAGGCGAATGGATAGTACATGGCACCGCTGAACATGGAACAAAGGGATATCCCTACGCCGCGCCTGTAGCGCCCGTTATCTTCGCTGGGCTTGAATTGCCTCCGTTTGTTTTGCCAATCGATGGCCCTGGCGGCGCCCTCAATACACTCCGTTAAACCGCAACTGTCCAACCGGTCACCGTTGGGAAGCACATCACCTTTATGCCTGACATTCTTTAACATTATATCAACGGGATCCAGGCCAAGATCCCTGGCAATCAGGTCGATATGCGAGTCGATGGAGAATCTTATTTGTGGGGCGCCGTGGCCCCGCTGCGGACCGCGAATGCCGTTGTTCGTGTAAACGGAAAAGCCCTCGTAGCGGTAGTTTGCTATATTATAGATGGGAAAACTAAAGCCGTGGCAGAGGAAGATCACGACCGGCCCGCTGCCCCGGTAAGCCCCGTTGTCAGCTATTACCTTTATATCCTGGGCTACGATGGTTCCATCTTTTTTCACGCCGCTCTTAATCTTGACAATGATGGGGTGGCGCTGGCGCGTGGTCATAAACACTTCTTCACGCTCCAGCTCGATTTTAACCGGCCGGCCCGTCTTGATGGAGAGATAGGCCGCACAGCATTCATAGTGGAAAAGGTCGATCTTCCCGCCGAAAGCTCCGCCGACAAAAGTATGATGTACTCTGATTT
>JAAYGO010000131.1 GCA_012727685.1 Bacillota bacterium | reverse complement strand
TCCTTTTTTATCTCGATTTTGCCTCGAGTGATCCGGGTGATGTCAAGCAGATCGTCCACCAGGCGGGAGAGCTGTTTAACCTGACGGTCCATGATTTCCATGGCCTTTGCAGCCTGATCACTACCTGCTTCCGCCTTACTCAACAAAGTGAGGCAAAGCATGATCGAGGTGAGCGGATTGCGAATCTCGTGGGAGAGAACGCCTAAAAATTCATCCTTTCGCCGGTCTGCCTCCTGCAGTTTTCTGGCAAGATTACGGTAGCGTTCCTCACTCCTTCGTAGAGCCTGCTCGGTTTGTGTACGCTCAATTAGATCCGCAGCCTGGCGGGCTAAGACATCCAGAATACGGATTTCGCTTTCTGTTAGCTCATGGGGTTTGCGCCAGTATGTGGAGAACATACCGATGATGGTCCCGTCACGAGAAAGCAGCGGCGTTGTCTGAACGGCGCGGATCCCGATTTTAAGATAGGCATCAAGATAAATGCCGCCGGCCATGTAATCGCACTGTGTCACATCTGGAAAGACTACTCTTCGCCGGGTCTTCAAGGCCATTCCACAGGAACTCCGCGAGTGCGGGGTGATCCATTTCCATGCCTTGACGTCGGATTCGTTAAATCCACGGTGCCTCAGGAGATACAGTTCTCCTTCCGCCCCGCGCTCGGGTTTGAATAGTTGAAAGCAGGTGTAATCAGACCGCAGGAGCATCATCGCCGTTTCCAGAATTTGATCATAAAGCAAGTCGATATTGTTGGCTTGAATCAGCTTCGTGCTAACATCTTGAAGCAGTTTGGCTGTCTCCAACTCCTGACCGAGCTGCTTCTCCCGGTCACGCAATAATTTTTGGGCTTTAATGTGTTCGGTTATCTCTTCGACGGCCACTACTGCCCCGGTTATCCGGCCTGAATCGTTCTCAACCGGGGCTCCTGATAAAGTGATCGTAGTTGTCGTGCCGTCAAACCTTTCTATTTCTATTATTGCACCCTTGATCTCCCGTCCGTGTAACAGCACTTGGTCAGCCAGCCAATCCGGCTCCATTGGTTCCCCGGTTTCAGGACGGCAGACTTTATATTTGCTAAAATCGTAAATACTTTCCGGGGAAACTGCACCGGCAAAAATACGCTTTGCCTCCCCGTTGGTAATTGAAATTTTACCGTCAGCCTCGAAGATAAAGAGTCCGATAGGAATGGTGTTGAGTATTGTCTGGAAGAGAATGTTTTCGAAAAGCTTGTCCTGATGCAAGCTTAGAACCATATTACGGTCTTTCCGAATAACATATTTTCGGGGCAAGATATCAAGCCACCTCCATTATTCATCATTCATAGCATATATCGATTCTTGCTTTAGACAGAAGTACCAAGCGCGAATATCTCTAAAAACAAACCCTGAGCCCTATTTCATGCCCTTACCGTCCAATCCGTAAATTTCTCTTCCCGGCGGAAATCTTCCTTCGGGAATCTTGTCGTATCTTGGATGTGTAATAATTTCCCTCCTAAGTTTTGGATAACCTATTGTGTTTAACGCTTCCACCTGGATAACTATCACCCATTCATAATCCTCTTTTAATTGGATAAAGTACTTTTCAGGAGGGGATTTATAACTTGAAAATCAAAGATCGGATCATGCTCGGTGTTATCACAGGGGTAATCGCTTCGCTGCCGGGAAAGATCATCAATAATATTGAGTATCGGAAAGGTATGACCGAACAAACTTACCAAAAAGCGGCCAGCAGTCTCTTTGTCAAAGATAATCAATTAGACACCCTGCCGGGTAAGATTATTGGCGCTGTCGCAAACCAGGTATTGACGGTAACAGCGGGGATAGGAACCACCTATTTATTATCCTTAACCGGCCGGGATCACGCTGTAGTCAAGGGAATCGGCATAGGAATGCTCTATTGGATGTTTCTTGAAGGGTTGCCCTCCAACCTTGGCCTGACCATTTCTCACAAGAAACCCATGACTCCCCTTTTATCGATCCTTGACCACATTGTTTTCGGCGCAACTTGCGGATTTGTAGCCAGCAATTTGGGCGATGAAAGTCTCTTTCCGGAGACCAATAATCGGCTTTCTTCGCAAACGGCAAACCAAACTAGATAAGTCGTTAGAAACAGCCTGCACTATTCCCCTGAAAACAGTGTCACAGATTAAAAAAACAACCCATTAGGGCAGGTAAAAGAATTATTATAAAAATTCTGAATCTGGCAGGAGACAGCCGGATCTTGGCAAGCTAAGCATTGGTAGTGAATCCGGACACCAAAGACCCTGGCGAGAGGAAACTAAAGGATTTCTTCGCTTTTTGCCGAAATAACGAATTGTGGGAAATGTCGCTTGAAAACCCAGGGTTTTAAACCAGCGTGCCATTCAAACACGGCAATTAACGAATATAAAATGCTTGGAGGTTTTTTTAGTGAAGATATCCAGAGAAGAATATGCCAATCACGGTTTGCTTGGATGTTCTCCGGGCACAATCGGGCGCTACGTGCTGCTGCCCGGGGACCCCGATCGCGTGCCAATGATCGCGGAACTGTTTGCAGATGCCAAAGAAGTTTCCCGCACGCGTGAATTCTGCGCCTACAGCGGCACGCTGCAAGGTGAAATGGTGTCTGCCGTTTCGACCGGCATGGGCGGTCCGTCTACTGCAATCACGGTTCAGGAACTGGCGCATCTCGGGGCAAAAGTATTGATCCGGGTAGGCACCTCCGGCGCGATGCAAAAGTTTATGGAGGCCACTGACCTTGTGATCACATGGGGCGCGGTACGCGATGAGTATACCTCGCAGCAGTATCTGCCGCTGTCCTATCCCGCTGTGGCTGACCTGGATGTGACTCTGGCTTTATCTGCTGCCGCAACCGAACTGGGCTTCCGGCATTACATCGGCATAACCCAGTCAAAGGACGCATTTTACGGGGAGCACCAGCCGGAGCGTATGCCCGTTAAGCATCAGTTGAAACAAAACTGGTTTGCCTGGCGAAAAGCGGGTGTGCTGTGCTCCGAGATGGAAGCTGCCGTTCTATTTATTACAGCACCTGTATTCGGTGTGAAGGCAGGTGGGATTATGGTGGCGGGACCTTCAAAGCAAAGCCTGCAGAACCTGCTCAAAACAGCCGTGCGAGCGATAGAAATCCTGATCGAGCAAGAGAAAGGCGGTGCGTCATGAGCATTGGTGAAAAACTGACCAACAAAATGTTCAAATGGGTGGTGCTCTACCCCGGCTTCCGCAAGTTCGTCAATTGGATCTATAATGACGTAATGAAGATGCCGCAATACCACATTGGCATGGCACCCGGGCAGATTGGGCCATACGTGCTGCTGGTGGATGACCCGCAGGATGCGGAAAAAGCCGCTACGCTGCTCGATAACCCCCAAGAAATCGCCTGGCATCGTGAATATCGCACCTTTACCGGCACGCTTGGCGGGGCCAAGGTCTCTGTCGTGTCGGTGGGTATCGGGGGGCCGTCCGCTGCCATAGGCGTCCACGAACTGGCTGCGATCGGTGGAGAGCTTTTCCTCTATCTCGGATGCGGGCTGGCAGCGGCTAAAGAAGTCCAACCGGGAGAGATGCTGATCGCCAAAGGAGCCGTCCGCGACGAAGGCACCGGCTTGCAGTATGCACCGCTGGCCTTCCCGGCCATCGCCGACCTGCGGCTGGTAAGCTGCCTGCGCGACAGCTGTTTGGAAGGCTCCCTGCCCTATCGCGTGGGGCTGACCCGCTCCACCGATACGTATTACAACATATACGCAAATCAGTACGCGGATCAGGCTGACAACTTCCCCTACACATTGTGCAGCGACCTGAATACCGCTGCTGTCTTGATTACCGCCAGCGTGCTCGGCAAAAGGGCGGGTTCGCTGCTGCAAGCGGGAGACCGGATGCAGCCGCTGACAATGACGCATATCAAAACGGGGGTATCTGCATTACGGCAGTTCATGGCCGTTAATCACGTCGTTTGATAATCATAATCTAAACAAAATGCCGCCGTGTCAGTGTACCTGACACGGCGGCACTAATAATGGTTATGGCGCAATTAATCCAGCTTGGTAAACTCTTCCTTGCCCACGCCGCAATCCGGGCAGACCCAGTCATCAGGGAGCTCTTCAAAAGGGGTTCCCGGCTTTATCCCCGCGCTGCTATCCCCTTCTGCCGGGTCGTAGATATAACCGCAAACTTCACATTCCCATTTTTCCATTTTCCCAGAACCACCTTTCCCTGGAAATTACAATTCACCTTGCAAATTAAAACTACAGTTCGGCTTTCACCTTCCGGGCCAGGGCGCGGCCCCATTCCCGGCAGCTTTCGAGCTCCCCGGAGTCGGGCACCCAGAGAATTTCCAGGCCTTCCCCGGCCAGGGTCAAGCCCGCCGCTTCAAGCTTCGCTTCAATGGCCTTGACCGCCCCCTTGCTCCAGCCGTAAGAGCCGAAAGCGGCGCCGAGCCGGTTGACCGGCTTCAAGCCGGCCAGGTCATCCAGGAACGGCGAGAGGACGGAAAGATAACCGCGGTTGATTGTCGGAGAGCCGACCACCAGGAGGCGCGCCTCGAGGAGCTCGGTGATAATGCTGTTGATGTCGCGGACGGAGATCTTGAAGAGCCTGGTGTCAACATCTTCCGAGACGATGCCTTCCACAATCGCGCGGGCCATGGCGGCGGTGCTTCCCCACATGGTATCGTACACCACTACCGCCTTGGGGAACCACTCGCCCGAAGCCCACCGCTGGTAGGCTTCGATGATTTGCCCCGGGTTTTGCCGCCAGATCACCCCGTGGCTGGGGGCGATCATGGCAATGGGGATATTCATGGCCTTTACCTCTTCCAGCTTCTTGAGGACCAGCCTGCTTAAGGGGTAGAGGATATTGGCGTAGTAGCGGGCCGCCTCCTCCATGATGATCCGGTTGTCCACCTGGTCATCAAAGCGAAATGCACTCGCCAGGTGCTGGCCAAAAGCATCGTTGGGCATCAATAAGGCTTCTTCCGGCAGGTATGTAAACATGCTGTCCGGCCAGTGCAGCATGGGCGCCTCGATAAAGCTCAAGCTGCGCTTCCCCAGCGAAAGGGTGGTGCCGGTTTCCACCACCTGGTAATCCCAATCCCCGTAGTAATGCTTCAGCAGGCCCGCCTTGCCCTTGGCCGAGCAGAAGATCTTTGCCTGCGGGGCCAGCTTCATCACCTCGGGGAGCGCCCCGGAATGATCCACCTCCACATGGTTGATCACGATATAATCGATCCGTGACGGATCAACAATCTTCCGGATCCGCTCCAGCATCTCCCCGGCAAAGGGAGTGTAGACCGTATCTACCAGCGTGATCTTCTCGTCAACGATCAGGTAGCTGTTATAGGTTGTGCCGCGGTGGGTGCCTAAAACGGGACCGTGGAAATAGCGCATGTCCCAATCCACCGCTCCAACCCAGTAGATGCCTTCCTTTAAAAGAACCGGATCCAACGCAATACCTCCTTCGATTAATAGCATACCCTTAGCATGCCCATTGCTGCAATGATCTGTCTAAAAGAGTTAACAAAACGTATCAGCCGCTGCAGCAGCTGCCATCACCTCTGCCGCTGGCCAGGCGCCTGTTCACATCTTCCCAGTTTACCAGGTTCCACCAGGCTTCGATAAAGGCAGCCCGCTTGTTCTGGTACTGCAGGTAGTAGGCATGCTCCCATAGATCAAGAACCAGGAGCGGTACCGCTCCCCACTGGGTCAAATTCTGATGTTTCTCCGCTGTAAGTATCTCCAGCTTGTTGAAGGGGAGAACAAGGCAAAGCAGCGCCCAGCCGGAGCCTTCCACCGCCGCGGCGGCAGCAGAAAACTGCTTTTTGAATTGATCAAAGCCACCGAAATCGCGCTCAATCAATTCAGCAACGGGGCCGATGGCCGGACCACCGCCGCCCGGCTTCATGTTTGTCCAGAATATGGAGTGAAGGATGTGACCGGAGCCGTGAAAAGCCAGTTCCCGTTCCCAGTGTTTGACCAGGGCAAAATCACCTTTTTCCCGGGCTTCAGCCAGCTTCAGCTCGGCATTATTCAACCCATCCACGTATGCCTTGTGGTGTGCGCCATGATGTAAGCGGAGTGTTCTTTCTTCGTAATAAGGTTCCAGAGCGGCATAATCATACGGTAAAGCTGGAAGCTCATGCTTCAATAAGATCGCCTCCTTTTAGTTGGTGCATTCTAAAGCACTTAAACTATAACACATTTGCTGCCCGGCCGATAGACCTTTCACTAGTTTTATGGCACTATTTTTAAAAAATTTTGTTTTTCAACCTTTTAAGAGGGTAACGGTAGATTTTGACGAATTTAATCATAAAATCGGCAGATAAAAGATGAACATCCGTGTCGAAAAAACAGCTATCCGGCCTGATAGGTGTTTGTATAAAGCGCTCTATACATTAAGGAGGTAATACCTTGCCTACAATTCTAGCTGTTTCGTCCAGCCCCCGCCGCAACGGCAACAGCGAACTGCTGCTGCAATCGTTTACCAGGGGCTTGGCAGAAGAGGGTTGCGAAAGCAACACCATCCGGCTCAACAGTCTAAAAATTCGCCCTTGCCAGGCCTGTGACCGCTGTGCAGCGACCGGGGAATGTATTGTAAAGGATGACATGCAAGGCCTCTATCCGCAGGTTGCTTCTGCCAGCGCCCTGGTCATCGCCACACCCATTTATTTTGGATCGGTGTCCGCACAACTGAAACTGTTTATTGACCGCTTTCAATGCTGGTGGAATGCGAAATATGTACTCAACAGTCCTAAAGTGAGCCAAAACGAAAAAAGACCGGGCTTCTTTATTAGTGTCGGGGGATTAAAGAATGAAAAACACCATGCTAATGCCCTCGATGTGGTCAAGGTCTTTTTTCATATCATCAATTTCCATTACGACAATTGTCTTTGTTTCCAGGATATAGATCAAAAAGGGGCCATCAAATCTCACCCAGCCGCGCTGGAAAAGGCTTATGAAGCAGGCCGGCGTTTCGCCAGGGAAAACCTCTTCAACGGCACAAGAGAATAAATAAATACAATAAAAGTATTAAAAAATAAAAGGAGGATTTAAAATGACTGCTCTTCACCAGATCTACAAGTGCAACGTGTGCGGGAATGTAGTGGCGGTGGTGCATGCCAGCCAAGGGCAGCTTGTTTGCTGCAATCAGCCCATGGAGTTGATGACTGAGAATACTGTAGACGCCTCAACAGAAAAGCACGTGCCAGTGGCAGAAGTGAAGGACGGCAAGGTGATCGTCAGTGTCGGCAGCGTTCTGCATCCCATGGAAGAAAGCCATTACATCGAATGGATTGAGCTTATTGAAGGCAACGAGAGCCGGAGAGTATTCTTAAAGCCGGGGGATGAACCGAAAGCCGTATTTGAATGCGCCGGGAAGGAGTTTAAAGTCCGGGAATACTGCAACCTGCACGGGCTCTGGAGCAGCTAAAAACAAGCCTTTTTGAGCGGAAAGGCGTGTTTATTTAAGGCAGCAAGGAGATGTAGAAGATGGATGCAACGGTAATGTACAAGATAACCTATGGCCTGTACATCATCGGGGCCAAGAAAGGCGATCGCATCAACGCGCAAATTGCCAATACCGTGGTCCAGATATCCAATGATCCGATCACGGTAGCGATTAGCATTAATAAGCAAAACCTGACGCACGATTATATCTTGTCCGGGGGATATTTTACCGTATCCATTCTGGATCAGAATGCCCCCCTTTCTCTCATCGGCCAGTTCGGTTTCAAAAGTGGCAGGGATACGGACAAGTTCGCCGAGGTGAACTACTCCACAACGGCCAATGGTTTGCCTTATATTACCGAGCATTCCCTGGCCTACATGGAGGCAAAGGTTATTGATCGGCTGGATGCCGGAACTCATACCATTTTCCTCGGCCAGGTAACGGCAGCGGAGAATTTAAAAGCAGGCGAACCGATGACTTACGCTTACTACCGACAGATCAAGAAGGGAGGCACTCCCCCGGCGGCACCCACTTATCAAGGCACTCAGAAAGAAGTAAAGGCAGAAAGGGCGGAAAAGGCGGATCAAAAAATGGACAAATATGTATGCAAGCTCTGCGGCTATGTCTATGACCCGGAGAAGGGAGATCCGGACAATAATATCGCCCCCGGCACCCCCTTTGCCGACCTGCCGGATGACTGGGTCTGCCCGGTCTGCGGGGTGGGCAAGGATCAGTTCGAAAAAGAAAGCTAGCCTTAAATATTTGGCATCTGTGAGAGTATAAAGAGAGCGGCAGTCATCAACCGGACGGATGATGACTGCCGTTCCGTATTCTCAAGACTTGTTACACAAACCTTTATCCTTTAATGATTCCCCTTGTACTTCACAATCTATACCATGGCGCAAAAAAATTTCCTTACACTCACGGAGTTTTTCTTTGCTCTGAGTCGTAGAACCAGTTAGTTGATACTTCATACCCAACATTCTATACTTGTTCTCACCATAATTGTGATAGGGCAGCAGGTCAACATGCATCGTACGGTCCAGTTCCGATATAAACAGGGCTGCTCTCTCTAAATTTTCCTCCGTGTCGGTGAAACCGGGGATTAAGGGGATCCGGATAATAACCGGCGTCCCCTGTTTAACAATATGCCGGAGGTTGCGTATAATAACGTCGTTGGACTTTCCAATTACTTGCTTGTGTTGCACGCGATCCATCAGCTTTAAATCAAACAGCACCAGATTCGTGTGTTTTAACACCTTATCCAGCTCAGAAAGCCTGGCGTAACCGCAAGTATCCAGCGTTGTATGAATGCCGATTTTTTGACACCGTTGAAAGAGTTCAGCAACAAAATCTGCTTGCAAAAGGGGTTCGCCCCCGCCCGCGGTAATGCCTCCCTGTGAACTAAAATAATAGCCAACATCCTTTTTGATCTCGTTATAAACTTCATCAATCGTCATGATTTTACCGTAAAACCTTATAGCACCGGCAGGACACGCATCGATACACGCACCACAATTATTACAGGCATTACGGTCAATTACAATTTTAGATTCTCCCTCACCCCGGCCAAAACGCAGTGCTCCCGCGGGACAGGCCTTAACACAGCTGCCACAGCCAAGACATTGGGATTCCCTATGGGCCAACTGCTGGAAAGGGCTTTGCGATTCCGGGTTCGCACACCAGGGACACCGCAGCGGACACCCTTTAAAAAATACTGTTGTTCGTATACCCGGTCCGTCTTCTGTGCTGAAACGCTGAATATTAAATATATTTGCAGTTAAAGTTGCCATCTATATTGTTTAACC
Source organism: Bacillota bacterium (assembly GCA_012727685.1). Classification (GTDB taxonomy): domain Bacteria; phylum Bacillota; class Dethiobacteria; order DTU022; family DTU022; genus JAAYGO01. The sequence continues at coordinate 831 of JAAYGO010000131.1, read as the reverse complement.
ACCTTTAAGTCTTCCATTGTTTTAATAACCCTTTGCCACTTACCTTACCTGTAATAGTGTCACTGTAAAACAGTCGCTTCAATTACGAAGCCTGGTCAATAGCCATCATCTGGGGCTGAAACTTGCTTGCTTTTCATAAAACTTCCTACATCATCCCTCTATATCCCGAGCAAGTTGGGAATCCACAGTGCCAAATCAGGGACAAACATGACAAGGATAACCGCGAGTAATAGAATGATCGCAAAGGGCGCATTTCCTTTTGCAATTATACTTAATTTGTCCTTAGAAACAGACTGAATAACGAACAAGTTCATTCCGACCGGCGGGGTGATCGCAGCCGTTTCAACCAGCATCACCAGTAATACACCAAATACATACGGATCAAGCCCTAGATTGGGCAATACGGGAGCAAGAACGGGCACCGTCACAATGGTAATCGAAAGCCCGTCAAAAAACATGCCAAGAATAATATACATGCCGATTAAAGCCAACAACAAGACCCAGTTAGGGGCATTCAGTGAAACAATCGACAGTGCTAATTTCTGTGCAACACCCAGACGGGTTAGAAAATAGGTTAAGATTATCGCTCCTGCGGCAACAATCATCATCCTTGAAGAAATCAAGGTGCTCGTTTTTATCATTTCGAGCAGCTTGGAAAGATTTATTTTCTTATATGCTAACCCAAGGATTAATGCATAGACAACAAGTACGCTCGACGCCTCCGTAGGTGTAAAGAAACCCGCATAAATCCCGCCAAGTACAATGACCGGCATCAGAAGTGCTGGAAAAGTCTTTTTCAGCGAATCGAATCTTTCTTTCCAACTCACCTGC
>JAAYGO010000290.1 GCA_012727685.1 Bacillota bacterium | reverse complement strand
TTGGCATACCTCATTTTCAGAGCAGATCACTAGCACTATTTTTATAAAACTGTAGGAGTCAAAGGTGCAGAACAGTGCAAAAAATTGCGGCGTTAATTCCGGCAGCGGGCTACTCATCCCGGATGGGTCTGTTTAAGCCCCTTCTACCGCTTTCCAGTTCAGCTCTCGTCCTTGAACAGGTAATTGAAACATTCCGGGCAGCGGGGATAAGCGAGATCTACGTCGTTACCGGGTACAAGGCTGACGTGCTGGGCCCTCTCCTGGAGCGCCTCCAGGTGCGGCCGGTCCGGAACGCCGCTTATCAGCAGGGCATGTACTCATCCATTAAGGCGGGGGTGCAGGCCCTAGCTGAAGGCTTAGATGCATTTTTCCTGCTGCCGGCCGATTGCCCCTTTGTCTCCGCCGCAACGATCAGGCGCCTGGCTGCCGCAGCCGGGAAGATCGCGAGCCAGGATTGCGATGTTGTCTACCCGGTTTACCAGGGGAAAAGGGGACACCCGCCCCTGCTCTCCACCAGGCTGCTTCCCTTGATCATCGAAAGGGAATTTGCCGGGGGGCTAAGGGAGCTGTTGCAGGCACGCAGCAGCATGGAAGTGCCGGTTGGCGATGCGGGGATTTTGCGCGATCTGGATACGGAAGAGGATTACCAGAAAGCGCTGCCGCCGGAGCTGCCCCCCTATCCGCCCGGAAAGCTGTGCGAACGGGTATGGGCGGAGCAAAACACCCCGGCGCCCTTGATCAGGCACATGCGCAAGGTGGCCGCCGTTGGCGAAACCATCGCGGAGCACCTGAATAGCCGGGTCGCAAGGATTCATTTAGGTTTGGTGAAGGCTGCCTGCCTTCTGCATGATATTGCCCGGGGGGAAAAGGATCATCCGGCTAAAGGCCGGCAGATCGTGGCCGCCCTCGGCTATCCCGCGGCAGCGGAGATCATCGCCTGCCACATGGAGCTGCCGGAAGAATATGCCCGTGGAATCAATGCCTGTTCGCTGGTCTACCTGGCGGATAAAATGGTCCGGGGCGATCGGCTCGTTTCCCTGGAGGCAAGGCGGGAGGAAATGCTGGCCCGGCACCGGGATGATGCGGCAGCCAGGGAAGCCATCGAAAGGCGCATGGCCGCAGCGCTCAGGATCCGGGACCAGGTCGAAAGGATCACCGGTCCCGTATGGGAGCATTTAGTAGAATGATGACCGCTAAAACAATCTATCTGGTACGGCACGCCGAGCCGGCCGGCATCGACAGCCAGGGGTTTTACCTGGGACAATCCGATCCCCCTCTAAGCCCTGCGGGGGTAAAACAGGCGGGGCGCCTCGCGGAAACGTTTAAGGGTAAGCCAATCCGGGCCGTCTATTGCAGCGACCTGGCCAGGGCGCTAGAAACCGCGTCGATCATCGCACGGGTTTTACGGTGCCGTCCGGTAAAAGTGAAGGCATTCCGGGAGATAAACCTGGGGGATTGGGAAGGCTTAAGCACGGCAGAGGTGCAGGAAAGATATCCCGGTGAATACGAGAAAAGGGGGGCGGATTTTGTCTGTTACCGACCTCCGGGGGGAGAGAGTTTTGCCGATTTGCACCGGCGCGTGATCCCGGCTTTTTTCAGGGTCGTGGAAGAGAGTGCCGGTGACCTGGTAATCGTAGCCCACGCCGGGGTGAACAGGGTAATCCTCTGCGAGCTGCTGGGGCTGGAGCTAAGTAAGCTTTTCAGCATTGAACAAACCTATGCCCGGGTGGACGTGATCAGAAAGGACGTTCGCGGTTATACCGTAGGAGGTTATGAAAATTGACCCTTAATCCATGGGAAGAGCTGGAGAAGATCACCGGGGAGACCATCCGTCCGGGTGGTTTCGCCATCACGGAGGAGGCCCTTGCTTTCTGCCGCTTTCCCCTGGGAGCAAGGATTCTCGATGTGGGATGCGGGCTGGGGGCGACGGTGCGCCATTTAATCGAGCGGCACGGCCTGGACGCCGTGGGCATTGATGCTTCCGCGCAGATGGTCGAGAGGGCCAGAAAGGCCGCGCCGTGGCTGCCGCTGCGCCAGGGCAGCGGGGACAACCTGCCTTTTTACAACGGCGAGATGGACGGCGTGCTGATGGAATGCAGCTTTTCTTTAATCGAGGACGCCGATTTTGCCCTGACCGAGTGCTACCGCGTGTTGAAAGAAAACGGAAGGCTGGTGATCAGCGATTTCTATTATCGCCGCAGACCCGGTGTAAAAACCAAGGAGACGTTTATGGAGTTGCTGGCCGAACATGGTTTTATCGTGGAACTGTGGCGCGACTGCTCGCAGCATCTCGGGCAGCTTACTGCCGATTGCATCATGCGCGGGGAAAACCCGGCTCTTTTGTGGCAGTGCCTCCTGGCGAAAGAAGAGAACCGGGGGCTGACCTGCGCGCAATTAAAAGAGTTTAAGCCGGGGTATTTTTTGCTGATCGCCCGCAAGCCCCCCATTGAACACGAGGCGCATGCGCATGAAGACCAGGTGCTAGAACACAGTTGTTCCGGATGTGGCGATGCCGGGGAGGATGAATAGCCATGCTCGATTATGCGCGAATCGCCGAGCTGACGAAAAAAGGTTATTGCTGCAGCCAGATCATTTTGCAGGTGGGGCTCGAGCAAGCCCAAAAAGAGGTCCATCCCGATTTAATCCAGGCGGCGGCCGGTTTATGCTTAGGTTTGCACTCCGGCCTCGATTGCGGCATTTTAAGCGGCGCCGCCTGCCTGATCGCCCTGTGCCTGCCGGCGGAAGCCCCGGAACTGATCCGGGAGCTTACAGACTGGTTTAAAAGCACCTACGAGCTGCCTGGCGGGGGGATGAGCTGCCGGGATCTCCTGGCCGGCAATGAGATGAACCGCCTCACCCGTTGCCCGAAAATGCTGCTTGAAACTTATGATAAAATGGTGGAGCTGCTGGAGGAAAGAGGCTTCCGTTTTGGCGCAGATTAGACAGCTTGGCTCTAGCCAGGCGAGGCGCCATCAAGGCAATGAAATTTTTTGTTTCGTTCACAGACGCTCCAACTCTCAGTGACAAGAACTAGATATGAATACTTTATTTGTGGAGTGTGGCTATGACGAAAACGCCGCTGGAAGACTGGATTGCCCGCAAGATCGGGTTGGCGCCGGGCACGCTGACCCGGGAGGCCCTGCGGGAATACCAGTTCCGCCGGATCCGGAAAACCGTAGCCATGGCCATGGATAAAAGCTCTTTTTACCGTAGCAAACTGGCCGGATTTGATCCGGCGCTAATCGACAGTGAAGCGGCACTGGCCAGGCTGCCCTTTACCGAACCGCGGCAGCTCAGGGAAGATCCGCTCCGTTTTGTTTGTAGCGGCCTTGGGTCCATCGAGCGGATCGTGACGCTGCAGTCTTCGGGCACGACCGGCTCGCCGAAACGGATTTTCTTTACGAAGGAAGACCAGGAACTGACCATTGACTTTTTTGATTACGGCATGCGGAACCTGGTGAGGCCGGGTGACAGGGTGTTGATCCTGCTGCCGTGTGCCACACCCGGCAGCGTGGGCGATCTGCTGCGCATCGGGCTGGAAAGGATGGGGGCGGTTCCGCTTCCCTACGGCCCGGTCCATGATCCTGCCGATGCCGTTAACCGGGCTTTGCTAGACCGGGCTTCCGCCGCGGTCGGCATCCCGACGCACCTGCTGGCCATGGCCCGGCAGCAAAACGGGGCCCGCCTAAAAGGGCAAATTAAAAACGTCTTATTGAGCACCGACTACGTGCCGGAGGCGATCAGCCGGGTTCTGGAAGAGCGCTGGGGCTGCCGCGTTTATAACCACTACGGCACCACGGAAATGGGCCTTGGCGGCGGGGTGCAGTGCAGCGCGCGCCGCGGTTACCACTTCCGGGAGGCCGACCTTTTTATCGAGATCGTAGACCCCCATTCGGGAGAGCCGGTTCCGGAAGGCACAGCCGGGGAAATCGTCTTTACCACGCTTACCCGGACCGGCATGCCGCTGATCCGTTACCGCACCGGGGATTTAAGCCGCCTCCTTCCCGGGCGCTGCCCCTGCGGGACAGTGCTGCGCAGCATGGAGCCGGTTAAGTATCGCCTCTCGGAGCTGATCCGGATCGGGGAGCTCCGCCTCTCCATGCCGGATCTCGATGAGAAGCTGTTCCCCTTGCCCGGGGTGCTCGACTACCGGGCGGAGATGCAGTGGGCCGGGGAAAGGGCGGTGCTGCACATCGATCTAAAAACTGTGCAGCCGGAAAACGTGGATTGTGAAATGGCGCGGCAGGCGCTCCTCACCTTGCCGGCGCTGCAGGAGCTGTATCCGGAAAAGCTGCAGCTAGAAATTAGCTGCAACAGCGGGAACTTTACCGTGGCCAGGGGGACAGCCAAGCGCAGGATTGTGCAGCGGGGGGCACCGGCGAAGAATCATTGAAAATAACATTATAACCGTTATGTATATATTGACATAACGGTTGGATCGCTATAAAATATTTTAAAAGCTAGATGTCAATGCCCATCAAACGAGGCACCATCAGGGACATGAAAAACCTTAGCCTCTTGCCGCTGAGAGCCGGAGCGACTGTGAACGAGTGGCTAATCTATTTTTAAGATAGATTTCAATAATGCCATAGCGACAAAACGACAGAGGTCTGTCGGAAACGGTAGGCCTCTCTTTTTGGAACCATACCTCCCCTGGCCAGGGGTACGATCAGGGGTGTGAAAACCCTTCGTTTCTTGTCTCTCCAGAGCCGGTCTGAACCCCGGTCAAAAGAGCACTAATCATTCTTGTCTACGGCTTTGGCGACAGGTAACGAAAATTTACTTAACAACAGCGCATGTTTATCCCAAGCAACCGATTAAGGCAAAAAGGAGGAAAAAGAGTGCAAACGGTATCACTAACAGTAAACGGTGTCAAGCGCCAGGTCGAAGTTGCACCGGATATGGTCCTGCTCGATTACCTGCGCAAAGACCTGAGCCTGACGGGCACGAAGCAGTCCTGTGACCGCAAAGGCCAGTGCGGCGCTTGCACGGTGATCGTGAACGGCAAGGCGGTCCGTTCCTGCCTCACCAAGATGGTGAACCTGCAAGGGGCTGAAGTGATCACCATCGAAGGATTGGGCACCCCGGAGAATCCCCACTTAATTCAGGAAGCCTTCTGTCTGGCCGGGGCCATCCAGTGCGGTTTCTGTACTCCGGGCATGATCATGGCTGCCAAAGCGCTCCTGGACGCAAACCCCAATCCCGATGATGCGGCGATCAAAAAAGCCCTGGCCCGCAACCTCTGCCGCTGCACGGGCTACAAGAAGATCATTGAGGCGGTCAAACTGGCCGGACAGTTTATCCGCAAGGAGACTACTCCTGAGGAAGTAAAGAGCAAGATCGGTCAAGAGGCCATCGGCAGCTCCCACGTCCGTCCGACCGCCATGCTTAAGGCCTGCGGTCTGGCTCAATTCAACGATGATGTCCCCCTTCCCGAGGGCGCCCTGGAAGTGGCGGTCGCGCGCAGCACTGAGCGCCATGCCAGGATCAAGTCCATCGACACCTCGGAAGCGGAAAAAATGCCCGGTGTGGTCGGCATCTTGAGGGCCCAGGATATCAAGGGGACGAACCGCCTGCGCCAGGTGCACCCGGATCAGCCGGTTTTGTGTGAAGACGTGGTCCGTATCCTGGGAGACCCGATCGTCGCTGTGGTCGCTGAAACGAGGGAACAGGCCCGGGCTGCCGCCGCGGCGGTGAAAGTGGAATACGAACCGCTGCCCGTGCAGATGACGGTGGAAGAATCCCTGTCCCCGGATGCATATCCCATCCATGAGCATGCGCCGGATAATATCTGCGCCACCCAGCCCATCATCAAAGGGGACGCCGATAAGGCGTTTGCAGAAGCCTATGCGGTCGTGGAGGCGGAATTCAGCACCCAAACAAACCACCAGGCGCCCCTGGAACCGGAAGTGTCCTCCGCTTATTTTGAAGGGGACGAACTGGTTGTCGTTGGCCGCAGCATCAATATCCACTTCCATTGCAACCAGCTCAAAGAGGCGGTGGGCTATGACAAGATCCGCTACAAGGAAGCCTTTTCAGGAGGACAATTCGGGATCAAGGTATGGATCATTACCGAAGCCATTGCCGCAGCGGCCGCGCTCCATTTCCGCCGCCCTGTCCGCTATGCCCCGACCATGGCTGAATCGATGCTGATCACCACCAAGCGGCATGCTTATCCCAGCATTAAGATGAAGCTGGCCTGTGATAAAGAGGGACGCCTCACCGCCATGTGGTGTGATTTCCTCATGGACAAGGGGGCCTACACGGTGAATGGGCCGGTCATCTTAGGCCGCTCCATCATGATGATGTCCGGATCCTACAATATTCCCAATGTTAAAGTGCTAGGCCGCTCCGTCTACACCAACAATGCCTTCGGCGGTTCAGCCCGCGGAGCCGGTCCGCCACAGACAGCCTTTGCGCTGGAGGTGGCCATGGATATGCTGGCGGAAAAACTCGGCATGGATCCCCTGGAGTTCCGCCGCATCAACACGCTGCAGCCGGGTCAGAGCAAGGCCATCGGCATGGTCGTCAAGCAGTGGGATTTCCCCGTGGTTTGCGAGGCCATCAAGCCGGCTTATGAGCGGGCCATAGAGGAAGCCCGGAAATTCAACGAGCGCAGCGATAAGATCAAGCGCGGTGTCGGTATTGCTGCCTTTTCATTTGGTATCGGCGGCGCAGCCGATCAGGCCAGGTTATCCATTGAAATGAACCCCGACGACAGCGTCACCATTTACGCTGCCTGCGCGGATCCGGGAGAAGGCAACGATGCCATGCTGACCCAGATCGCGGCTCACAAATTGGGCTTGCCTCTGGATAAGATCAAGCTGTATACCCGGGATACGGACAAGACTGTACTGATGGGGCCCGCGGCGGGCAGCCGGATGACCTTTATGGCCGGGAACACCTTACTTAACGCCATCGAGCAGATGGAGCAGGCCATGGAGGAGGCGGGAGGCAGAAGCTATGCCGACCTGGTTAAAGCCGGAAAGCCGACCCGCTTCGAAGGATACCATAAAAACGACATCCCCGGCGGACTGGATAAAAAGACCGGGCAGGGCAACGCCCAGGTCTCGGAAGTACACAACGTCCAGATGGCCGAGGTAGAAGTGAATACGGAGACAGGCGAGACCAGGGTGATCAAGATGACCTGCGCGGTGGATTCCGGAACGATCTTAAACCCGCAGGCTTTCGAAGGCCAGGTCGAAGGCGGCATGGATCAGGGCGTCGGCTACGCGCTCCGGGAAGAGTATGTCCTCGGCGAGACAAAGGACTTTGTCTCGTTCAAGTTCCCCACGATCCGTGACAGTTTCGAAATGGAGATCATTACCCGGGAGACGCCGCGCTACAACGGCCCCTTGGGAGCTACCGGCATCGGCGAGATGACCATGATCTCCACCGCCCCTGCGGTCATCAATGCCATCTACAACGCCTGCGGCGCCAGGATCTGCGACCTGCCCGCAAGGCCGGAGAAGGTGCTGGCTGCTTTAGCCAGTAAATAAAGTGTTTTAAAACGGTATGCCTTTATGCACAATAAAGGCATACCGTCATCTTCATTCGAAGAAGAACCAGCCGCTGGTTCCTTTGCTTAAACCCGTTTCAATTTCAAGGCAAGAGCTTGCGCCAGTTCTTGATGAAGAGGCAAAAATGAACAACCAGAGTCTTGAAAAGTTTCGCAGCGATTTCCCGGCCTTGTCCAGGCGGAGGAACGGCAAGCCTCCCATCTATTTTGACAGCGCCTGCACCTCCCTTGTTCCCCGGCCGGTGATAGCCTCGCTGCTGCAATACTATGAGCAATATCCTGCCTGCGGCGGCAAGCGCAGCAGTCACTGGTTCGCCGAAGAGGTTACTGCCCTTATCGAGGGCAAGCCCGAGGCCGGGATTACCGGGGCCAGGCGGGCCATTGCCGAATTCATCAATGCCGGCTCCGGGCAGGAGATCATCTTCACCTTGAATACAACGGCGGCCATCAACACTGTGGCCATGGGTTTCAACTTCAAACCGGGCGATGCGGTGCTCATCAGCGGCCGGGAACACAACTCGAATCTGGTGCCCTGGCTGCGCCTGCAGAAAGCCGGCTTGATCAAAGTCATCCACACGGCGGCCGGCCTGGAAGATGCTTTTGATCTTGAGGCTTATGAGCGCTGCTTCGAGATGGGCCGGATCCGCCTGGTGAGCATGGCCTTTACCTCCAATGTGACCGGGGTTACCCTGCCGGCCAAGGAGATCATCGCCATCGCCCACCGCCATGGCGCCCGGGTGCTCCTAGATGGGGCCCAAACGGTGCCACACCAGCCTGTGGATGTGCGTGACCTGGATGTGGATTTCCTGACCTTTTCCCTCCACAAGATGTGCGGCCCGCGCGGGGTGGGCGTCCTCTACGTGAAAAGCGAGCTGATCGGAAAGGTAGAGGGGCCGCAGGCGGGAGAAGATCATCTTGAGCCGGTGATCGTGGGCGGCGGCAGCGTCAGCAACACCACCTTTGACTCTTACCAGCTGCATCAAGGCCCGGAAGGGTTTGAAGCGGGAATCCAAAATTACGCTGGGATCATCGCTTCGGCTGCTGCTGTAGCATACCTGCGGCAAATCGGCATGGAGCGCATTGCCGCCCACGAGAAGGAGCTGAATCGCTACCTGACCGGCAAACTGTTGAGCCGCTACGGCGACCGGGGATGGTTTACCATTCTGGGTCCGCAGGAGGTGGAGCGCAGGGGAAGCATCCTGACCTTCATGGTCCGAAGACCGAATGCCATGGGCATTGCCGAAGAACTAAATGCCAGGAGCAATATTATGATTAGAGACGGCGTTTTTTGCGTCCACTCATATTTTAATCAGCAATTCGGTGCCGGCTGGAGGCAGCCCCGTTCGCACTGGGAACACCGCATGATTCATCGCCTCTCCTTTTACCTGTACAACACGCTGCAGGAATGCGATCTGTTTCTGGATACCCTGGAAGAGATATTCGCCGAACGGGGTTATCTGGAATAGCGCTTATCTGGAATAAAGGGACTTTTAGAGAGGGAACCCCATGGATCAAACAATTCTCCAACTATATCGAGACCTTTTAAAGAAGAACTTCCCCCATTCCGGTGAGATCAAAGATGCGTCCATCTTTATCGAAGCGGTTAATCAGCCGATGATAGATTGCGGCCAAACCGGCAGTTATATGCAGCTTTACCTGCAGCTGGAGGATCAGCGCATCACGGAGATGAAGTATCTCTGCGTCTGCGAACCGGAAGCCAATGTGGCTGTCGAGCTCCTCTGCGAGCTGGTCAAGGGCAAGACATTGGCCGAGGCCCAGGGTCTCACGGAAGAGCCCTTCTACAAGATCGCAGGGAGCCGTGATGAGAAGTTTTCCCGAAAGGTTCAAGGATTGCTGGCACTGCTGCGCGAGGGGATTGCGCCACATGCTGCGAAGCAAAACTGAGCGGTTCCTCTTTAGGCGCCGTGCCAACAGCTTCCAAGAAAACTTAAAGATTTGGGTCTGCTATCTGCGTTATGCATATATTGACATAACAATCCCAGCACTATAAACTAGAAGAGACTGGAAAACTTTACTTTACGGAGCGGAGGCCGGGATGAAGAAACTATTTGAACTGCTTAAACAGTCCCTTTTGGAGCAGGAAGATGTCGTGCTGGTGACGGTGATCGCCAGTTCCGGTTCCACGCCGCGCGGCGCGGGAGCGAGAATGCTCGTCAACCGCCATGGAAGATTGTATGGCACCATCGGCGGCGGCGCCATCGAATACCAGGCCCAGCAGCGGGCTGCTGACATTTTAGTCAATAAAAAATCTTATCTGAAGGGTTATAAGCTCACCTCCGGACAGGTAGAAGATCTCGGTATGATTTGCGGGGGCGATGTGGTCGTCTATTTCCAGTTTATCGATGCCGCCGAGCGCCGTAATCTTTCCCTCGTGGAGCTCATTCTATCTTTATTCGATCGCGATGAAGATGCATGGTTGATCACCGATATTAGCGATGAAACTGCCTGGAGCATGGGCATTTATTCTAAAAGCGAAGGCGCTGTCGGCCTGCCCCTTGAGCCTGAACAGCTTAAACCTTTGCTGGCAAGCCGTGCCGTCCAGGTCAACTTAGGGGTAAAGCGCTACTATGCGGAACCGCTCGTCCGGGCCGGGCGGGTCATCGTTTTTGGCGGCGGCCACGTGGCCCAGGAACTGGTTCCCGTTTTAACCAATGTAGGCTTTCGCTGCCTGGTTATAGATGATCGCCCCGAGTTTGCCAACCGGAGCTTATTCCCCACGGCCCATGAAATTGTAGTCGGTGATTTTCAGCGGATCGATGACTTTGTCAAGATTACGGAAAATGATTACCTTGTGGTGATGACCCGCGGCCATCAATTTGATCTGATCGTGCAGGAACAGGTGCTGCGTAAAAGAACAGCCTATGTGGGCGTGATCGGCAGCAGGGAAAAAATCGCGCAAACTAATGCCCGGTTGCAAGAAGCCGGTATCCCCCGGGAAGCGCTCGCGCGCGTTCATACTCCCATCGGCATACCCATAAAAGCGGAGACACCGGCAGAAATCGCGATCAGCATAGCCGGAGAACTGATCCGCGTGCGCGCTGAGCGTCTGGAGCAGTTAAAAGAAAAGGTTTAAGAGGTGAGGCTGGTGGCTAAAAACATCTTCCTGACCGGAAATTTACAGGTTGGAAAAACCACGCTCATCAATAAAATCATCGCCGCCCTTCCCGCAACCCGTATTTCCGGTTTCAGGACTTCCCGTTACTATCATGAACATAAGTTAAAGGGTTTTTACATTGAAGATATTAATGACGAGAGTAAAGAGCTAAAGGATAAATTTATCGGCAGATGCATCAACGAAGACCACTGGGTTTCCATCCCTTCGACCTTTGACAGCTACGGAACCCAAGTCATGGAGCGCTGTTTAAACGATCAATCGGATTTAATTGTGATGGATGAACTGGGCTTTTTTGAAAGCGATGCGGCCCGGTTTCAAGCAGCGGTGTTTCGGGTTTTAGATGCGGATAAACCGGTCCTGGGGGTATTAAAACAGAAGGAGACGCCTTTTCTCAGGCAGGTTCGCCACCGGGAGGATGTCACTGTCTATGAAATTAACGAAGACAACAGGGATCGCTTATTCCCGGTCATTCTTTGTGAACTGCAAGATGAGCTTGGCCAAAGGAAGTACGGGGTGAAGATCGACCCCGAGGAATTTGAAAAATCAGCGCGGGAGGTATTCGCCCCGGTATATGCGGAGATCGCCAGGCAGATTAAAGAGAGAACGCAGATTACCGCCGGATTGTGCCTCGATGTGGGGGCCGGCACAGGCCGTTTAGGCATTGAAGTCGCCAAAATTACAAATCTTTCGGTGATCTTGCTGGATCGCTCCCTTAAGATGCTCTCCTTCGCCAGTCAAAACGTAGCCGAGGAGGGCTTTAGAAACAGGGTTAAAATCATCCTCGGAGATGTACACAGGATCCCGCTGCCCGACCAGAGTATAGATCTGGTTGTCAGCAGGGGCTCGCTCTTTTTCTGGGAGGATCAGCAAAAAGCCTTTCAGGAGATCTATCGCGTGCTGGTGCCCGGCGGGATTGCCTACGTGGGGGGAGGCTTCGGTTCGGAAGAATTAAAACGAAAAGTAGATCGGGAAATGCAGGAAAGGGACAGCAACTGGAAAAAGAACCTTGACGAGAAAATCAAAAAAACCAACCTGGACTATTGTAAAATCCTAGATTCCATCGCCATTTCCAATGTCCGGATGATTAAGGATCGCGCCAATATGTGGGTTGTGTTCAAAAAAGAGCAGTGCCCGCCGGTCAGGCAAGGGTTAACCGGGATTGTTGATCAACCATGGCGCCTGGAAGCGGCGCCAAACCATGGCCGCTTGGTTTAATGTAACGCCGCGGCCATGGCTGAAGGGCTTAAGAACGGAGGTTTTACCGTGATTTCACTGGAAAATGCACGGGAACTTATTGCCGAAAAGCTGCAACCTCTGTTATCTGGAAAGACAATCGAAACAGTGAAGCTGTGGGAAGCGGGCGGAAGGGTGCTGGCTCAGACCGTAATTGCTGCAGAGAGCGTCCCCCCTTTTGACCGCTCCCTGGTGGATGGCTTTGCCCTGCTAGCGGCGGATACAAAGGGGGCTAGGGAGAGTGACCCTGTAAAACTGGAGATCGTGGATACGATCGCCGCCGGTGCAGTTCCGCGGCAGCCGCTGGCCCCTGGCAAGGCGGCCAAAATTTTTACCGGCGCCCCTTTGCCGGAAGGGGCCGACAGCGTCATTAAAAAAGAGGAAGTGATAGAAACCGGGGGCACGCCCGGCAGCGCCCAGATGGTAATGATCAAGCGGAAGGTCGCCGCCGGGGAGGGCATCTCTTTCCGGGGCGAAGATATTGCCGCCGGCGAGCATCTGCTTAATGCTGGAACGGTCCTTACCGCTGCTCACCTCGGCGTCCTGGCCACTTTAGGTTTTGATCCGGTTCCGGTCTATGCCAAACCGAAAATCGGGATTTTTGCCACCGGCAATGAACTGGTTGAAGCGTGCGGCGAGCGGAAACAAGGCCAAATCAGGGTATCAAATATCTATACCCTGGCCGAAATTGTTCGCCAGGCAGGCGGCATCCCCGTAAACCTGGGTCTGGTTAAGGATCGCGTTGCAGATGTCCTGAAGGTTTATGAAAAAGCGCAGCGTTTAGAGTTGCCGCTGGTCATTTCCACGGGAGGGACCGCTTCCGGCGCTTACGATTTTGTCAGGGAGGCGATGGAAACGAGCGGCGCCTTAAGGTTATTCAGCAAGGTGGCCATTCGTCCCGGGGCGCCTGTAGTCGCCGCCGTAAAAGAGGGGCAGCTCCTGTTCGGACTTTCCGGCAATCCGGGGGGTGCTGCTGTAGCGATGTATTTACTGCTCTACCCCCTGATCGCCAGGTTGTCCGGTTCCTATAAGGAGCTGGAAAGATCTCAGGGGAGGATCACAAAACCTCTCGTTGCCCGCGGAGGGGTCCGCCGCTTTATCTGGGCCGCCTCTTATGAACAGGACAACCAAATTATTGTCACTCCGTTTGAGAATCAGTTTTGCGGAACCATCAAAAACCACGCGCAAAGCAACTGTTTAATTGAACTGCCTGCCGGAGAAGTAGAAATTGCAATAGATGATCCGGTTGTTATTTGGAAATTACCCTGAAAATTGGTTCAGCGCTCTTGTTGGCGGGTATTTATAAATTATCGAAGTATTGATGGAAGAGCCGATTCACAGCTTCCTCCGCTTCTTTTTTAAACTGCAGGTAGGCTTCCATGATTTTCTTCGCCTCTGCAGTGAGTTCCGAACCGCTTTTCACTCCGCCTATATGTCTCTCCACCAGCTTTATGCCCAAATGTTTTTCGGTTGCCGTAATCTTTCCCCAGGCAGCCCGGTAGGACATGCCCAGCTTTGCGGCAGCCTGATTGATGGAACCACATTCCATGATCGCTTGAAAGAGAGCGAGTCTCCCCCCGCCAAAAACAACGCCGTTGTCTGTTTCGATCCAGATTTTACACTTCACCCGCAGATTTTTTTGGGGTAAATTTTTTTCTAAAGAATTCAGCTTGCACACCCCCCCTTTAAAATTCTCGCTTTTTCCCAGATTACCTTTTTAAGGGGATTATCTTAAGCTAAAAACTGTCGCCTGGTGAGGGAAAAGTAAATGATCTGAATATTATCAGCAAGCAGTGTTGAGGATTGTATTAAAAGCAATGCCTTTTAGGTATGAACTGGCTTTCTATCCACCGGGAGCAGTGCTGTTTTCAGGTGCGCCACGAAAAATAGGTGCGGCAATCGGGGCAACGGAAGGGCAGCCCTAATCTTTAAAGGAATGGTTCAGATAGCTCTTTAGCTGGGCGATATGTTTTTCCTCTGCTTTGGCCAGGTTGGCATAGAGGTGGGCCAGTTCACTGTTTTCGCTATCCTCCATTTCCCGCATGTGCCGGAGATAAGCAAGGACATTCTCCTCTTTTTGGTTAAGCGTTTCTTGCAGCAATTTCAAATGATCCATGATTTATTGCTCCTTCATTTATTTTCATAGGTACTCTAGCAATATTATTTGTTTTGTTCTGTTTTGGTATGCATAACGCTCCTGTTGAACCCTAAAAAATAAGGGCTGCCCGCTAAGCAGCAGTGCAGCCCTTTTCGGATTCCTGACTCTGACCGCTAATATTTCCTGATTTTTTCTCTGCTCAAGGTTGCCCAGCGGGCTCCCCCGGTTGCGGCAGTGTTGATTTCCACCGGCAGCACTATTTTGCCGTTTAAGAGAACGCTTTTTACTTTTTCGCCCAGCAGCACTTTCTCTTCCGGGCCGAGCAGCAGACCATCTTCATCCCTGATCTCCTCGATATTGGTCTGCGCCAGTATGGAGGCCGCCGTTAAAACCTTCCCGGCGTGACCTTGGAAATATTTGCCTTTAATGCGCCCATCGCTGCCGCTCAGGCGCAATTCCGCTCCTGCCAGTGCCCCGATGACCCCGTCTCCGGTGCCGCCGTGCTCCGAGAGGTGGATGCCTGGTTCCCGGGATGCCAGGCGGTAGACTTCCTTTTTGGAGCAAAGGCTTTTCTTAGCCTGCCGGCCGAACTCGATCAGTTGTTCCGGATATTTCAGCCTGTCCAAAACGACCTTCTCTGCTTGCTTTTGTTATTGAACTTTGTACGGCTGAGGATAACTGCAAAAAAAATAAATTAAAAAAAGGAAAAAACAGTTCCTTGTCGAAAACGTAATGTACGGTCATGCATAACGCCTGTCCTTAGCAGTTGCTTAGGCCTGCTGCCGTTCTTGGCTACTTCGACGCTTAAAAGGAGGAGTAGCACAAACAGCTTAAAAATATATCTTTTACCTTCGACCTGCGGGACCTAAGGGGCTCCTATGGCCCGCAGGCGATGGGCCTAACTGGAAACGGTTGGGCCTCCCAATGTGGAAAGAAGGTTAATCCGGCCAGTTTAATGTCACTACCGCCGTGCCCACATTGGGAACGGCGGTTTGATTTTTTAGATTTATCTGAACAGGGGGTTTGACGATGAAAAAAATCTTTTATTTAAGCATGGTGGTCTTGCTTGTAGCGGCGCTGCTCCTGGTGCCCGGCTGCGCACAGGAAGCCGAGGCCCCGGAGGAAGAAGAGGAACTTAACGGCGAGGATATCGCTGCCGGTGAGGAAACCGGCGAAGAAGAAACCGAAGAGCCAGGCGCAGAAGAAGAGGGGGCTGCAGAATCAGCAGCCTGGGAGATTGCCATTGTCGGTCCCGCCGGCGATGAAACTGCCATCACGCTGAATGAGCTTAAAGAGATGGAAGCCGTGGAACTGGAAGCGGAATCAAAGGGAGAGAAAAACACCTTTAAAGGGGTTGTGTTGAACCTGGTCCTGGCGGAAGCCGGTATCAGCGAGGCTGTTGAAGTGGCCTTGACCGCTGCCGATGGCTACAGCGCGGCGATCAGCGGTGAAGTTGCCCTTTCCGACAACACCATCCTGGCTTACGAGGTTAACGGCGCCGACCTGAGCGGCGACGAGAAAAACGGTCCGGTCCGGCTGGTGACTACGGATGACACTCCCAAGGCATGGGTCGGCAAGCTGAGCAAAATTGAGGTAAAGTAAGCGGGCCGTAATCGGACCAGCACCTTGAGATTCTGGCGGCAGGCCTTTTTCATTTTGCACGCGATACGGAGGGGAACGATGTTGAGAAGACGATTGCTCGTTTTTATATCTCTGGCCTTGCTCCTGCTCGTCTCCGGCTGCTCCGGAGAGGAGCAGGCAACGGGTGACAGCCCCGGCGAAGCTACTCCATCCGGGGAAGCAGTAGAAAAGATCATTATCAGCGGTTTGCCTGGGGGAGCGGTAGAAATAACGGTGGAGGAGATCAAGGCGATGCCGGCAGAATCAGGCGAAGCCTTTGGCATAACTTCCTCGAACGAGGAAGAGATGATCCCATTTAAAGGGGTAGATCTAAACGAAATTCTCAAGCTCCACGGTACTTCGCTTGCGGATTACTCCTCCGTGCGGCTGGTGGCGGCTGACGGTTACAGCGTTGAAGTGCCCGAAGATATTATCCGGACCAGCCCGGTGTATCTGGCCTACGAGCTCTTTGGCGGGCCGCTCCGCGAAGAGGCTCGCCCCTTAAGGGTAGTGATTCCCGGCGTGAGAACCTTGTACTGGATTAAAATGCTGCAGGAGATCCAGTTGATTTCCGGGGCAGGAGTGGCAGTAAACTCCCTTTACATTTTTGAAAACCTGGTCGAGGCGGGCGCGGAAGATGTTGATCTGGCTGCCTTCTTGGGCTTGAACGAGGAAAGCAGGGTCACTCTCATTGCCGCGGACGGACTGGTAAAGCACGAAACTCTGGAAGTGGCGGATAAGAGTTATTACATCAACCGCAGCGGTGAGAACGCCCCGGAATTCTACTCACCCGACATCCCGGAAACCATGTATGTGAAAAAGGTGGCGGTCTTAATCCGGGGCGAAAGCGCCTACCTGTTCGCGGGAGCAGTAAAGGAAGATGAAGAATCGGCCGTGCCGGGGCAGCGCTTCCTTGATTTGCTGGCGGAATACCTGGCGACAGAGCTGGTTCTCAATCCGGGTCAAAGTGATGAACAGGCAATCACCGCCGAAGAGCTGGCGGCCATGAGCTTTTCGCTCACCGCGGACGGGGTGGTTGTGGAGTAGTGGATGGGATGCTGATTGACGCACTGATTGAGGCTGCCGAAAAACGGGCAGCCGGGGAAAAATTGCTGGATTTGAGGCTGGGCCTTGGCTATACGGCCGCCTTGCTCGATGACGGCAGCGCCGGGCTGGCTTTTACTTTCCGCCGCGAGCTGGGCATCCAGTGTGCCCTCGTGGAGGAGGCGGGAACGCTGGCCGGCAGGAGCTGCGCCGAGCTCTTGCCCTGGGCGGGTGGCACCAACCTGGCCAAGGCTGCCATCGGCCTGGCGATCATGAATGCTCTCTTTCAGGGGCAGGAACCGGTTTGGCGGCAGGGCGATGCGATCCAGGAGCTCAAAATTGAACCGGGCGATACTCTGGGGATGATCGGCTACTTTAAACCGGTCCTCGAGCGGTTCAAGGGCGTGGCTTCACGATTGTACATTTTTGAACGAAACGGCACGGAAGAGGAAAATGTTTATCCCGACTGGGCTGCCAATATGTACCTGCCGCAATGCGACGTGGTGGTCATCACGGCGACAACGCTGCTGAATAAAACCCTGGATCATATCCTTCAGCTTAGCAGCCGGGCCCGGGAAATCGCCCTCATCGGCCCCTCGGCCCCCTTGTGCCCGGATGTGTTCCGGAAGACCGGGATCACCCTCCTGGCCGGAGTGGTGG
>JAAYGO010000212.1 GCA_012727685.1 Bacillota bacterium | reverse complement strand
ATCTGATCTTTGCCGCCGAATTGATGACCAGCGCTTTCGAGATTCTAAAGCCTGTTCTGGGCTCCGCCAGCAGCGCCAAAGTGGGCACGATTCTGCTGGGGACGGTAGCCGGCGATTTGCACGATATTGGCAAGAACATCTTCAAAAACATGGCCGAAGCGGCCGGGTTTGAGGTTTACGACCTGGGCATCGATCAGCCGGCCGCCGCTTTTGTTGAGAAAACGAGGGAGTTGGAGCCTGATATTGTGGGCATGAGCGGCGTTTTGACCCTGGCCATAGATTCGATGAAGGAAACCGTAGAGGCGTTGAAAGCAGCCGGGCTCCGGGATCAGGTGAAGGTGATCATTGGCGGCAACCCGGTGACGAGGGAAGCCTGCGAGCGCGTCGGCGCCGATGCCTATACGGTGAACGCGGCGGAAGGAGTAAAAATATGCCAGGAGTGGGTGAGGTAAATGGCCGATGCAGCCAAACTGACCGCGGAAAAAACCCAACTTTTTCGGGATGTAAAGACCGGGAAAATTCCGAAAAGGGTGCCCTTTAATGCCGCCTTAACCTTGGAGTTTGCGATTGAATACGCCGGTTATGATGTGAAGAGGTCCCTGTGGGACACGGAAAATATCGAAGCGGTTTACGATCGGATTTGCCGTGATTTTCCATCGGATTTGTTTCCGATCAGGGCGCCCCGCTTTCCCTCTTTCTACCAGATCTTGGGCTCGAGACCGATCGTGATGAGCTCCAGCGGCTTTATGCAGCACCCTGATGTTGAAGGCATGTCTGCGGACGACTACGATGCCTTTATCGCATCTCCTTACGACTGCCTTCTTGAGACCATCTTGCCCCGCTTATATCCTGAACTTGACGCGCCGCCTGCGCAAAGGGCTCTGGTTTTTGCCAAGGCGATGCGCGCCTACCAGGATGAAACCAACACCCTGGTCCAGATGAAAGCAAAAATGACCGCCAAGTATGGATATTCGACTATCCCGGCCGGCCAGTCTTCGGCGATGACCGAAGCGCCGTATGATTTTTTAGCCGACTTTCTACGGGGTTTCCGGGGCATTTCCAGCGATATCCGGAGAAGGCCGGAGAAGGTCATCGCCGCCTGCGAAGCGGTGACCCCGCTGCTGATTAAAAAAGGGCTGCCACCGGTTCCCGATCTGGTTGACGGCCAGACCTTTATCCCCCTGCACATGGCCCCCTACATGCGGGAAAAGGATTTTGAGAAATTCTACTGGCCTAGTTTTAAAAAACTGGTGGAGGCATTGCACGAGCACGGTCAATGCGTGAGCCTTTTCGTGGAACAGGACTGGACGCGATTCCTCGACTACCTCCTGGATCTGCCTGAAAATACAATAATGCGCTTTGAATATGGCGATCCAAAGACCATTAAGCAGAAGCTCGGGCACAAGCATGTATTGAGCGGCTTTTACCCGGCCACGCTGCTGCAGACTGGGACCAAGGAACAATGTATCGACAAGGCCAAAGAGCTGCTCGAGATCCTCGCCCCCGGGGGCAGGTATATCTTTGATTTTGATAAGAACCTGTTGACCGTCGATGCGGATGGACTGCTCGCCAGAAATAGCATCGCTGTTCTCGAATATGTCAGTCTAAACGGCAATTATTAGGGAGGAGGATTTCCTTTGCGTTCCAAGTATTATACAAGCTGGGAAGAATACAAGGAAAAGCATCCCGAACTGGCGGATAAACCGGAAGAAGTGATTGCCCCGAAAATACAAAAATACGAAGATATGGTTTTTAATTTTGTGCTCGATTTAGTGATGTAAGGAATTTAAGGTAGCGCAGAATTAATTAATTAATCCTTGAACCGATTTTGCTAAACTGTGGCTTCAAAGCTTTTACATCAGCGCCGAGAGCCCTTGACCGGCCAGCTTGAAGGCCAGCTTAAGGCAAGGCTGATGCATCCCCCCTTTGAAGCCACTTTTTTTTGTGGCTCCCCACTCCTATCCCCGCGCTCACCCCGCAATGTCCCAACCGTGAACGCCCGCGATTTTGCCGGCCGCAAATAATGGAAAAAATGGCATGCTGATCAGTCGCAAAGTGTGCCTTTGGACATATATTAGGTGTAAAGAGATTGAT
Source organism: Bacillota bacterium (assembly GCA_012727685.1). Lineage (GTDB taxonomy): Bacteria > Bacillota > Dethiobacteria > DTU022 > DTU022 > JAAYGO01. The sequence continues at coordinate 29,810 of JAAYGO010000212.1, read as the reverse complement.
CTATCAAGCATAGTATAAGATTGTAACAGCAGGTTCTATTCTGCTGGCGGTATGGACCGCAAACAGGAGCGGCATCGCCGTAATTATAAATTTAGTGAAGGAGGATTTCTGATTGGCTCCATATCAGGTTGTCCGAAGCAAGATGGCGAAACTGTCAGCCTTATTACAGGATCCGGAGCTCGTTCCATATCTCCCGGAAACAGTATTTTATAGCCCGGAAAACCTGGAGAGAATGTTAAAGGATCATACCCTGGTTTATGTTAAGCCGGACAAAGGCCGGGGTGGAGAAAGGGTGGTCGCCGTCCAGCTCAACAAGGATGGTCGTTACCGGGTTCATTACAAGACCCATATCCAGGATAACATGACCTTTGACGCTGTTAGAGCATATCTGGCCGGGGTTATGCAGGTCAAAAAAAGTATTGTCCAGCAGGGTATTAAACTGCTGCGCGTAAAATCATCCCCGATCGATCTACGCGTTCATATTCAAAAACCATTCAACAAGTGGGAAGTAACCGGGCTTTTGGTCAAGATCGCCGCCCCGGGCAAGATTGTGACCAACCTGCACAGCGGTGGAACCCTTGTAAATTTCAAAGAAGGATTGGCACGAGCCGGTTTGAAAAGAAGAAAGGTCGTGAAGCTGACCGATAAGTTGATCTACCTGGGCGAACGAGCCGCCGCCGCCCTGAATAAGAAATATAGCGGCCTGCGCGAGCTGGGAGTTGATTTTGCCCTGGATCAGGAAGGCCGCCCCTGGATTTTAGAAGTTAATACCAGACCGCAGTTTCCCAAGGGTGATAAACGCGTAGATCAGTATCACAGAATTATAGTGAATAAATAGCCAGCCGGCTTAACTGAAGTTCAGGATCCCTTGCGGCTGGCCGGAGCCCGCCAAAAAAAGGGCATATTCCACCGGATTGGCAAAAGCCCTGGAAATGACATGGTGATCGTACGCTCCCATCAACGATACTTTGGCAGGCTGGGCGTTTGCCTCAATAAACCAGATTTTACCTGCATTGTCCAACCCTAGATCAATGCCGATCTCGCCAAAGGGACCGTAGTGGCTTTCAATGGTTTCATAAAGGGCAAACAGCAGCGTTCGCAGGCGCTCTTTAAGCGATCGCAATTCCGCGGTGCTGTAGCCGAGCTGGTTGAGGAAAAATTCTTCAAAACAGTAGCTGGCCGAGTGGGTGGTGATCGGTGCATTCTTCTTTCCGACCCGCACCGGTATGGCCACGATCTCCAGCTCACCCTTGCTGTTGCGCTGCAGCTCCGCCCGCAGGTCTATTTTTTGCTCACCCAATGCGATGAGGTCGATCGGTTGCTGCACGATAAAACTTTTCCCCTGGAAAAAACGGTCAATTAACTGGAACAACCTGTAGAAAGAGACCCGGTGAGCATATAGCTTATTTATATAGTAGCGGTATTCAAAATAGTCCCTGGTTAGCTGCCTCACCTGCATGACCTGCTTTCCCTGCCTCCCCAGGCAGGCTTTCAGATAAACCTTGCCGTATCGCTGCAGCATTTGCAGGATCACATGGGGCTGGCCTTGATAAAGGACGGTCCCGGGCAGATGCGGTGCAATGGTTTCATTAGCGCTTAAAACCTTATGCAGTTCCCACTTGTTGAATGCTACCAGGGTGTTAATTTTGCGGATATTTTTTTCGCCTGTCATTTTTTCAAACCGCTGAAATTTTGCTCTGGGGTAGCCGGCAGCCGCGCCCCGGAAGTATAATACATCGGGCAAAGGAAAAAGCTTATTTCGCCAGCGCCCTGAGGCGCGATCATAATAGTAGCCGCTGATCATCTCGCGGTCGTAGAGGACGTCTTCCAGGCAAAAAAGAAAGATGACCGTATTGGCTTGATCGTTGGCCTGGTCCAGCATTTTGAGGCGCATCAAACTTGGATTGGCCGTATGAATTAATTTTTTGTGATTCAATAAAACCCCGATCAGCACCGGTTTGGCCGGCCGGCTTTCATTATTCATGATCATTAAACACCTCCTTAAATAATATGCTGCTGTAGTTAAAAATGCTGATATGGGACAGCTAAAGGTGTTTTTTTGCCGATCCGCGCTCACCAAGCGCTGAAATATCTCTTTTAAGACGGCAAATACGCCTTGCTGTCTAAACAGCTTGGTTCAGTTTGGAAGAAGGATGGTATTAATTAAAGGTCGAAGTATAAGCTCAAAGCATATTTGGGAACGAGACTGCAGTATAATCTTATAATCAATAAGCTTAGGAGGAAAAACCGATGAAAGAGGTCGTTATTGCCGGTGCCGTGCGTACGGCTGTCGGGACCTTCGGCGGTTCTTTACGGGATGTCTCCGCCGTGACTCTGGGCAGCATCGTGATCAGGGCGGTGCTGGAAAAGAGCGCATTAGATCCGGTAGCGGTGGATGAGGTGATCATGGGCTGTGTCCTCCAGGGGGGATTGGGGCAAAATGTGGCCCGCCAGGCTGCCCTGCAGGCCGGTTTACCGGATACTGTCCCCTGTACAACAATCAACAAGGTCTGTGGGTCCGGACTAAAAAGCGTAACCATGGCGGCCGCAGCAATCAGGGCGGGAGATGCGGAAATTGTGGTTGCCGGCGGCACGGAAAATATGAGTGCAGCTCCCTATTTACTTGGCGGTGCGCGTTGGGGCATGCGCATGGGAGACGGTCAATGCGTTGACCTGATGATCAGGGACGGTTTGTGGTGCGCTTTTGGTAATTACCATATGGGTATTACCGCGGAGAATATCGCTTCCCGTTTCGGAATATCCCGTGAGGAACAGGACCGTTTTGCCCTCTCCAGCCAGGAAAAGGCTTTTGCGGCGATCGAGGGCGGCCGCTTTGAAGATGAGATTGTTCCGGTAAAGGTTCCGCAGCGCAAGGGCGATCCGAAGGTTTTTGCGGTGGATGAACACCCGCGTCGCACCTCCCTGGAAGCCCTGAGCGCATTGCGCCCGGCGTTTAAAAAGGATGGGACGGTTACAGCCGGAAATGCCTCGGGGATAAACGACAATGCTACGGCAGTGCTGGTGATGAGCTTAGAGAAGGCGCGGCAGCTGAACCTTGAGCCGCTCGCTTTCATTCGGAGTTATGCTTCGGCCGGTGTAGATCCGGCGGTGATGGGTACCGGGCCGGTTCCTGCCACCCGTAAGGCTCTGGCGGCCGCGGGATGGAGCACGACCGATTTAGAACTGATTGAAGCAAATGAGGCCTTTGCCGTGCAGTCGCTTTATGTAATGCGTGAACTGGACCTGGATCCGGCCATTGTCAACGTTAACGGCGGCGCCATCGCCATCGGGCACCCCATTGGCGCCAGCGGCGCCCGGATCCTGGTGACGCTGCTCTATGAAATGAAGAGGCGTGGCGCCCACCGCGGCCTGGCCACTCTCTGCATCGGCGGCGGTCAGGGCATTGCCTGCTGTGTAGAACGGCCGTAAAACGGCCTTGCCACTGGTCCGCCTGGACTGGAAAAAGGATTCGGCAACCAGCAATGGCGCCGGATTCTTTTATTTTACATAAAATAGTGCTCTCCCGCTCATAGTGCCTCTTCAAAGTATAGTATTGTTCTCCGCTGAACCGTGTCTCCTTTTCGGGACGATTATAAAGCAAGTGATCGCTTGGTATTGCCTTGCGCCCGCCGATTTGCTATAATAGCTCTTGCATGGGCGTGTAGCTCAGTTGGGAGAGCGCCTGGTTCGCATTCAGGAGGTCAGGGGTTCGAGTCCCCTCACGTCCACCACACCGCCCGAGGACTTTTCCCGGGCGTTTTTGATCCATAGCTTCGTTCTGGAAATAGCATAAAAATCTATAAAAATCTATGCCATAAAAGAAGGAAATTGGGCTCATTTAAAGAATCTATTTGTTTAATATTTTTTATGCTGTGGACTACTAAGGAGGTGGGCTGTAGGACGGTAGGGCAGCATAAATCAATACATTATATTTATTTTCAAGGAGGGACTAATCATTGAAGAAGAGAGAAAACTGGTCCTGGCGCGGCGCGTTTGTTTTCGCAGTGCTGGGATCGGCGGTTGGTCTGGGTAACGCCTGGCGTTTTCCCTACATGGTTGCTCAGAATGGTGGAGGGGCTTTTTTAATTCCTTATATTTTTGCCCTATTAACGGCAGGTATTCCCTTGATGATGTTGGAATTTGGAATCGGTCATAAATTTCTGGGAGCACCCCCGATTGCTTACCGGCGCGCCAATAAAAAACTGGAAATGGTAGGCTGGTGGGGTAATGCCGCCTCCTTTGTGATCATTACCTATTACGGCGTGGTTTTGGCCTGGGCGATTAACTATCTGGTGCACGCGCTTACTCTGGCCTGGGGAGACGACACTACCGGGTTTTTCTTAAATTTCCTTAGAGTTTCCGAAGGCCCGCATATCCTCGGCGGTCTCAATGTTCCGGTATTGATTGCATTTGTGATCGGCTGGATTATGGTTATAGCCATTATCCGCAGCGGTGTTACCGGGCTCGGCAAGGTGGTTGTATTTACAGCGATCGCACCGGTTATTCTGCTCATTATCCTCTCTATCCGCGGTATTACCCTCGAGGGAGCACTGGCCGGCCTTGATTACTACCTGAGCCCCAATTTTGCCGCTTTAGCCGATTTGACAGTCTGGAGAGATGCTTACAGCCAGGTGTTCTTTTCCTTAAGTCTCGGGATGGGCGTGCTCATTGCCTACGCTAGCTACCTGCCCCGCGATGCCGAGCTTTCCAACAACGTTTTTATCGCTTCGTTGGCCGATGCGGGAATTGCCTTCCTGGCCGGCCTGGCGATCTTCAGCACGGTTGGTTACATGGCCGCGCAACAGGGTGCGGCTGTAGCCGATGTGGCCGGCAGCGGCGGGATTGGGCTTGCCTTTATGGTTTTCCCGCAGGTGATCAACCTTCTACCTGGCGCGGCTGCCTTTGGCGTGATTTTCTTCCTACTGTTAATCACCCTGGCCATCGATTCACAGTTCTCCCTGGTTGAGGGATGCGTCGGCGCGGTGATGGACAAGTGGAACCTCTCGCGTGGTACTGCGTTGGCCATTGTTTCCCTGCCGGGCTTCCTGATTGGTCTCGTTTTTGTGACCAACGGCGGCCTGCACTGGCTTGATATTGTCGACAAGTTCGTTAACGGTTATGGCCTGATCGTGGTCGGCCTGGTAGAATGCATTGCGATCGGCTGGATAATCGGACCGCAAAAGATCCGCGATCACGTCAACGGGCTCTCTGAAATTAAGGTTGGTAAATGGTTTGATTTCTGTGTCAAGTACCTGACCCCTGCTGCTCTGATCTTCATCCTGGTATTTAACCTGATCATTGATATCAAGGAGCCCTATGGCGGTTATCCCCAGTGGGCGCTTAATGTCGGCTGGGCCATGGTGATTCTTCTGCCGATAGTCGCTTTTATCTTCAGCAAGTTAAAAACCGCCAAGGAAGCCGATGAATTCGTGGAGGAGCAGAGCTGAGTTAGTCTGATTGGGAATACGATCTAACGAGGTGAATAGTATGTCAGCAGGCGCATGGGTAATGCTGTTAGTTGGAATTGCGGTCTTCTGGGGCGGAACAATTTATTTTATATCTGTCGCCCTGAAGGGGAAAGGCTTTAAATAGAACCATAGAGTAAGGGGCTGTCCTAAAAGGATAGCTCCTTCCATTTTTAGATGGGCAAAGGTAAAAACGCAATTAGGCTAGAATTGAAGCATGGAAAAAGAAAACGGTAGAGTAATCTTCCAACCATATCCATATCAAATGAATCCAAACTAACAAAAAAAGGGGACTGTCCTTGCCGATTTTAAGGACAGCCCCTTTTAACATTCGGAAAGTGAAGCCTAATCCCTAGAGCAGGAGCATCCCCAGGGAAATAATAATGCCGCTGAAGAGCAAGGCCATGATACAGTAGCCCATGATGTCTCGCGCGTTTAACCCGGCAATCCCCAAAGCCGGCAAGGCCCAGAACGGTTGGATCATATTGGTCCATGCGTCTCCCCAGGCGATCCCCATTGCCGTCTTAGCCAGATCGGCACCCAGGGCCTGGGCAGCCGGCAGCATGATCGGGCCTTGCACGGCCCACTGCCCGCCGCCGGAAGGAACAAAGATGTTGATGATACCGCCGCTGATAAATGAGAAAAATGGCAGGGTATAGGCTGTGGAGAAGGAGACAAACCAGTTGGTAATTACGGCGGCCAGGCCGGAGCTGGTCATCATGCCCATAATGCCGGCATAGAAGGGAAACTGCAGGATGATCCCGCCAGCGTTTTTTACGGCGCTGTAGAGGGCCATAATATAACGCCGCGGTGTCCCGTGCAGGGCGATGCCGGCAAACAAGAAGATGAAGTTGACGATGTTTAAGTTAAGGGTCCCGCCTCCAGAGAAATAGTGAACCAGGAAGATGACGGCTCCCACAAAAAGGATTAGAGAAATTATCCAACTGTTTTCCACTTTTTCAGCCGGGGTGGCGGGGATGAACTTTTCTTGCTTGACCTCCGATGCTTTGAGCAACTCCGGATCGATCGCCACAACCTCGTTTTCTTTAGGCATCATCAACCGGGCCAGGATCGGCAAAGTGAGGATTAATACAATGGCGATCGCCAGGGTCTGGGTGGAGAAAATTGTATCTCCGACCATGATCCCGCCGGTGATTTCATAAGACCAGTCAGTTTCGGTAGCCAGGGCCAGCGGGATTGAGCCGGAAAGGCCGCCATGCCAGACCAGGAATCCCATGTAGGCGCTGGCAATCAGCAGCCGGTAATCAAGTCCTTTAATTTCCTTGGCCATTTCCCGCCCCAGGAGGGCCCCAACCACCAGGCCAAACCCCCAGTTTATCCAGCTAGCAATTGCTGCCACAAAGGTTGTGATGATAATTGCCCTGGCCGGGGTTTTCGATGCCCTGGCGATAAACTTTAAAAACTTCTGGATCAGGGGGCTGTTGGCCAAAGCGTGGCCGGTTACCAGCACCAGGACCATCTGCATGGAGAAGGTCAGTAGCTCCCAGAATCCGTTGCCCCAGTGAACCGCCATATCCAAAGGACTGCTGTCGGTGAGGATGATTCCGCCGATAAAGACAAGAAAAGTAAGGAGCACGGCAAACAAGTACGGATCCGGTAAATACTTTTGGACCAGACTAACAAAAAAACGGGTTAAAAGCCTCAAGCGTCGCACCTCCCATCAAGGGTATGAAAATTCTATAAATTATTATGCTGCTGCAGTGCTAAATATGAAGCAAATTGAGGGACAATACTTCTTTAAGCTGTTAGGCCGGAGGCAATTATTCCAACGTTTGTATTGTGAAGACGCAGATTCCTAAAAAAGATGGGAAAAACCTGCCTTCAGGCAGGTTTTTACTTAAAAATGTGAATTAATCTTGGAGTGTAGCCAGCGTTAAGCCAGCAGCATCCGATCTACAGCTAAATTTGCGCCACTGGTTCGATGGAACATCTCCAGGAGGCCGCTTACGGATGTATCCCTGCGGCTCTTCCCCTTTAAATCGAGGATGATTCTTCCTTCGTGCATCATAATGGTCCTGTTGCCGATGTTCAAGGCCTGCTCCAGATTGTGGGTGACCATCAGGGTCGTAATGCCCTCGTCTTCAATCAGGACCTTGGTCAGCCGCATCACCTCCAGGGCAGTCTTTGGATCCAGTGCGGAGGTGTGCTCATCAAGCAGCATCAGGCGCGGCCTGGCCATGGTGGCCATCAACAGCGTGAGCGCCTGCCTCTGGCCCCCGGAAAGCAGGCGCACGGGCAGGCGCAGGCGATCTTCCAGGCCCAGCCCCAGCAAGACAAGCTGTTCCCGAAAGTAACTGCGTTCGCACCTGGTAATGCCTGCGGCAAGCCGCCTTTTCCTGCCTCGCTTTAAAGCCATGGCCATGTTTTCCTCCACGGTCATCGAACCGGCCGTGCCCATCATCGGATCCTGAAAGAGGCGGGCAATGCTGAAGGCGCGGGTATGTTCGGGGACTGGGTTGAGCAGTTTCCCATCCATGATGATTTCTCCGCTATCTATGGGCAAACAACCATTGATGCAATTGAGCAAAGTTGATTTGCCGGCCCCGTTGCTGCCGATAATGGTAATAAAATCGCCTTCTTCAACCGTTAGCGACAACCGATCGAGCGCTTTCTTTTCATTGACGCTGCCTGCATTAAAGGTCTTGCTTAACTGCCTGATTTCCAACATTTGTCTTCCCTCCCTTACCCCTGAGCTTCATTGGCCTTTTTAATGGCTGTGCGGCGATTATAGCCTTGTTTCAGCCGGGGTGAGATCAGAGCAATGATTACCAGAAGGGCGGTAAACAGCTTTAAGTCAGTAACGCGAATGAAATCGATTTCCAAGACCAGGGCGATGACAAATCGATAAACGATGGAGCCAATTACCACAGCACAAAGTTTGCCCTGGATTGATTTGACCCCTAGCAGCACCTCGCCAATAATCACCGAAGCGAGGCCGGCGATGATCATGCCGATGCCCATGCTGATATCGGCAAAGCGCTGGTACTGGGCAATCATGGACCCGGAAAAGGCCACCAGAGAGTTGGAAAGCGCTAGCCCGATTACCTTCATCCTGTTGGTGTCCACACCCACGCTGCGCATCATCGCTTCGTTATCCCCGGTGCCGCGCAGGGCCTGGCCGTACTCGGTATTGAGGAACCAGTATAGTATATAGATAATCAGCAAGACAATAAAAATACTGAAAAGGATCTGCGCTGCCTGCTGCGACCCTCCGGGCGCGGGTAAAAGATCAAATAGCACTCCTTTGCGCATTAACGGCAGATTGGGCACCCCCATCACCCGCAGGTTGACCGAGTAGAGACCGGTCATGGTCAAGATGCCGGCAAGCAGCGGCGTAATCCCGAAATAGCTGTGCAAGACGCCGGTGACCATTCCGGCCAGCCAGCCGGCTACCGGCGCAATTAACGTAGCCAGGATGGGATCTACCCCGCTGGCAATTAAAATCGCCGCTGTGCCGGCGCCGAGCGTGAAACTGCCGTCCACGGTCAGATCGGGAAAATTGAGCACCCGGAACGAGATATATACACCGAGCACCATTAAGCCGTAAAGAAGACCCTGCAAAATCACTCCGGTTATGACAATTGAACCCATGACTGACGCTCCTGCCTATTGTTAATACTGGTAAGGGGGACGTTTGCTGATGAAGTGTCCCCCTTAAACAAAGCCATCTATTCCTCGACAATCTCCGCTTCCGCCAGGATATCCTCCGGGATTTCAACTCCCATTCGGGCCGCGGCGGCAAGGTTGACAGTATAGGAGACCCCCAGGTCCATCCCCTTTACTACCGGCATGGCCGCCGGATCCGCGCCCTCCAATATCTGCGCCGCCATTTTGCCGGTTTCAAAGCCCAGGGTAAAGTAATTGATCCCGACCGTGGCCACGGCGCCGCTGTGGACACTGTCGCCTTCTCCGGCTACCACCAGGATGCCGTTCTCCTCGGCTACCTGCAGTATTGAAGCGAGAGCCTGCACGGCAGTATTGTCAGTGGGCACGTAAATTGCCTGCACCTTTCCGGCCAGGGACTGGGCAGCCTGCAACACCTCGCTAGTGTTGGACACCGTGGTTTCTTCCAGGGCCAAGCCCATTTGTTTGACTTTGGCTCTCACGATCTCTACTTGGACCACCGAATTGGCTTCTCCCGCATTATAAATCACACCGATGGCTTCTACGCCGGGCAATATTTTCTGGATCAGCCCGAGCTGATCTTCGACGGGGTTCATATCGGAGGTGCCTGTTACATTGACTCCGGGAACATCCCAATCTTTGACCAGCTCAGCGGCTACCGGATCGGTTGTGGCGGTAAAGAGGACCGGGATCCCGCTGCCTTCGGCGGCCGTTGCCGCTGCCTGGGCGGCCGGAGTGGCAATCCCCAAAATCAGGTCCACCTGATCGTTGACCAGGTTCTGCGCGATGGTCAGCGCAATCGACTGATCACCCTGTGCACTGTGGTACTGAACGGTTAGATTTTCTCCTTCCACGTAACCTGCCTCGGCCAGCCCTGCCAGGAAGCCCTCCCGGGATGCATCAAGGGCCGGGTGTTCCGCAATTTGTACGATGCCGACGGTAAAACTTTTCGCTCCCCCGTTGCCTGTTTCGTCGCCGCCGGGAGCCTCTGTCCCCTGGCTGCACCCGGCTGGCAACAAGGCCAACAACACTAGCAACAACACCGTTACTGAATACTTTTTCAACAACGCTCTTCCCCCTCGTGAGAAAATGTTGGTAGGAAATGATGTGGCTGGGGAATGGAAAACAGGAGGAAATAAAAAAACATCCCGACCGGGATGCTTTTAAGTATTCGCCCGCTCTTCCATACTACCGTCCTGCCCCAAGACAATTTCCCTACCGTACTTCAAGCCTTATTTTATGAAATAAAAACGCTCTTGTCAATGGAAATTAGATGGCGCGATGGCCCAATCCGATCGCAACTTCATCCAGGTAGAGTAAACCGATGGTAAAGAATGCGGCCACGGCCATGTGTTTACCGTCGCTGGCGATGCCGACCTTGCCGCCGATATTTGAACCGATGGCCTTTGGCATAATCTGAGCCATGGCATCTCTCGTGGCACCGGCCACGCTGCCCTCGGCGTGAAACTCGTTCTGGACCACGCGTTCCCGGCGGGCGGCGATTACGGCCCTTTCCACCACTTTTTGAATAGCGCTGCCGTATTCCCCGCCGTAATCGACAGCCGTAGCACGGATGCCTTCGGCCGCCAGCTTTTTTTTCAGATTATATTCTTCTTCTCTTGTTGGGGTAAGCGCCATTTGCACGGCGGCGGCGGCAACATAGCGGCTTTCCGGGTGCGATGACATTGCTACACCTCCTCGTTAGGGATTGGAGCGAAATCAGCAGGATCGCCTAAGTATCTAGAAAAGATCTGTTTTAATATACCATGGGGCCTGTTCCCTGTTGCATACCGGCCAGCCTGTTGATGGCCGGCTTTTCTATTCCTTTCTTATATTATAATCTATTTCCCAGATTCACCATATAAAAAAATACGGGACGCATTCAAATGAAATTAGTTGACATTCCTTAAGATTTCGCCGCGAGTGAGCCGATCGCCCCTTGGTAAGATTTTAGTGAGCGATCGCGGCATGTTGACATCACCTCCGAATTTGTTTATAGTATTACTGTAACCGGATACGACTGGCGATAATATGGGGACGTGGCTCAGGGGGAGAGCGCTTGACTCACATTCAAGAGGTCGGAGGTTCAAATCCTCTCGTCCCCACCATGAAAAGCCCCGGGAACCCAACCAAATCAAGGGTTCCGGGGTTTTTACTTATTTCTCGCAATGTTCTCTGTATGTTAAAATAAAAGGTTTCGCCGGTAAGTTAATATTTTTGTTATCATTTCTTCGCACTTGGCCAGTCTTTCAGAAAGGAGTTCTTAGCCGTTCAGCAGGGCGCCAAGCTTTTGGCCGTGGTCGTTTTCGATTCTGATGGCGGTAGAATCGTGGTAGGGAGTTGGCAGGAGCCGGCAAATCCAGGGTAAAAACGCCGGGGAAGGGTTTTTATGCCTTGCTAACGAATATCAGCTTACCGGGACAGCGAGAACCTTTAACAAAGTAAATTTTTTAATAGTCCCGCGGCACTGGTTTCAGGAACGGATCCATATGATAGTAGTAGCAGCCGGTGCCCCTGGAGGATGGTAGGGACCGGGCGGCAATATTTATGAAAAGGTTGTGATCGGCAAAATGGCATCTCGTAAGCGGCGGTTCTTGGCCGGGGGGACCGGAATACTGTTTATCATTCTGCTGTTGCTGCTCTTGCTGCTGGAGCAGTACGGGCTGGTGAACTGGCGTAGTGAACATGCCATTGCCCCTGCAGAGGGTGAACTGGCTGTTCACTTCATCGATGTGGGCCAGGGAGACGCAATTTTAATACAAGCTCCGGGCAAGAGCGTGTTGATTGACGGGGGGCCGCGCGATGCCGCTTCAGATTTAACGGGCTATTTGAGACGGGGAGGGATCACGCGTCTGGATCTGGTCATCTCCACTCACCCCCATGAAGACCACATCGGGGGGCTGCCGGCAGTTCTGGAGGCGTTCTCCGTGGGGGAAGTAATCGATCCGGCTGTTCCCCACACCACTCAAACCTTCGAACAATACCTGGCGTTAATCGAGGCCAATAAAATAACCTTTACGGCGGCGCGATCAGGGCTGACCAGGGATTTGGGGGGCGGCGCCTTGCTGCGGCTGCTGCATCCCGCTGCTCCGGATCCAGAGGCAGATTTAAACAATTGTTCCGTGGTGGCGCGCCTTTCTTTTGGGAAGATCAGTTTTCTCTTTACTGGCGATATCGAAAGCCTGGCCGAGCGGGAGATTCTGCAGCGGGAACGCCACCTGGCTACCACCATTTTAAAGGTGGCCCATCACGGCAGTAAAACCAGCACGGATCCCCTTTTCCTGGATGCGGTCAGCCCCGCTGTGGCAGTGATCTGTTATGGAGAAAATCAGTACGGCCTGCCTCACCCGGATACCCTGGACAATCTGGCAAAGGCGGGAGCGGTTGTCTATAGCACGGCGCAAAATGGGACTATCAGATTGCTCACTGATGGGCATACTTATACCGTTCACACGGAGCGGTCATAAGGAGGCAGGGCATTGATGCGGGTTGTGATCGACCGTTTCGAAGGAACGCAGGCGATCCTTTTGTTCGGCGATAGCGGGGTGAGTGTGCCGGTTCCCCGGGAGATGCTGCCGTCCGAAGCGGTGGAGGGGGATTTCCTTACGGTAAAGTTCCAGCTAGACCGGCAGGCCACAGAGGCCCAGCGCGCCAAAATCTGGGACATGCTGCAAAGGTTAAAAGAGAAAACCGATTAGGACCTGGCGCCATGCCCCGGGTAGATTATAATGAATGTATGAAATTGAAACATTAGATTTAGCCCTAGTTGCGGAAAGGAGCGAGCTTTTAAAAGTGTCTGCAATCGATCAACTGGCGGTGAATACGATTCGTTTTCTGGCTGTCGATGCCATTGAGAAGGCCAATTCGGGGCACCCCGGGTTGCCCATGGGCGGAGCGGCCATGGCCTATGTGCTCTGGTCCCGTTTTTTAAAACACTGCCCGGCAGATCCGGCTTGGCCAAATCGCGATCGCTTTGTGCTCTCCGCCGGGCACGGCTCCATGCTGCTTTACGCGCTGCTCCACCTCTCCGGCTATGATCTATCCCTGGATGATCTTAAGAATTTCCGGCAGTGGGACAGCAAAACGCCGGGGCATCCCGAATACGGCCGCACCCCGGGGGTTGAGACCACTACCGGGCCGTTGGGCCAGGGCTTTGCCAACGCGGTGGGGATGGCGCTCGGGGAAAGGCGCCTCGCCGCCGAATTTAACCGTCCCGGTTACCCGATTGTGGACCATTATACATATGTTTATGCCGGAGACGGCTGCCTGATGGAGGGGATTGCCGCGGAGGCCGCCTCCCTGGCCGGCCATCTCAAGTTGGGCAAGCTGATCTGTCTCTACGATGATAACGGGATCTCTATTGACGGCAGCACGAAGATTGCTTTCACGGAAGATGTGGGCAAGCGTTTTGCCGCTTACGGCTGGCAGGTACTTAAGGTGGCTGACGGCAACGATTTGGAAGCAGTGGCAAGGGCCATCGAAGAGGCGCGCCGCGACAGCGCGCGGCCAAGCCTGATCATGGTGCGCACGGTAATCGGATTCGGGGCGCCCAATAAGCAGGGCCGCGCGGTGGTACACGGCGCCCCCCTCGGAGCGGAGGAGCTCCGCCTGAGCAAGGAACAGCTCTGCTGGCCCCTGGAACCCACATTTTATGTCCCCGAGGCGGTTCGCTCGCACTTTGCGCGGCTGCAGGAAGGCTGGCTCAGGGCTAAAGCGGAGTGGGAAGCAGTTTTTGCAGAGTACCGCCGTGCATACCCGGACCTGGCCAGGCGCTGGGAAGCCTGGCACAGCGGAAAGCCTCCCGCGTCGCTGTTCGATGATCCCGCCCTCTGGGAGGTTCCCCAGAAGGCGGCGGCCACCCGCTCGGTATCGGGGCAGGTGATGCAGGTTGTGGCCGCCCGGATGCCCAACCTCATAGGCGGCTCCGCAGACTTAAGCAGCTCGACCATGACTTACCTCCACGGGGCGGGCGATTTCCAGGCCGACAATCCTGCCGGAAACAATATTCATTTCGGGGTGCGGGAACACGCCATGGCCGCCATCCTGGCGGGGCTTACCCTGCACGGCGGCTTTCGCTGCTTCGGCTCAACCTTCCTGGTATTTTGCGACTATATGAAGCCGGCAGTGCGGATGGCGGCGTTAATGGCATTGCCGGTGATCTATATTTTTACTCACGACAGCATTGCCGTGGGCGAGGACGGCCCGACCCACCAGCCGGTGGAGCACCTTGCCAACCTGCGTTCCATACCCAATCTGCACGTCTTCCGCCCGGCAGACGGCCGGGAAACGGTGGCGGCGTGGCTGCATGCACTGCGGCGTACCGGCGGGCCGACAGCCCTGATCCTGACCCGCCAGGAGCTGCCGCAGCTCGAGGAGACGGGGCCGGCCGCCTTGCGGGGCGGCTATGTGCTGCGCCGGGAAGGGGGACATAAACTCGATCTAATCATTATGGCCACCGGCTCGGAGGTGGCGCCGGCTCTTGAAGCGCAGCGCCGGCTGCAGGAAAAGGGTTTTAGCGTGCGGCTGGTCAGCCTGCCCTGCTGGGAACTTTTCCGGGAACAGGATGAGGCATACCGTGCGGCAGTGCTGCCGCCACAGGTGGAGAAAAGGCTGGCTGTGGAAGCGGCCCTGCCCATGGGCTGGGAGATCTTTACCGGTGCGGCGGGCCGGATAATCGGACTTCATGGTTTTGGCGCCTCGGCTCCGGGGGAGCTGCTCATGGAGAAGATGGGCTTCAGCGCCGAACACATCGTGGCAGTGGCCCTGGAAATGCTGGAAGGATAAAGGTTTCCCCGATCTAATAGTTTACATAATATTGTAGTTAACATAATATTGTTTCAAGAGGAGGTGACCTGCGTGCAAATAGTGGTTACCCCCAGCGCGCAGCAATATCTTTCCCGGCAGCCGGGCAGCTATACTATTGACCGGCTTTACCGGTACGGGTGAGCTGGCTGTACAGTGACAACTGCCGTGAAAGCAGGAGAACCGCAGTCAAAGGATGGGTATACGATGATTGAAAAGGACGGCCTGGTTTTTTATGTCAGGGATGAACTGAAGAGCAAGCGGTTGACCGTTGATTACCGGGGATGGTGGTTTTTAAAAAGACTAATCGTGGTGGAAACAGAGGCCTAATCATCTGCGAATGTAAATGATAAAGGGGGTTTGCAAATCCGCCTGAATTAGCCTTACCCCCTTTTCCTTTTCATGACTTGTTATAATGGGAAAGATGATTAAAAACTGAAACTTTCATAGAAAGAAATGTTGCTCAACAACCCCATGAACGTGGCGACAATCCAGCCGATGCACCAAATAAGCCCCAGGATAAAGGCAACCCAACACCAGGTTTTCGCTTTTTTCGAGGCATCCAGGGCACCTGCATAATCACCGGCGGCTGCCTTGGAGTTTACCTGGGCGGCGAAGACAATGGCTACGATCCCGAAGGGAAGGCAGCAGAAAATAGTAACCAGGATCGCAAAGACCAGGTAATTGGGAGGCGGACTGGGTGGTGCTGCCTGCTCAGGTGGCTGGGGGGGATATATTCCGTCACAACTATCACCTCCTCCGAATAGGATGGTTACGGCTTATAACAATTATTCGCATTTACTCTATCGTATTAAGTATTCGTGTCGTTAAAAACAAATACCTGCTACGGTTGTAAAAAAAGAGTTTTTTTTCCGTTATTTAAGCGGGGTGAAATATTTTTCAGAAAGGAAAAGGAGTTTTCCGCTCCTCGTAGAATTATCTATGGGGGTATAAGGCTGGGAGATCCCCGAGGGCTATTACAGTTGACTATCCTTAGTTTTAAATTATTCTGAGGAGGTTAGTAAGCATGAGTGAAGTACCCGCCACTTCCTTAAAACCGGAAGAGAAAACTTTTGGGATGCTGGCTCATTTGCTGGGAATTTTTACTGGATTTATTGGTGCTCTTGTCATCTGGCTGATTAAAAAGGATGAATCGCCCTGGGTCGAAAAGCAGGCAAAAGAAGCCCTCAATTTCCAGATCAGCATTGCCATTTACTTCTTTGTGGCATTCCTGCTAACATTCATCATCATCGGCGCCATCTTGATGCCGCTGATCTATGTTTTTGACCTGGTCTTTTGCATTATTGCCACGGTCAAGGCCAACAACGGGGAAGAATATTCATACCCCCTTTGCATCCGGTTTATCAAGTAAACGGCAATCTGGCAATTTATGGATTACAAAAGGAATAAGCTTTACCTGGCAGGCTTATTCCTTTTTTTAAATTTCTGTGTGCTATTCCGGTCATATCCCCGATTCTGTTTCTCTCCTTAAGCGGCGAGAGCCGGGTGGAATAATTAACCGATTACGGTATCATGCTAAATACTAACCCGGACGTTAGCTGTTAGGGAGGGATACACAATGAAGAAGATCGTGCTGATCGAGCCCCAATCGAAAGCGGATCACGTTTATAAGAGTGTGCGCATGCCCAGGCTGGGGTTGCCAATTCTTGGCGTCCAACTGAAAGCCGCCGGCTACGCGGTTAACCTTTATGTTGGAACAAGCGGCTCCTTGCCATGGTCCCGGATCCTGGACGCCGACCTGGTCGGGATTTCCACCACGACCGCGACCAGCCGGGAAGCCTACCGGATGGCCGGCTATCTCCGCGCACGGCGCATTCCGGTAGTTTTGGGCGGCATCCATGCCACCTATATGCCTGACGAAGCGCTGCTTTATGCCGACTACGTCGTGCGCGGCGAAGCGGACTGCACCTTTCTACCGCTGGTGCAGGCCCTGGAAAAGGGTGAACCGCCCCATCATATTCCCGGTGTTTCATACTGTCATGAGGGGGCGGCCATCCATAATCCCTGTGACCCCGACCCGGTGGAACTGGACCAGGTGCCGCCCCCCGATTTTACTCTCTTTGACAATCAAAAGCCGCTGCGCAGCATCCCCGTGATGACCTCGCGCGGCTGTCCCTACAATTGCATCTTCTGCAGCGTGACGCCCATGTTCGGCCGCCGCTACCGCTATCGCAGCACCGAAAAGATTCTGCAGGAATTGACCGCCTACCGCGGCCGCCATCTCTTTTTTTGCGACGATAATTTTACCGCCCATCCCGCCCGCAGCCGGGAGCTGCTGCGCGGTATGATTGACCGCCAGATCGGGTTGAAAGGGTGGGGCGCGCAGGTTCGGGCCGAGGTGGCCCGGGATGAAGAGCTGCTGCAACTTTTGCAGCGCGCGGGCTGCAAGATCGTTTATATCGGCCTGGAGTCCATAAACCCGGACACCCTTGAGCATTACAATAAGCAGCAAACAGTGGAGGATATCAGTTTGTGCATCCGCCGTTTTCACCAGCATGGCATCCGGGTGCACGGCATGTTTGTATTCGGCAGTGACTTTGATACCGTGCAGACTATCCGGGACACCGTTGATTTTGCGCTTCAAACCCGGGTGGACAGCGTGCAGTTCCTGATCCTCACCCCGCTGCCTGGGACACAGCTTTTTAAGAAATTGGAGGCAGA
This sequence comes from Bacillota bacterium, assembly GCA_012727685.1. Lineage (GTDB taxonomy): Bacteria > Bacillota > Dethiobacteria > DTU022 > DTU022 > JAAYGO01. Next base: position 12,216 of record JAAYGO010000212.1, on the reverse strand, counting down.
GGGCAGGCTGTTGACCAGGGATTGGGAGTTATATGACGGCCATCACGCCGTCTTCCAGCCGGCCTTGATGACTCCGGAACAGCTTCAGGAAGAGACAATCAGGGCTTTTAAACGGTTTTACTCCCTGCGCCATGTTTTCCAAAACTTAACCTTAACGGGCTGGGGCTCCGCCCTCTACCGCGTCATCGGCTTGGGCTTGTCCCGTCATTTTGAATATAAAAACCGGTGGTACCTCCGGTACCTGGGGATGCTGCAAAATCTTGAGCCTCAGCCGATCCCTCTTTTTTACCGGCTTTTAAAAGGCCGGGACGGCAAAGAGGAATCGCCAGCCGGACTGCCGCTCAAAATCTCCTTAACTGAGAACAATGGGATCCTGCACCTGCGGTTGCGCGGGATCATCGGCAGGTTAACGCTTGTCGAGCTGCACCGGACCCTGAAAAGCTTTTTGCCGCGCCGATGTTTCCACCTGGTCATCAATATGGAAGGCTTGCATTTTGCTTCAGAGCAGGCGGCCGCCAGTTTTTCCTTATACCTGGAGAAAATTGCGGAGCGGGTCCAGCGCCTGCAGGTAATCACTGCCGGTGGCGCCATCCTGAACCGTGCTCCGGGACTGCGGATCAGGCTCCCGCGCTTTGAGCTCCTCTTCAGCCGGCGGTAAAAAAGGAACGGCGTGAACCGTCCCTACCCTCACTATTAATCTAACTGGTTATAGGCGATGATCTCCTCGATGCTGACCCCGTAACGCCTGGCGATGCTGTAGAGGGTCTCCCCTTTTTTAACCGTGTGGTGGATCGGCCCCCCTTCAGGCCTGGGGAGCATCTCGTCAACAGTGGCAAAGTTGTAGCCTTGATCCTGCAGCCCCTCGATGATGCGCGGCAAGGCTTCTACCGTGCTGGGACCGCCGATATGCATCAACACGATCCCGTTTGCCGAAGCGCTGTTCAGGACCCGGTCGATGATAAATTCGGTATCGATGAAGACCTGCTTTCCATTCACGGCCATGGTTGTTCCCGCAGCCCAGTCCAGGGTATCTACTGACCACATGATCGTATAGGGATAACCCTCTTCGGCCAGGATTTCTAAAACCGTATTGTTGTATTCTCCGTAAGGCGGGCGAAAAAGGTAGGGCTTAACTCCGGTAATCTGCTGGATAATTGCGGTGGATTCCCGGATCTCCGCCCTGATCTCATCGGCGGACATGGCCTTCATATGGGGGTGGGTCAACGAGTGATTGCCCAGGGTATGCCCCCGCCTGGCAATTTCCTGTGCCAGTTCCGGGTGATCCTTGACCCAGAGCGCCCTCGGGAAAAACGTCGCAGTCACATCATACCGGTCCAGGTCATCGAGCAGGGGGATGGTTTGTTCAAAGAGCCAGCCGGTATCAAAGGTAAGGGCAATCTGTTTTTCCCCGGTGGATAAGGTGCCGCGTTCCACAACCTGCGAGCTGGCAAAGCCCCCTCCGCCGGAGCTGGGGATCAACAAGACCTGGTCAACGTAGATAATCGGAACTTCCGGCTCTGCAGTGCCATTCGGATCCGGCTCCTCGCCTGTCTCTTGATTGGGGTCCGGGCCTGCTGTCCCGGGCTCCGGCTCTTCCGGCTCTTCCGGTTGTACGGAAGGTTCGTCCTGATTGCCAGAAGGATCCCGGGTCTCCTGCGGCGGCGGTAAAACAGTTTCGGGATCGCCGGAACCAAACCATGCCCGGAAAGCGAGCAGCGCCTTTTCATCCAGGTTAAAAACCATTACCCCGTAACCGGCGCCAAAAGCAACCACTGCCAGCAGCAGGAGCAGCACTGCGATACTGGTAAAACCGGTTTTTCTCTTCTGCTTCCTCGGTTTTTGTTTTGTCTCCATCCTCAAAGCCCCCTTTACGACTTAATTTTAACATAAAATTATTAGAAAACTATTGCCTCCGTGACCCTGATCTTAAATAATTTTAAGAAAACACTATATACAAAGCACCGGGCGCTGGAACTGGAGGGGCAATACTGTTATAATCTTGATTAAAAATTAAATTCGGGCTTGGCTTTGGCTGAGAACGGTTTTGAGAGGTGGTCTTCCCCTGCGTAAAAGTGACTCTAAGTGGTTTTTAACCAGGGTGAAACAGACGATTTACCATAATGGCATGATCGAAGCGGGTGATACCGTTGTGGCCGGGTTTTCGGGCGGGAAGGACAGTTGCGCCCTCCTTTACATGCTGAAGCTCTTTCAAAAACATGCGCCCTTCCGCTTTGAGTTAATCGCCGTGCATGTCGACCTGGGCCGGCCGCTAGACCGCGGCGCGCTGCTCCGCCTTGCTGATACCTTTGCGGTGCCGCTCCATATTGAAAAAACGCCCATCTACCGGATCGTGTTTGAACGGCGCCGGGAAAAGAATCCCTGCGCCCTCTGCGCTAATTTGCGTCGCGGCGCCTTGCACCAGGCCGCCTTAAGGTTGGGTGCCGGGAAGGTGGCCCTCGGGCATCACCTTGACGATGCCATCCAGACTTATCTGATGAACCTGATTTTTACCGGGAGAATGGAAACATTTAAACCGGTTACCTTTCTAGATCGGACCGGGCTGACCCAGATCAGGCCCCTGGTCCAGATACCGGAGAAAACGATCTCCGCCCTGGCCCGGCGTGAAGGCTGGCCGGTGATTAAAAGCGCCTGCCCGATCAGCGGCCGCACCAAGCGGCAGGAAATGGCCGATCTGGTGGAAGAACTGGCGTCCCGTTACCCTGATTTGCGGGAGAAATGGCGGAACGCATTGCTGCACGGCCCCTGGCTTCTCTAGAGGGATTTTAAAGCGTGGCAGCGTAGCGAGATCCTTTGTTGCGTTCAGGGATGACAGTAAGCGTGCTCAGATTGACAGTAAGAGGGCGAAGCGAGGGATCTCTTTTGGGCGGCTGCCCTGCACGTTTAGGGACGGGTCTGAAATAACAGGCCTGTCCCTAAACTTTAACGCGTATGTATTTTATTATATTTTAATGTCTTTGGCGAATGAAAGATGAAGGTGACTGCAAGCCTTGCCTGGATGTGAACCGCTGGCAACGATGATTAGATCAGGTTGGCTATATTCTCAATATTTTCCACATAGACTATTAAATTTTGCATTGATGCTGTAATTTCTTCGGAAGAGGAGGCTTGTTGTTGTGAGATTTGCAAAATATTAACAATCTCGTCACTAATCGTCGCGACCTGTTTCTTGATCGTATCTATAATCGTTTTGATCTCTTCCACCGATTTGGCGCTGCTTTCCGCCATCTTACGAATTTCGGTGGCCACAACTTCAAAACCACGGCCTTCAGCCCCGACGCGGGCTGCTTCAATGGCGGCGTTAAGTCCCAGCAGGTTTGAATTTTCGGCAATTTTTTTGATAATGTTTAAGATCGTGTCGGTCCGCTCAACTTTTTCAACCATGTCCTTTTGGAAAGCGTTCAGGGTTTCCATTCTGGATGCTAATTCCTCGGCCGAGGCGGCCAGTTCCTCAGTTGAAGCAACTACTTCCTCGCAGGTGGAAGAAAAAGTGCGCGCCGCTTCATTGAGGGTCTCCTGGTTTTTCAGGCTTAAAGCCATTCCGAGGCAGCCGATGATCTGTCCTGTTTCATCCCTGATCGGGAAGGCGGTTGATTTAAAGGGAATACCGTAGGCTTCTTTAGGAATAATTGTTTTATACAGTTCCCCTGTTCTCATCGCATGGTAAACCGAGCCCTCTTCAGAAATCTCCTTCCCCTGGTTGCTGATTAGCTCGCTGTCCTCTCCGGTACAATCGGCAAGAAATTTTTCCCGGTCAGTAACGGCAATGGCGCAATCCAGAGCTACCAGTTTCTGAAAAAGGGGCGCCAGTTCCACTGCGGCTTCTAGCAAGGTATACTTTTTTTCTTCCTTTTTATCTTCTGAAACCTGATTTTCTTCCAAAATCTGATCAGGCATTGCATCATCATCGAAAGGAGTCATTCTATCACCCTTTCACATTTTCTTCCAAGCGCCATTAAACCCCTACGGCTAAGTGGACCATGTTTGCCGCTTTTAAAGTAATATTATGGGCTCTCCAAGATTATGCGGGGAGATACGGCCGGTTTCTAAAGCCCGGCAGTATCTCCCGCACGTGAAGCAGTCCAATCACTTAACCGACTTTAACCACCAGGGCGGCTGCCGTATCTCCGGCTGCGCAGCCGGAGACCAGGGCGTATCCGCCACCTTTAATGACAGCCTCTTCGATCGCTTCGATCAGGAGCCGGGCCACTGTGGGTGCCTGCGGGTGGCCGTAGACCAATGAGCTGCCGTAGTTGTTGATGGAAGCGGGATCGATCCCCAGATCTTTGGCCAGGTATAAGTCGTTGGCAATAAACGGGTTGTGGTTCTTGATCGAGACCATGTCCTTCACGGTCACGCCTGCACGCTCCATCGCCATCCGGGCCGCCGGTGCCGGGGCCATGGGCATGAACGCCTTTTTCGTCCGGGCAAAGCCGTAGGAGACAACCTGGATCGGAATGTTGGGGTCTGCGCTAAGCGCTTTGGCGCGCTCTTTGGTGGTGACGATGATCCCGGCGTTGCCGTCAGCGGGGTGGGTCTGCGCGCCAAAGGTGTGGATGCCGCCCTCGGCCACGGGACGCAAGCGGGCCAGCGCCTCTTTTGAAGTGGCCGTTACGCCCTCATCGGCATCAATCAACCTGGTTTCCTTGCGGGAGACCTTCACTTCTACGGGAAACATGTAGCGCTTCTGGAAAGCACGGTCATTGGCCAGGGCCTGGGCATACTGCTCATAACGGATCCAGACCAGTTCATCGGCCTGCTCGCGGGTAAAGCCGTTTTCTTTGGCCACATTCTCCGCCGTTATCAGCATGCCAAAGCCGGTGGAGGGATCGGCTGCCACGTTGTCCATGAACCAGTTTTCGTGGATGACCTCGCCGCCGGGGCCCATCGGGTTGGGCCAGACGGTGTGCGGCGAGTTGGAGCAGCGGTCCACTAATAGGCAATAGGCCGTTTCCACATTGCCCGTTTCCACTGCGGAACAGGCGTTAAAAACCGTGGTGGTGCAGGTGGAACAGGCCTGCATGATGGTCATGCCGGGAATATCGGGAGCGCCCATCAGAAAAGCGGCCCAGGTCGATCCGAAAAAGACGCGGTGCTGTCCAACCGTGATCCCCAGGTAGAGATATTCGATTTCCTTTTTCTGGTCTATGCCTTTGCTTTCAAACCAGCGCTTGCTGGTCTGGGCTCCCAGTTCAATAGCATTTTCATTGGCTAAGCTGCCCTGCCATTTACAAAACGGGGTGCTGTAATATCCTCGGTAGGGAATATAGGCTTTGGTTAACATTCTTGTTCTCCTTTCACCAGGGGCTCACCAGGGGCAAGGCCGGGTCGGACCTGCCCCTGTGTATGCTTGCCCCTTTGTTTTTTCCTGGTGTCTAAATGTTCACTTTTTCAACTACTCTATTTGCCCTTGAATTGCGGCGGGCGTCCCGGCGATTGCAGCCCGGCCAGAGCGTCCTCGGTGGAGAAGATATCATAGAGCCGCTCCAGCTCAAGATCAATGGCCTTTTCAATGGAAACCTTCGCCTGAGCGTCCATCAGTTCATGAGCCATGCGCAGTGCAATGGGGGCTTTTTTCGACACGATTTTGACCAGTTTTTCGGCAAAGGCCGGGTCAACGCCCTGCGGCGGTTCTCCTCTCAACAGCCGCGCCACGTTTTCCGGTGAAAAAGCAGCCTTGGCTTCCGCGAATTTAGCGGGAATCTCGCGCGGGCGGTATTTGTCAAATTTCCCTGCGGCCACTACTTCGGCAATGGCTTTATCAACTTCCGTCCGTTCCACCAGTTTGGTTACGAGACCCATGGCATAAGCATCTTCTGCCTTAATCCATTCGCCCGTAAACACAAAATACTTGGCCAGGTCAGTGCCGAGGTGCCGTGCCAGGCGGATCATGCCGCCCAGGCCGGGGAAAATGCCGATCCCGGTCTCAGGGAGGCCGAAAGAGCCGTTCGGCGTGGAGACGATGGCCTGGCAGGCCAGGGCCACTTCACTGCCCCCGCCGAGGGAGAGCCCGTCAAGCAAGGCGATGGTCATCTTCGGGGAATTTTCAAAGCGCAGCAGTAAATCTTGTCCTTTGCGGGTAAAGGCATAGGTCTTATCAAGGGTGTTCTCCTTGATGTTTTTAACAAACCACTTAATATCTGCGCCGGCGATAAAGGCTTTTCCTTTACCGCGGATTACGATTGCCTTAACGGCGGGGTTACTCTCGGCTTCGTCAAATTTCTGTTCCAGCTGGTCGACAACAGTCGGGTTGAGCGCGTTCATCGCTTCGGGACGGTTAACAGTGATGTAAGCCAGATCACCCACTATTTCAAGGTCAACATAGTTGAAGGTGAAGGGTTCGCCTTTTTTATACTGCTCTTCCAACAGCTTGGGCATCTTGAAGTCCGGGTGGCGTTCGGTCAGCTTTTTCACCATCTGGTAGGCTTTCTCAATCCCCATGCTGTTCATCAGCTCAAAGGGTCCCTGGCGCCAGGCCAGGCCAATCTTGGTGCCCCGGTCCACATCTTCTTTAGTGGCCACCCCTTCGTCCACCTGGGCTGCGGCAACGGCCATGGCCACGGCATAGAGGCGCTCGGCGATAAGATCCATTTTGCTTTCGTCGATTTCACCTTCCAGGCTGAAGTCCTGCTTTAAGTCTTCCACCTGGTGGCGCAGCAGTTCGGGCGGCGCATAGAAATTGCCAAGTTCTTTTCCGAGAGTCCGGGCTCCATGCAGGCCGATCACGGTTCCGCCTGACATGTTCCAAAGATCGAAGAGACCGAGCCCGATGCCGAAGGCACGCTTGGTCGCCTCGTTGACGGTGGGAACATTGGCCAGCCCCTCTTCGATGATGCGGATCGCTTCCACATACCAGGGGATAAAGATGCGGTTGACACTGAATCCCGGCGAATCCTTCACGACAATGGGAGTCTTGCCGTGCAGATTGGCGATCTGCAAAACTTTCTCCTTGGTCTCTTCGCTGGTCCCCTCGTGCGAGATAATTTCCACCAGGCGGTTCTTGGCAGGGTGGAAGAAGTAGTGGGTGCCCACAAAGCGATCGGGGCGCTTGGTCCATTTAGCAAGGTTGCCCACATAGAAACTGGAGGTGTTAGTGGCAAAAATCGTCTTCGGATCGCAAATCTGGTCCAACTTGGCGAAAAGCTCTCCTTTGATCTTCTCGTCTTCAAAGATCGCTTCGATTACCAGGTCGCAATCTTTGACGGCATTTAAGTCTGTGGTCCCCTGGATGCGGCCGAGAATCCCCTCCACCTTCTCCGGGGTAAAGATGTTGCGCTTCACCCCTTCATCCAGGGTTGCGCGGATATTTTTGAAGCCGCGTTCCACAAACTCATCCTTGGTATCTACCATAACCACGGAAAAACCCTCTTGGGCCAGCTTCTGGGCGATACCGCTTCCCATGTTTCCAGCCCCTACTACACCAACCTTGAACTTTTGGCTCATGCTAAAAACTCCTTTCTTGTAAAATAAATATAATAATTAACCGGCGACTTGCTGCAGATCATAACTGGTGTTTATTCTGGACAATTCGCCGGAGCTGACCCCACTCCGTGTTGAAGAGTTGAGCGGGCATGGTCTTTAGATTGGGCGTGTTTCTTGGTTGAAATTCCATTTGAGCCAGGACATCTCCTTCCAGGTCAATGCCGGAAGTAATTTCATCATACAAGCCCTTCCGGCTGCCAAGAAAAAACAGCCTTTTCGGTAACGTAAACCGCTGGCTGCTTTACTTTTCGCGCATATTTGTCTCCGTAAGTAACCTGGTCAACCTGTTCGACCGATTTTTTTACTTTTCTTTCCTCTCGGATATCTAATTTGCCATTCTCAACGGCGACCTCGAGGTTTCCGGCGGTAAAGGTGCCGCAAAAAACCATTTTATTGGCGTTCCGGCTGATGTTGATAAAACCGCCGCAACCGATTAGCCGGTTGCTAAATTTGGTGACATTGATATTGCCCTCGCTGTCCGCCTGGGCTATGCCCAGAATAGCCAGATCAACGCCGCCGTCGTAATGGTCGTGCTGGGCTTGATGCTCAATGGCCTCTGCTTTGTAAGCCAGTTTCCTCATTTCCGGTGCCTGCCCCATATGCCCGGCAATCCACCTTTTTACAAGGTCCTGGAATCCTAAGCGAGTAATCCCTAGATCTCCGGTGCGGAACTGGATGCGATGGTCAAATTTCGGGGTTTTCCTGATTCTAATAAAGCGCTTCTCGATTGCTCGGGCTACTTCTTCTGGCCATCCAGCCAATCCAAGTGTGCATATGCCGATGGCTGCCCCATCTCTGATGGCCATGGCGGCTTCTGCAGCCGTCCTAATTTTGGACAACCCGAACATTCTTTCCTCATACCTTTCTTGATATCCAGATTTCTATTATTGTCTATTATCTGGATACTGCGTTTACGCTGCATTTTCAAACAGGAGTAAGTAAAATGGTCGGCAACTTAACTATATGTATAAGTTTGATCCTGCAAATTTCATACCATAAAAACATGCTCTATTTTTCTATTCTGCATTATTTGATAATCTGTATCTTTCTCTATGAACGTGGTTTTCGTTTCTTAAATGATGGCCGGCCAGCAGAGATATGGATGGCCGGAACGAATCTACCGGTCTAAATACGCAATCCGAAATCGATTTGGCCCTGACATTATAATTTTAGCAAATAATGAGGCCTTCGTCTATGGTAGATAAAACTTTTAATATGATATGATATGTAAAGCTTAATTATAAATTAATAAATAAAGGAATTTTTAAGTGGAACGTGAAATCATAAGAAGATATTCCTGGCGTGCCAGCCAGTTATTAATAGTAGCGGTGACAAGCTGAAATAACCTTTCATATTGTTATTTTCAAAATGAGCGATTACCCTTCTAATGCGCTCAAAGCAAAAAATTTATAGCTGCACGACCGCATCATGTCAGCCAGGCTTTGCAGAAGTTGGCACGGCATTTGCATTAATAATTTAGTCAGAGTTGCAGAACCCAAAAGGAAGGCGCAGCCCAAAACATTTTTTCGGATGCCGTAATAAACCGGCAAGCCGGTACATGAATTGCATGACTGTTGGGAAACCGTCTCTTTTAACGGGCGGTTTAAATGGTATTATTAAAATTTTAGCATGATGGGGGCGATAAGAGTTGCGGGAAGTTAAAGCGGAAACAATAATCAACGTAGTGGCGGAGATGTGTGAGGAGGCAAACCTCTACCTGGGGGATGACGTGGTTAACGCTTTGCAAAAAGCGCTGGAACGAGAGGAGTCGCCCACGGGTAAAGAGGTGTTGCGGCAGCTTCTCGAAAACCTGGAGATCGCGCGCAACGAAAAGATTCCGGTTTGCCAGGATACGGGATTTGCGGTCTTTTTCGTGGAGTGGGGCAAGGATGCTTACCTGGCCGGGGAAGGCTCCCTCGAAGATGCAATCAATGCAGGGGTGCGCAAAGGCTACACCGAGGGTTATCTGCGGAAGTCAATCGTCAAAGATCCGCTGAACAGGGTGAATACCGGTGACAATACCCCTGCCGTTGTTTATACCTCCATTGTTCCCGGGGACAAGGTGAAAATTATTTTCGCGCCCAAGGGCGGCGGCAGCGAAAATATGAGCGCCGTGAAAATGCTCAAGCCGTCCGATGGCGTGGAAGGCGTTGTTGATTTCGTCGTGAACCACGTTAAAGCGTCAGGGGCCAATCCCTGCCCGCCCATCGTGGTTGGCGTGGCCATCGGCGGCACCTTTGACAAGGTGGCGGTGCTGGCTAAAAAAGCGCTGTTAAGGCCCCTGGGGCAGCCCAACCCGGATCCATTCTATGCCGACCTGGAGCAAAAAATCCTCAAAAAGATCAACGATCTGGGTATTGGACCGCAGGGCTTTGGCGGGCGTGTGACCGCCCTGGCAGTGCACATTGAAACCTATCCGGCTCATATTGCAAGCATGCCGGCGGCAGTAAACATTAACTGCCATGTGGCCCGCCATGTGGAACGCGTTATTTAGGCTTAAAAAAAACTATCTCAGTTTGGTTGAAGGAGGTTTTCCCGTGGAGATTAAACGTTTAAGTGCTCCTCTTAGCGATAACGATGTGCTCCAGTTGAAAGCAGGCGATAATGTCCTGATTAGCGGTGTGATCTATACCGCCCGGGACGCCGCCCATAAAAAAATGGCCGAACTAATCAAGGCCGGCCAGCCGCTGCCAATAGATTTAAAAGGCCAGATCATCTATTACGTGGGACCGACACCGGCGAAACCGGGACAGGCCATCGGCTCTGCCGGCCCGACGACCAGCGGCCGCATGGATGCCTATACCCCTCTGATCTTGGAGCACGGCCTTAAGGCGTGCATTGGTAAAGGCTTCCGCAATGCGGCGGTCAAGGAAGCACTGCAGAAATTTAAAGGGGTTTATCTCGCTGCCGTGGGGGGAGCCGGGGCGCTCCTGTCAAAAAGGGTGCTCAAGAGTGAAGTGGTCGCTTACCCCGAGCTGGGGGCCGAAGCCATCTACCGGCTGGAAGTGAAAGATTTCCCCGCCACAGTGATCAATGACGCTTACGGCAATGACCTTTATGAAGAAGGAGTCAAGGCTTACGCCAGGTAATCATCACCAAATCAAGGAAGGAGTGGACAAAGAATGACAAATAAAGACGATTTGCTGGCCAAAGCGAATAAGCCGGCTGAGGATGCCTTAAAGCTGCACCCCTTTTATCGCGGCAAGGTTGAAGTAGCCTTGAAAAGCTGCGTGCGGGGGATTGATGATTTTGCGATCTGGTATTCTCCAGGGGTGGCGGCCCCTTGCAAGGCGATCGCCGCCAATAAAGACGATGTATATAAATATACGAACAAGGGCAATTTTGTGGCTGTAGTCTCCGACGGGACCAGGGTGCTTGGGCTGGGTGACATCGGGCCCGAAGCGAGCATGCCGGTCATGGAAGGCAAGGCGCTTCTATTTAAATATCTCGGCGGCGTTGATGCTTTCCCCATCTGTGTTGATACCAAGGATCCGGAAGAGCTCATTAAGTTCGTTAAAATGCTGCAACCCAGCTTTGGCGGGATCAACCTGGAGGATATAGCCAGCCCCAAGTGCTTTGATATCCTGGACCGCCTGCGGGAAGAGTGTGAAATTCCCGTCTGGCACGACGACCAGCAGGGTACCGCCCTGGTGAACCTGGCCGGGTTGATCAATGCGCTCAAAATCGTCGGAAAGAAGATTGGCGATATCAAGCTGGTAATGAACGGGGCCGGAGCGGCCAACCTCTGCACGATACGGCTGCTGATGGCCGCCGGGATCGACCCGGAGAAAGTGATTTTGATTGACAGCAAGGGTACCCTCCATAAGGGACGCGACGATTTGAAAGGGCACCGGCTAAAATGGGAACTTTGCCAGAAGACCAATGGTGCAGGGGTCCTCGATGGGGTGGAAGCCTTTAAGGGAGCCGACGCCGTCATTGCCCTCTCCAAACCCGGTCCCGGCACCCTGAAGAAGGAATGGATCGCCTCCATGGCCAAGGATGCCATTGTGTTTGCCTGCGCCAACCCCAATCCGGAGATCTGGCCGTGGGAAGCCAAGGAGGCTGGGGCGGCCATCGTGGCTACCGGACGCTCCGATTTCCCGAACCAGGTTAACAACTCCCTCGGATTCCCGGCCTTATTCAGGGGAGTGTTAGACGTTCAGGCCAGAACCATCACCGACGGCATGTGCATCGCCGCTGCCGAAGAATTGGCTGCCTGCGCCCCTAACGGCGGGAAAGACCCTGAAAAAATCTTACCGACCATGGATATGTCGGAGGTCTTCCCACGGGTGGCTACCGCTACAGCGCTGAAGGCGATTGAAGAAGGCGTGGCCCGCCTGCAGTTAAGCCGGGATGAGATCTTCGCCATGGCGAAAGAGAAGATTGAACGTTCGCAGAATCTCACCAAAGTAATGATGGATCAAGGATTCATTCCAGCACCACCGAAATAAATTAGCACTGTTTAAAGCAACATGATTCTGCGACTTAATATAACCGCCGTTTTTAGCTAAAAAACGGCGGTTCCTTTTCTATGCGCCCGGCATGGGCGAAAGCTTGGCGGTGGAAGCCCGCTATCCTAATTATTTCAAGTTAGTGTAAAATTATCGTAGGTTTATGGAGGATATTTCCATATAGGAATAGAAGAGGAACCTCACATTCGCCTAAGAATGAATACCCCCCGAAGGAGGCAGAGGTTCCTCATGGACGTAGTTCGTT